>JALYQL010000007.1 GCA_030855855.1 Bacteroidota bacterium | reverse complement strand
GTCACCACGCAAAACATAAAGTCCGGAATTAAGCCTGCCTTCTTTTTTGAGCTGATCCCATTGTGCAGGAGAAACCGATTGTGTACGAACCGCAGGAGTCTGAGCGACAAGAAACGTTGTCACAAATACCACGATAAATACGACAACGAATTTTTTCATTTGACACATGCTCAACAGGATTGAATTTTGATCGCGCTTGCCTGTCCCGAAGGGACTCCTTTCGGAGCGATAAAAGCCTGCTTATGAGCTTATTCTAACAAAAATAACGATAATTTTCGGGACATTTACAAGTCTGCCGGGAAGATTCTACTAAATTGAGTATCAGGTAGCTGGCGGATAAGGAAAACCAAGGCTCGTTTCTTTTCTTATTGAGAGACTATTTAAAAATTAACCGAAGATTTAGATAGAAGACGGGACAGCGGCAGGAATAAAGCGGCAGTTAAAAAAGACAGGAAAAGAGCGACTGTTAAAGAAATAGTGTACACATGAAACCGAAGTTAATCAAGAGTAAATTTTTTACTTCTTTTCTGCCGCTGCCGCCCTTTTCCTGCCGCTTGACTTCATGAAAATTTTTCCTGAAGAAATCCAAACAGCCTATGAAAGCTTTTCTGCTGCTATCTTTGCATCCGCTTATGGAAACGCTCACCTGGAAAAAACATTTTGTTCAGACTTTTTTACTGGCCTTACCGGTTTGTCTAAGCAACGTGGGCAATATTCTCGTCGACCTCACGGATAATTTTTTCATCGGCCAGTTGCCTGAAAAAACAACCGGGCAGGCGGCAGTAAGTCTTTCGAGCGCGCTTTATTTTACGGTGCTCGTTCTGCTTATCGGAGCATCTTACGGACTTACTCCGATTGTAGCGGAAGCGAATGCACAAAATAAAAAAGAGCGCATCACCACACATCTGCGTCATGCGTTTGTGCAGAATTTTGCCATTTCTGTTTTTCTTTTTTTTCTTTTATTTTTTCTCGCGCCGCTTTTACGTCTTACCGACCGGCCGCAGGAAGTTACGGATCTTGCAGTACGTTACCTGAACGTAACAATGCTCTCTATGATTCCGCTGAGCATATTTTTCACCTGCAAACAATTTGCAGAAGGCATGTCTGATACTAAAGCAGCAATGTTCGTAACGATCGGTTCTAATGCGATGAATATCCTGCTGAATTATTGGCTCGTCTTTGGCAAAGCAGGATTTCCCGAGCTTGGTGTGATGGGTGCTTGCTGGGCGACATTTATTTCAAGATGTTTTATGGCGGTAGTGATGATGGCTTACGTTTATTTCGCCCCGCGTTACAGAGAATACCGTCCGTCTTTTACATTCCGGAAATTATCGTGGCAACCGGTGAAAGAACAATTGCGCATTGGTGTTCCTTCAGGATTAATGTTTGCGCTCGAAGTGGCGGCATTTAGTGTACCTACGTTATTTATTCCGGGAACTTCACAGCTGGCGGCTCACCGTGTCTCTATGGGACTTGCGGCAATGACGTACATGATCTCCAGCGGACTTGGCGCGGCGGCAACGATTCGTGTGGGGCATTTTCTGGGTCTGAAAGATAAAACCGGTTTACGCCGTGCAGGTTTCAGTGCCATGATCTTTTCAATTGCATTCATGATGCTGGCAGCGATCTTATTTATCATCTTCCGTTACAAGCTGACTTCGCTTTTTAATACAGATCCGGAGGTATTAAAATATGCAGCACCGCTTTTATTTATCGCAGCAGCATTTCAGTTGTTCGATGGCGCGCAGGTAACAGTGCAGGGAGCTTTACGTGGATTAAAAGACACGATCGTTCCGGGATTTATCGCTTTGGGAGCGTATTGGGTAATAGGATTGCCGGCAAGCTGGTATTTGTGCACAAAAATGAATTTAGGTGTGCAAGGTGTGTGGTTCGGATTTATTCTGGGATTGGCAGCGGCGAGTTTTGGATTTATTTATCGGTTCCATAAAATTTCCAACCGACCTATTTAACGATTACGATTTATATATGCTCATGCCATTCGTAAATTCGTAAAAATTCGCAATTCGGACCCTTACAATATATCCTGCAAATATCTTTCCTTCAACACACCCAGATGATGCAAATGATGTCCTGCAATAACATAAAGCAGCACTCTTGGTGTTACAGAATTATTATTTGCAATTCCATTTCTGTCCAGCTCTTCTTCGCCTAATGTTTTGAAAAATGAAAGTGTTCCTTCGCGAACATATCCGAATTCGCGGCTGAGTTCATAGAGCGATCGTTTATCAAAATTCGCTGCCGCAACATATTCATTCTCATCAAAGCCCGGAAGCGACTGTTTCTCCCCGCGCGCGATGCATAACGCACGTGTGCAGAGGATGCGTTCGGTGTCGATAATATGTCCGACAACTTCCTTCACCGACCATTTTCCTTCGGCGTAACGAAATCCTTCTTTCTCATCAGGAACTTCAGAAAGCAAAGCCTTGAACTCGAGCACAAGCCTTTCGAGCACGTGAACCGGATCCTGTCCGTTTAGTTTAGAGATGTATGTTTCGTAAAAAGCCGCGTAAGTTCCGGCTGCGGGAGGTGCAATCATGGGAAGGGAATTGCTCATGGAAAGAGGAATTAATTAATAATGTGCAAATTAATAATTAATAATTGTGGAGGACTGTTCTTTGGGTAAAAAAAGCAGTCAGATATTCAATGATTTACTCACAGCATTATTAATTTGGAGGGCGAGGAAAATTCACAACAAATTATCCGTTTTTATCCGTCCGATCCCTGCCTGCTCATCCGCGGGCTGTGCACCGGCAGGCTGGCGCGTCATCTCTGCCTGCCCATGCGCGGGCTGTGGTTCGGCAGGAAGGCGTGTTCCATTTCCTTGCAGTGACGATTTGCAACCAAGCAAAAAGTTTTAATTATTAAATTGCAGATTATTAATTTGGAAATTATTCCCCGATCAGCTTCAACTGCCCCTTCACAAAATCCACCAATTCCCGCACATACATCTGAGAAAAATCAAATTTAATTCCGGCAGCTTCATAGAGCTTACCGATCGGTTTTGTGTATCCTGATTTTAATGCGGCTTCGTATCCGTCCAATGCTTTTTCTGGATCGGCCAGGTAATTTCTCCAGACAGCGATCGCGCCGAGCTGCGCCATTCCGTATTCGATGTAATAGAACGGAACTTCGAAAATATGTAATTGTTTCTGCCAGTTATTTTTCTTCACGTCTTCAAAACCTTCCCACGAAATAACAGAAGGCTCGAGCTTTGCCATGATGCGGCTCCATGCTGCTGAACGTTCTTCTTTGGTGTGATTTTTATTTTCATACACCCAATGCTGGAATTCATCCACCGTAGCAACCCACGGTAACGTTGCCAATACTTTTTCCAGCTGCTCGCGTTTTGCACGTTTCAACTCATCTGCATCGGAATAAAAAACATGCCAATGCTCCATGGAAATTAATTCCATCGACATACTTGCGAGCTCACAAACTTCCGACGGAGGATTTTTCAACGCAGTAAGCGGTAATGGATTTTCAAGAAATGAATGTATCGCGTGACCTGCTTCATGCACCATCGTAATCACATCGCGTTGCGATCCGACAGAGTTCATGAAAATAAAAGGAACGCCTGTTTCTGAAAGTGAATAATTATATCCGCCGGGCGCTTTTCCTTTTCGTGAATCAAGATCAAAATGACCCATCCTGCGCATCGTGGAAATAAATTCCGCATACGCAGGACGAACTAATTTCAGGCACGCAATTGTTTTATCGAGCAGCTCGTCGCCGTTTTTGAATGGAACGAGAGCAGGTTTTCCGGTGAGATCTACTTCAAGATCGTAAGGATGTAATTTTTCGTAGCCGAGAATTGCTTTACGTTTTGTTTCGAGCGTTTCGAGGAAAGGAACAACCTCCGCTTCTACTGCACGATGAAAATTAAAACAATCTTCTTTCGTATAATCAAATCGGCCAAGCTCGGCAAAGCTGTAGTCGCGGAAATTTTCAAATCCTGCGTTGTCAGCTACCTGCTGGCGAAGCACACAAAGTTCATCGAACAACTTGTCGTAAATTTCGCGGGCTGCAAGTCGACGGCTCCACACTTTTTCAAATGCTTCGCGGCGCAGCTCACGATCGTTACGTTTAAAATAATTGAAGGCTTGCTGTATGGTAATTTCTTTGCCTTCCATCTCGATCATCATATCGCCGGAAATTTTTCCATACTCTTGCTTGAGACGGTCAATTTCGGTGAAAAGTGGAATATTATTTTCACGATAGATCGCGATCTGGTTGTGAACCGTTCGCAAGAAAACAGCATATACTTCCTGATCGAGTGAATGACGGAAGGGACAATGATCCAGCTTTTTATTTAAAACCTGGAACCACGGCGCAGCTTTCGGCTCAATCTCGCTTACGAAAAAATCATATGCTTTTTCGTATTCTTCATTTGCAGTATCGCAGGTGGAGCGAATGTAACGCCAGGCCATTTCCTCATCAAAAACGGCATCAAGCTCGCTGTAATCGAGCAGCCATTTCCCCAGCTCTTTTTCAGAACCGATCTCACGATCAGAAAGGTTTTTAAACCAGGGCTCAAGACCTTCCCAACTTTCGAAAGAAATTGTTCCTGAAAGAAAATTTCTTTTCAGCTGATTTGCGGGAACTGTCCTGACATCATCCATCGGCGGGAAATGAGTGCTGCTTTAAGCAACGCCGGATTTACGAATGCCCTGTGCTTTTACTTTAGGAGCGTTCGATTTTGTTTCTTGCTTTTTTACCACTTCTTTTTTCTGGGAAGTAGTGTTGTTCTTGTCAAGATTCAATTTCTTTTCACCTTCTTTTTCTTCCGGCTCTTCTGCGCTCAGCAAACCGGCTTTCTGCAGAATATTGTACCATGTAAAAAGCTTTCGCAGGTCAGAGATATGAACGCGTTCTTTATCGTATTCAGGGATCGCGGTTTCAAGATATGCACGTAGTGCTTTTTCATCCGATGCTTTCGGATCAACGCAAGGTCCGCCATTCTCTTTTTCGAAGATCTTCTTGTACACTTCTTTCAACGGCATATCGTCGCCGGTTGTATAAATGCTGATGTCTTCCAATGTGCTGATGCGGTTTGTTGCAAAAGCAGGAAAACGTTTTTTGTCAAGCAATGATTCCACGATCACACCATTTTTCGATTGCGCGATCACTTTGTATAAACCGGGCATGCCGGACATTGAAATGATATTACTGATATCCATGTTAAGATTTTGTTTGCTCAAAAATACGAATAATTAAATGGGTACGAAAAACGAAATAACGGTGGAAAAGAGCGAAAAGCGAAAAGGCTTACGAAATTCCATGCTTTCCCTGGTGTCTTAGGTGCCTTTGGTGCCTTAGAGGCAACCATTCCGTGCAGGATTTTATTGCCACGAAGGCACGAAGTCACTAAGAAAAAAGAAAAAGCAGCCTTTCCATTGCTGAAAAGACGGCTTTCTAAAAAACTTTTTATCAGTGAGAAACGATGAGCTTGCGGGTAATCATTCCTTTTGAAGTCAGCAATTGAATGAGGTACATTCCTTCAGGAAGGTTTGCTGTTTCAAGCTCAACAGTGTAATTACCCTGCGATTTCTGACCAGCACCGAGCACGCTTACAAGGCGGCCTGTCGCATCTACAATACGCAGCTCAGTATAACCTGCTTCTGCTACGCTATACTGAATCTGTGTGTTTCCTGATGCAGGGTTCGGGAATGCATTTAGAATAGCAGCATTCAGAGAGACGGTTTCCACAGAAGATGTAGGAATTCCATCCCACATGGTCTGCGCATCCACCGCGCTTGCCTGCAGATCGCTCAGGTCATCACCCGCGATGAGCGCGAATGCAACTACGATAGAATCATTTGAAGCGATCGTGAAAGGTCCGCTGGAGACAACATCGCATACATCAGCGCCGTTTCCGGTTGCTCCGGCAATAGCGCGGCTGGTCGACATTGAAGTGTATTTTTCTGCCTGGCTGTAGCCATCGTAAATATCAATTCCACCGCCACCACCGGTTACGTTATCAATTGCATAATGATTTACAGGCGCGGTATTCGTCAGCAATTTAATGCCGCAATATTTTCCGCTTGCACCGGTATAAAATGAATAACCCATTTTATTGGCCGCATCAAAACCTGTACGGTTCATTCCAAACGTCGCGGCATCAATGTCCCAGTCAGAGAAAATTCCGGCATATACATTTGAAAGTGTTGAAGGGCCTGTGTTTGCAATGACATATTTTACGATCACATATTTTCTGTGCGGCGTCGCGCTCCATGCGTAAGCCTGGTGATGAACAGTTACAGGCAATGGTGTGGCTGAAACGTTATCACGGAATTTTCCGTCTACATCAAAATCAGAAAACTGCAATGGGTTTAGCGGACGTACAGCAACCTGTGAAGCGAAATCCACGTCTGTATTTCCGGGAGTTCCGCCACGCACCATGTCATTGGTGTTCGAAGAAGTTGATCCGATCATAAGGCTGGATTCATACATCAATGATCCGGCCTGCAGGTAATCAAAACCTAAACCCTGTGTCTGTGCCGGCTGGTTATACCCGATCAATCCTTTGCTGGTAATGGTGGTCCATACATCATTGATCGTAATATTGATATAATCCACATTCACGATAAATGTGAAATACTGGTTGACAGAATAAGCACCGTCCATCATGTTCAGCTTGAAAGTTACAGGTTGATTGACCGGTGCTGTAGGAAGGATTTTTACCTGGAAAGGATCTGCAGTGTGATTTGCAGTCGCCATTGTTCCGAGTGCCCCTACTGTTGTCGTTCCGTCAAGAATAGAAACAAATGTTCCGCCGGACACCACAGTGAGCGTAGCCACAAGATTCGTTGCCGCGCCAAGATAATTTGTGAAATCGCCTGTTACACGAATTGTATCATTCGCCACAAAAGTGAGATCGTTCAAATCGTCGAGATCCATATTTGAATAAACGATCGCCGGTCCGTTCGGGTCTGTGAGCGCACGGTAAAGATTTACACGGCCTGTTCCGAGTTTGTCGGCGTAAGTTGGACCGGTGTTGCCGGGAACAGAATAAATATTATCAGAAGTAGCCTTCAAACGTTCGCCCACCTGCAATGCGCTGTAAGAAGGGAAATAAGTGCGTACAATTCCTGCAATGCCTGCACATACCGGGGATGCCATTGAAGTTCCGCTGTTCTGCGCATAGCTGGAACCCACCCATGTTGCATTCACGTTATTACCCGGCGAGCAAATGTCAACCGTGTAATTATAATTCGAAAAACCAGCGCGTGCATCAGTGTTGGTAGTAGCGCCTACGCTTAATACTTTGTCGTAAGCTGCAGGATAAAACGCTTCATCCAGCCCGTTATTGCCGGCTGCCGCTATAACCAATGCATCACGATTATTGACAGCGTAATCGATGATGGTTTGTCCGTAAGAACCGCCGCCACCGCCGCCCCATGAGCAGTTAATTACACTGCATCCGAAATCAGCAGCATAAGTTATTCCTTCGTAAGATGCGGTCAGTGAACCCGAAGCATCCGCAATTTTCACAGGAACAAATTTGCAATTGTAGCCTGATCCGCAAAGACCAACTGAATTATTACATTGAGCAGAAGCACATCCGCTTACGTGTACCCCATGCGCGTTGCCCTGCCATGTAGCATCGTTATCATTCATCGCAACATCCCAGCCGCGGTAATTATCAACGAATCCATCACCGTCCTGGTCACCGCTTCCTACCGGATCAGCAGCATTAATTGCAACCTGGTTGGTAAGATCGGCGTGTGTGTATTCTGTTCCGGTATCAACAATTGCGATAAGAGTTGTCGCAGCGCCTGTGCTGATATCCCAGCCTGTTGTGCCGGGTCCCGCGCAATTTGTGATGTAAAGATGATATTGGCCATTGTTAGTGGTATTATTCGCCGATTTCGGATCGTTTACTGCAAGGTCGATCTTCGGAATATAATGTGGTTCTACAAATTCAAAAAAGCCCTGGTTATAAAGTTTAGCGATCGCGCTTTCAAGTGCAAGTGCTCCTGAATAATGTACTTCGTAGATCAAAGAAAGATCCATCATCGGCGCGCCGTATTTATTGACGGCCTTTTCAGGCGTTTTATGATTCGGGTAGATCTTTTTGATGTTATCTACACCAATCATCGTGAAGAAATTCTGCACAGACGGAATAGCAATCTGCTCATTCGTGCATTGCGCCCTGAATTGGGGAAGAACCTTGATGATAAGTGTATTCTGCATATACTCATCCGGCTGCAGGAGCGTTGTGGGAGTATATTTTTGTGCCGGCAAAGTGTGGGAAGTTACCGCAGACGTGTTTCTCGCAGAAGAACTCGCAGCAAACGCCGTAAGAAGCGCAATTGTAAAGATCCTTTTCATGTAAGTTGATTAGGTAGGTCGGTTGGTAAAAGGTGGAATTTAGGGATAACGAATGTAGCGATAAGTTTCTGAAAATCAAACGGGAAATTGGAAAATTGAGGAATTGGGAATGGAGTAAAACGGCGCTTTTTACAATTGTATCAGGGCATAACTGTTTCTTCTACAATTCTTACGGGAACGGGAAATGGGGCGGTTTCCAGAATTGCCTTGAGCTTTTCATAATCCCCGGGTTTATGCGGGCCGGTTATGGTAAAGACTCCGCCGGTAATCTCTCCCAGAACGGTTGGCCAGGTATAAGCTGTTCCATCGACAATAATGGCAATCTGTCTTGAAATATTTTCTTTGGTCATCCGTCTCCAGGAATCTGCATCAACACCTGACATATAAAATGTAAGTTGCTCGTTTTCATCATTTGCATCCTCAATCTCTACTTTATCAAATTCAGGATTTTCAATTGTGGCTTTTGAATTTCTCGCGGCTTTGAGTAGGATTACGCTGCAAAACATCTGGTTATTCATTAAAAGAGCGTTACTCCATTTATAGCGGAAACCTGGTGGAAGAATCTTCGAGGCGAGCGCAGTGTCCATCAGCCTGTTTATATTCATGGTATCTTTTAAATTGACATAACCCAGCTCACAACTTTCCGCCGCGATTTGCAAATTCCGGCTTACATCAATCATTTTAGTAAAACGGATCCATGCAGAATTGGAATCAGAAGGACTGTAATAACCAAGAGCATTCATCAGCGGGTGCATGATTTCCTGAACATTATAAGTTTCCCATAATTCCATTTTCCCATTCTCAAAAACAATCCGACGAATAGCCGGATTAATATCTGACGGATAATTGCTTATTTCTGAAATTGTCATCTGTAAGCGGTTTCCTGCCGGAGTAATTTTAATATCATCCGCGTCAATTCCGATTCTTTCCAGGCG
>JALYQL010000370.1 GCA_030855855.1 Bacteroidota bacterium | reverse complement strand
GGCTTAAACATAATTCGCCTATTGTTATGACTCCATAACAACCCACAAGCCACCAGACAGAACTTTTTTCCATTCCGTTGTGGCAGGCATAGGTTGCGGCCACCATCACCAGCGTAGATAAGGCGGTAATGGATAAGCCGTAAAAAATCTTGTACGGCGTCGATGGCTCTTTATTACGCTTCTTGAGGAATCCCCAGAACAGAACGAGCAAAGGAGTAAGGACAATTACCCAAAACGGATTTACAGATTGCATCAACTCTGTGGAAACAAGTGTAACTTTTTCTCCTTGTGCTGGTAATTTTTCCGGTGGAATGTTTTTGAAATAAAGCGGGTAATCAATCGTCTTCATCACTTTATCTTTCGCATCGCGTTTGATACGAAATTGCTCATCGGCGAGTGGCACAGTATCTTTTTTGTAAGTGATTTGTTGAACCATCCCTAATGTTTTAGCGGGCTTTACAAGCGCTGCGGGAACTTCCCTGTCGGTGTAGCTTTCGGCCCATGTAGTCAATGCTGTTCCGTTCTGCTTGAAGATGGTCCAGAAAACAATCGAGACTGCAAATACGGCAAGCAGTGCCTGGATCGGTCGTTTGTCTTCTTTGTTGGAACGGACCATTATGGAAACATAATATCCTGCAACAGGAAGCGCGCCGAAGATAAATGCATCGGTGCTGTCGCTTCCGAAAATATTTCCTGGCAGCGACCAGCCGATATAACCCGCGATCAAAGCCGGCAATAAGGTGATGCCAAGAATTTTTGAAACAGGCATATCTTCCGGCTTTGCTTCTTTCCGTACATCAGCATGCTTGTAATGTTTTTGCCCGATCCAGAAAATAATTACGCCGATAAACATTCCGATTCCTGCTGCAGTGAATGCGGCTCCCCAGCTGAAGGTATTTCGCAAATACGCGCCGAAAAAATTACAGATGAACGCGCCGATATTAATTCCCATGTAAAAAATATTGTAGCCCGCATCTTTTAATGGCTTGTATTTTTCATCGTTGTACACATTTCCAAGGAGCGTTGAAATATTCGGTTTGAAAAATCCATTACCGATACAAATAATAAGAAGTGAAGTATAAAAAGCCGTGTTGCCGGGAATCGCAAGTCCGCAATAACCGATACCCATTAAAATTCCGCCGATGGTAATTGAAAGCCGGTAGCCCAGCACCCTGTCGGCAAGCAAACCGCCTATGAACGGAGTAAGGTAAACAAGCGCGATGTAGGTCCCGAAAATATCAGACGCTTCTGTTTTATCCATCGCCAGCCCGCCTTTTTGGGTGTCGGTCATGTACAGAAAGAAAATTCCAAGCATCAGGTAAAATCCAAATCGTTCCCACATTTCTGAAAGGAATAAAAAAGGAAGTGCTTTCGGGTGTTTACGCGCCATAATATTGAGGAATGAGTTGTTTAGAAAGATAAAAAATGTTTCTGATTAATTGCCCATTTCGGAATTGCCGGTTTTCGATTGCCGATTTTGGATTGCCGATTTGAGATTGGATTGACTGGTTTTTTGGGTATTAAATTTTCGAATGATTTTGTACAAAAAAAGCGTCTCGGTTTAACCGACACGCTTTCATGGAATTATTTTTCTGAGCTTATGCTTTCACGAGCGATGGCTTCCACACTTTTACGGTGTAGAATAATCCGAACAGGATTCCCCCGTAAACAAACTGGCTGATCAGGAAATTCCAGCTGTAGAATGGAAGTCCGAGCGCAATTGCTTCCCCTAGTCCGGCCGCATTTCTCGAATAGAGCGGTGCGCTTTCCCAGAAACCTACAATCCACATTGCGGCGTTGGTGATAAAGAAGAAAAGTACGGAAGCGATAAACGATGTTGCAACGAAGCCGGCGGCTGATTTGCGTTCCTGCATAAGCCAGCCGAGCGTGGTGATAAGGGCGAAAGAAAGATAAACTGCCCACATTGTATTATGAAAGCCAATGACCGCGTCAGTAATCACCATCACAGCCATCGGAATGAGGAGGCTAAGTACCCGGTTAGGAATAAAAGCGCCTGCGAATAATGCAATTCCACCAATTGCGGTGAAGTTTGGAGGGTGCGGAAGGAAGCGGGTGAGTGCAGCAGCGACAACAGCCAGTGTGATGAATATCAGGCGGGGAGTAAAGATTGAATTTTTCATAGCATAAAATTATGCTCAAAAATAGGTGTTTTTTGGAAATAACGGGCTTTCAAAAAAAGGAGAAATTTTCCTTGCAATTTTTAAGGCCACAAAGGCACAAAGGCACGAAGAAAAAGCAGGATATATTAGCAATGTTTTTGAGT
>JALYQL010000352.1 GCA_030855855.1 Bacteroidota bacterium | reverse complement strand
ACCGCTTCATAAAATACACGCGCCGACTTTCCGATATTGGTTCCCCATTCAAAAATAAGCTCCGGCTTAAAACGACAAACGGACGCTGTCATCAGCATGAGCTCATTAATCGGAAAAGGGTGCATGCCCACAGCGGGCACAAGCTTGTCGATAACAAATTCAGAAACGACCCAGTTGTTTACTTCAAATTCTGAAGCATTTTCATTGAGGGAAGGATCTTTGAAGTTTGTTTTTTTGAAAATACCCATATCGAAATTTATGAATTAATTCGTCTTGCAATGCGAAGGAAGAAACGTGAAAATGCCGGTGTATCCGGATGATCGATACGGTAGCTGCGCCAACTTCGCGCAAGATGTCTTCCATAAAATTGCATATCATCGGAGTTGAAATCAATCCGGAAATGTTTTGCAGCAACTTCAATCTTTGCTCCGATCTTCATCAGCTTTTCAATATCAGGTTGTTTTACCAAAATGGAATTACAAGAATGATATAACAAACAAAATTCATGAAGGTTTTTTAATTCTTCCGGAGTCAACTTTTGTTCATCTCTTTCCAAAATGGATAAAATATTTTCCATGCTTTGTTTTGCCACAACTTCACCATACCTCTTTTCGGTTCTCGACATTCCTGTTCCCACCTCACGATAAAGCAGTAATGCCCTGGCAATATTTCCAACCTGAAATTTTTTTGAAATTCTCCACCAAAGTTCATAGTCCTGGATAAGCGGATCTTTTGAAAGATCATACAACCCCGTTTCTTTCAAAGCATCCATTCGAATCATTACTGAGCTATGCACAAATGGATTATCAAATAGCAATTCGAACTTCAATCTTCCGCTCATTTCAGGATGACGGTGAGTTCTGCCACCCGGTTCCAGTTTTTCATTTACAATTTCGGCCCACGTTCCGACAAGCGCGTATTCCTCCAGGCCTTCGAGAAAATCAATTTGTTTCTCAAAACGTTCAGGAAGAGAAATATCATCCGCATCCTGTCTTGCAATATATTTTCCTTTTGCGAGCAAGATTGCTTTGTTCAGTGTAGCGCCCATTCCCGCGTTTCCCTGCCGGTAAAAATGAATTCTCGGATCAGTAAATTTTTCTATTATTTCAGCCGACTTATCTTTTGATCCGTCATCAATAATAATAAGCTCCCAATTTGAATAGGTTTGACCAAGAATGCTTTTGATTGAATCACCAATAAATAATTCAGCATTATAAACAGGAAGCACTACGCTGATAAGAGGATTTTCTCCGGCTGTCATCCTGGTGAATTATTTCCTGTAGAGATTTTCCCTTACAAAAATGGTATTGATATAAGTATCGGCATAGACCATATATCCTTTGCTTTTGATAAATTCAATGAGCGCCGTTTTTTTCTCTCCTCTTCCTTTTGTGGAAAAAGTCAGCGTTTCAACACACATTATTTTCGGCACTACAGAATTATAGTCGATTGATTTAAGGATCATTTCATCGAGCCCTTCTACATCAATGGACAAAAGATCAGGAAAAACTCCGCCGTTATATTTATTGATCACGTCAACAAGCGGGGCGATCTTTATTTTTTTTATCTCTTTGATTTGATACCCCGCGTTTTCCTGTGTTGCGCGATCAGCTTCTTCACGAACAAAAGTATTCAGCGTTGGCTCATTCATGATGTAAAAATCAGCTTCACCGTTTGTATCCCCGATACCAATATTTAAATTGATGTCGTCTTTGCGTAATGAATTGAATTGAGAAATAAGAGCGGGATCCGGTTCAATGCTGATTCCGCGCGATCCTTTCTGGTAAAATAAATAGGTATTATTTATATACTTCGGATGATGAGCGCCGATATCAATATAGCCGGGCTTCTCAATGCCAATCTGGTAAAACAGAAAATCGATAATGATATCTTCCCCACATTGAGAATAGGACGTCCGGACATAATCATTTTTCATGTTCGGTGATTTCAGTATAAGAGAAGCTAATCGTCGGAGCATTTTTATTTTTTTACAAATCAAATCACAGGTATAATCTAATGCCTGATTATTTCCACATCCATCTGGTTAACAATTATACCGCTTTTTGTATTGATGATGCGTGGATCAGTTGCCAGCATGCTCACTTCAGAAACGGAAAGTATTCCCGCATCAGTACTGTGGTGCATGGCGCGCGGACCGATAGAAAGTCCGAATGAAATTTTATACTGATTATCTGCAAGTATCAAACCGTCATTTTTGAAAATAGCGGAATACCCGCCGGGCTGAAGATTCATTGGCAGGCTCCAGGTGGTACGAATCGGCAGATCGAAAATGGTGGAGATGCCGATTGCTGCAACAAATCCTTCAACAGCTTTATTGACTATAAAATTCAGGCGGATAAAATAATCTTCACCGATCCGGACTTCCTGAACGGGATCATGATTTAAATTTTCTACCTGGATGCGTGTCGCGAAAGCTGCCAGATTTTCAGCACCAGCAGGTTTTGGAATATCATACCATACCTGTCCTTCGCTGAACGTTTCAAGATATTTATTCGTGACCGCATTAATATCACCTTCCATCACGAGCTTTCCTTTGCTCAATAAAATTCCTTTATTGCATAAACGCTGAACAGCATCCATATTATGGCTAACGAACAAAACAGTTCTGCCCTCGCCTGCCACTTCTTTCATCCGCCCGAGACATTTTTTCTGGAACGCCGCATCGCCGACAGCAAGCACTTCATCCACAATTAAAATTTCCGGTTCAAGATGTGCCGCAACAGCAAATGCAAGCCGCACGTACATTCCGGATGAATATCGTTTTACAGGCGTGTCAAGAAAACGTTCCACTTCAGCGAACGCAACGATCTCGTCGAATTTTTTTGTGATCTCGGTTTTTGACATTCCGAGAATTGATCCGTTCAGATAAACATTCTCTCTCCCAGTCAGTTCAGGATGGAAACCGGTTCCTACTTCAAGCAGCGATGCAAGCCTTCCTTCGATTGTGATCCGCCCTTTCGTTGGTGAAACAATCCTGCTGAGCACTTTCAGCAATGTCGATTTTCCCGCGCCATTCCTTCCGATAATTCCGACCCGATCTCCTGAAGTAATTGAGAAGCTGACATCATCGAGTGCTAAAAAAGTGTCTTTCGTGCTCTTATTGCTTTTACCGCTTAGCACCGCTCTTGCTTTTTCAGCGATTACGTCACGCAAAGCAGTATAGTTGCTTGCCTGCTGTTGGCGCAGCACATATTGCTTGGTAAGTCCTTCAACTTTTATAGCGGTATGGCTCATCTAAATAATATCGGCAAAGTTCTTTTCTACTCTACGGAAATATCGCACGCCTGTAATCAATAGCACTAACGTAACGGCGCAAGAAATTTTAATGCTCAGTCCATCATGAGGAATAGGAATTCCAAGCAGGCACCAACGGAATCCGTCAATAACTCCGACCATTGGATTACAGCAATACAGAATTTTCAACCAGTAAGCGACCTTATTAGTTTCCCATACAACATCGCTTGTCCACGCAACAGGTGAAATGTAAAGTCCTAACTGGACTACAACAGGTACTATGTAACGGAAATCACGGTATTTTACATTCAACGATGCAAGAAAAATCCCTGCTCCCATTGATGCCAAAAGAGTAAGCAAAAGAAATAACGGCAGGAATAAAACCTTGTAATCCAATGGTTGAAATAAAGTCTGGTATTCGGGTGTAGAATGAAAATAGATCATTAAACCAATCAGAATCACCAATGATATTGCAAAATCAACAAGACAAACTATTACAGTGCTTAATGGAACAATCAGACGAGGAAAATAAATTTTGGTGATGAGATTGGAATTTGAGATCAACGAATTGCTTGATTCTGTAAGTGCGGCTGAAAACAATGTCCAGGGCAAACTTGCTGCTGTTACAATTAAAGTAGCTGCCCCTACTCCTAATTTGGGATTTATCAAACTTGCCAGGAATGAAAAAACCAAAATCGTCAGCAACGGACGGATCACTGCCCATGCAACTCCGATAACAGTTTGTTTGTACCTCACCAGCAAATCACGCCACGCAAGAAAACGGAAAAGCCCCCGGTATGCCCAGAGGTCTTTCCAGTAGGTCGAGCTACTGTGATCAGGATCGATAACTGTCTTTTGCATTTTTAATTTCAGGTTCCGGGTTTCGGGCTGCGGGTTTTAAAATGCGACTCTTCATTCACAGAGAAACGCAGAACCCGAAACCCGAAACTTAAAAACTTCTTATTTCGCGTAAGAAACCGCTCTCGTTTCACGGATGACTGTGACTTTCACTTGTCCCGGGTACGTCATTTCGGTTTGGATTTTCATGGAAATATCAGTCGATAATTTTTCAGCGTCTTTATCTGAAATTTTTTCCGACTGTACAATCACGCGCAATTCCCTTCCGGCTTGTATCGCATATGTTTTATCCACACCCGGATACGACATTGCCAGCGCTTCGAGATCTTTCAGGCGTTTGATGTATTGCTCAACGATCTCACGTCGTGCACCCGGACGCGCACCCGAAATGGCATCGCATACCTGGATGATCGGAGAGATCATAGAAGTCATTTCTACTTCATCATGATGGGCGCCGATCGCGTTGCAAATATCTGGACGCTCTTTGAATTTCTCAGCGAGCTTCATTCCCAGAATCGCGTGAGGTAATTCAGGCTGATCGTCAGGAACTTTTCCGATGTCATGCAAAAGTCCTGCACGCTTCGCTGCTTTCACATCAAGCCCTAATTCGCCGGCCATGATCGCGCATAGATTCGCTACTTCGCGACTGTGCTGTAAAAGATTTTGCCCGTAAGAAGAACGGTATTTCATTCGTCCGACCATACGAATTAATTCAGGATGCAATCCGTGAATTCCTAAGTCGATGGTCGTGCGTTTTCCTGTTTCAATAATTTCTTCTTCCACCTGCTTCTTCACTTTCTCCACGATCTCTTCAATACGCGCAGGGTGAATACGTCCGTCGGTAACCAATTGGTGCAATGCAAGACGTGCAATTTCGCGGCGGATCGGATCAAATCCGGAAAGGATAATTGCTTCCGGTGTATCGTCGACAATGATCTCAATTCCGGTTGCAGATTCGAGCGTGCGGATATTTCTTCCTTCACGTCCGATGATGCGTCCTTTCATTTCATCGTTCTCAATATGGAAAACGGAAACGGAATTTTCGATTGCATGCTCAGTGGCAACACGCTGAATAGTTTGAATAACGATGCGCTTCGCTTCTTTGCTGGCGGTCATTTTCGCTTCATCCATAATTTCTTTGATGAACGACATTGCATCGGTGCGTGCTTCGGCTTTCAGCGATTCTACGATCTCCACTTTTGCTTCGTCAGCCGAAATGCCTGCAACTTTTTCAAGCTGCTCTACTTTATTACGGTGCAATTTTTCGATGGCATCTTCTTTCGCTTTGTTGATCTCCAGCTGCTGCTCGAGGTCTTTGCGGCGTTTTTCAAGCTCAGCATCTTTGCGTTTTGTCTCTTCGAGCTTTTGATTCAGCGTTGTTTCCTTTTGTTTGGCGCGGGTCTCGGCTTGCAGGATCTGGTTGTTCTTTTCATTGACGGCTTTTTCATGCTCCTGCTTCAGCTGCAGAAACTTTTCTTTGGCCTGAAGCATTTTTTCTTTTTTGAGGGCTTCTCCTTCGGCTTCCGCCAAGGTGAGTCTATCAGTCGCTTTCCTTGTTACCGCGTTACGTAAAACAGTAGCGGTAATAATGATTCCGAGAAGAAGCGCCCCGACTCCGGCAATGATCGTGATGACGATCGGTGTCATAAGGGTAGTTTTTTATTTCCGCCGTGGCGGAGGTTAATAATTCAGGTTTAACAAAAATCCCGCATTCGGCTCGATTATTTCGGGCGCGTTGCGGGAATTCGTTAACAAATGAATGTGTGCAGAAATATTCTGATCCAAAGGAATTCCTTCAGAGAATAAATGCTGCTTACCGGGACTTTGCAAGGTGCGCATCCAATAGTTCGTCGATCCCGACAAGGCTGGCTATAAGGCCATCTTTATCGTCGACTTCTTTTGATTGCGATTCGAGGTATTGAGTAGCGAATTGTAAGGCCGTCAATGCAAGCAGGTCCTGCTTGTCTTTCACCACAAAGCCTTGTTCGAGCTGAGAAACCCGTTCGTTGATGCGGTTTGCGGCATCGTGAACGTATGTTTCTTCAGCGGAATCTACCTTTATAGGGTAGCTGCGGCCTGCGATGGTTATTTTGACGGACTTTTCGCCCATGATCCGATTCCTTGTGTTGGTCCTGTGTTCACCTGTTAAGCTGTGCAATGCTCTTGTCAATTTCCCGCACCAGCTCGTTTATCTTGAGTTTAATTGCAAGATTCTTGTCGTTATCACCGGAAATATTTCTGGCAATCTGAAGTGTTTTGTATTGATCTTCCAGCTTGCTTTTGGACGTTTCCAGCTCTTCCACCCTGCTCTGTAACTTGTTTATTTTCAGCTTTAACTGAATGTTATCTTTCTGCAGGGCTTCCTGCAAATGTAACATTTTTTCAGTCTTGGTCCTGAGCCCTTTTATGATGGAAGCAATACTTTTCATAAGCCACCCTGATGGTTTGGGGATCAGGGAGTTGACTAAGGTAGGGAAAATTACCGATTACCAATTACCGGATTACCAATTACAGATGATGGGGAATTTGGGAAGTGGGTAATCTGGTAACCGGATAATTGCGTAGGGAATCGGGCAAATGATTTAAAGAAGGCGGGAAGCGTGCGGCTGACGAATCCTCAAAGGTCTCCGCCGGCAAGTGCGGTGGCAACCTGAAAATTACCAATTACCGGATTACCAATTACAGATGAAGAGGATTTGGGAAGTGGGTAACCGGATAATTGCGTGGTAGGGGAATTAGGCTAATGATTTAAAGAAGGCGGGAAGCGTGCGGCTGACGAATCCTCAAAGGTCTCCGCCGGCAAGTTCGCTGGCGACCTTTGAGGATTGAGCGTGGGGGCTGCGCGAAGATTTGCGGTATGAATTAATTCCCAATACGACAAAGTTGCAATGGCACAATCATCTTCACATTTACCAGCTGACCATTTGATTCTCCGGGTTTCCAGGCAGGCATTTGACAGAAAACATTCAACACTTGTTCCGTCCATCTCCTGCATTCGGGAGGAAGCGGTTTTTTTAATTCAACATTTATCACACGTCCGTTTGTGTCGATTATAAATTGAACATATATTTTACCGTCACAAAGCTGGTGTTCCATGTGTGCCGGGCATTTGATCCTGTGCATAATATATCGCTGCAGACTATCGCCGGAAATTGAGGCATGACTTCCGTGAATGTCAATACACTTCCTAATTCTGCTTCTGGAATTTGAATCCCACACTTTATGTATGAAGAATCTGCAATTGCAATCAGCCCCGGATTTGATTCCAGCTTAAAACGAAATGCTTGAATATAACCGACAGGAGTTTTCTCGTTAACACCTTTCATATTCCAATTTGGTGAAAGCTTCAACACACGAATTGCTTCCGCAGTAAATTCAGGATAACCCTGAATTCCTTTTTTCTCTACAAAATCTGAAAGTCTTCCGAGCGTATCACTGTTAAATCCAATACGAACTGTTCCTTCGATCCTATGGGCTTTTGCAGAATCGGGATAATGCACATTATCTTTTATGAATTTATGCAAAGCAGCATCGCCGCCGGGAAAAGACGGAAGCACCGGTGAGTCGTATGCAATTAACTGACGTTCATCTGTCGATTGCGCACCAACAGTCAAAACTGAAAAAAGAAAGAAGAGCAGCTGGATACTTTTTTCATTTTCTGCTAGAATTTTATTGTGGCTTCATCACCAGTGCAAAAGTTATAGCCTGTGTCATTTGAACACGCACCGGTCTTCCATTGATAGTTCCGGGCGTCCACGGCTGCATAAGGCTGATCACGCGAATTGCTTCGATAGTTAAACCGGGTGCGCCAGCTATTTCATTTTGTGCATAAATCTGAGTGACTGAACCATCTTTTTCCACTGTAAAGCTCACGCGGATAGTGCCCTGCTTTCCGGCCGCTTTCTCTTCTATAGGATATTTTATAGTGGACTTCAGAAATTCCTGGAATGCTTCCTTTCCTCCGGGGTACAGCGGCAATACTTCATTGTGTTTCCAGATTGTATCGGAAGCGACATAAATTGAATCCTCATAAACTGTTTGCTGACGACCAGGAGATGAAGCCGGATCATTGGTAACGGGGCGCGATGGAGGTGGCGGGATCTGATAGCTCACTGCATAATTCTCATCCAGCCTGAACGGAACTTTAACTCTTAAGATCCAGTCGATTTCTTTTTGTTTATACGTAGCAGGTTTCCATTGCGGCATAGCTGCGATCAACCGTTTTGCTTCCGCAACAAATTCGGGATTTGCAGCAGCTTCGTTTTTTACTTCAGCAACATCATAGATCTTTCCATCTTTACCGACCTTAAACATAATCGCAATAGAAGCTTCAGCATGTCGCGCTTGTTCTTTTTCGGGATAATGAAGATTATTGGAAAGATAAATTCTTAATGCAGTTATGCCGCCGGGGAAATCAGGAAGCGTAACACCATTCTGCTGTTGTTGCCGGTAATCAAGTTCAGGATCAACAACACGTTCAAGGGGGATGACTTTGACTGTAAACTGACTTGTCTTTTTCTCAAGAACCTGAATGATATGATAACCAAAAGGAGTTTCGACCACCATCGTTGCTCCTACCGGATTATTAAAACCCGCATCTTCAAACTCCTTCACAAATCCGCTTTCCTTGCTGAACATTCCGTAATTGCCGAGATTCCCCAACCGTGAGCCGGGATCATTTGTAAAAGGTAAAATCAAATCCGTCATTGCGGTTTTTCCGCTGACGATTATTTTGCATAAACTATCAGCCAGCTCTTTCGCTTTCCACCTCGGACGGGAAATCTGCGGATCTGCCCGGTCAGCACCCCTGTACGTGATGAGCAGGTGACGCACCATTGCTGAATCAGCACTAAGTCCTTTCGATTTCACTTTATAAATTCCTATTACATTTCCGGAAACAAAAGGACCTATCACCTCTCCGGGTTTTGCTTTTTCAAATTCTTTCTGCGAACTACCCGGATAACCGGGAGCAGAATAATTTTTCTGAGCGCCGGGAATACTAAAGTCAGAGAGAAGACTTACTGCAGATGCAACTGAGTGGAGATCGGAATACACAACAGCAAATGCGGAATCGTCTTTGTCTTTTTTTTGTTGGAATAATGGCTTGAGCTTGTTTAACTCTGCTGTTCTTACTTTGATCAGGGAATCGGTGTAAGAATTGGTTTGTGCTTTCCCGATCAGTGAAATAAAAACGAGCGCTACTGCAATTATATTTTTCATCGTAGTGACTTTCAAATGTATTTATCCCAAAATCCCCGTTGCAAATTTATCACAACTGAAATTTTACACTCACCAACACCCACTTTCTTTCATTCACACCATTTGTTTTTCCCGGATTCCATTTTGGCATTGCTTTTACCAGACGCATAGCTTCTTTACTGAATCCCGGCGCATCCGGAACTTCTGACACTACCTGTATACCAGTAACAGATCCGTCTGTCTCCACATAAAAACCAATCACCACTGTGCCTTCGATCTTTTTCTTTTTTTCTTTCTTGGGATAAATCAAATTGGTTTTAATATAATTCACCAATGCGGAATCGCCACCCACAAAAGAAGGTGCTGTAATAAGAGCTGTTATCGGTGCAAGTGCATTTGCATCTGTCAATACAAAACGAATCGGCTGCTTCATTTCAATACGGACTGGATTTCCATCCATTGTTCCCGGTGTCCAGTTCGGCATTCCGCTGATCACACGGATTCCTTCTGCGGTAAGTCCGGGTGCGCCGGGAACTCCTTTGGCTTCTTTTACATTGGTGATTGAACCATCTTTTTCGATTACAAAACTGATGTAAACCGTTCCTTGTTTTCCCGCTTCTTTTTCGATTTTCGGATACTTCACATGCGTGGACAAATACCCTTGAAAGCCTCCTTTATATGGGAATTCGGGCATCGTTTCAGCGAAAGAGAATACCTCAGCTGTATCTCTTGTATAATGAGTTCCCGGAGCAGGTGGTGGAGGTGGTGGAGGTGGTGCCTGTGCTTTAATGATGAGCGAAGTGAGAAGAAAAAATGAAAGGAGAAGGATTTTGTTTTTCATACGTTAAGGAGTTGGTTTGAATATTACAGGTTGTGTCATTTGCACTCTCACGGGATGACCGTTCATTGTTCCGGGAATCCAATTTGGCATTATTGAAACCACCCGAACGGCTTCTGCTTCAAAAAGCGGTATGGAGGGAATACTCTTGCGCACAAAAGCATCCGAAATACGTCCATCTTTTTCAATAATAAAACTGACATACACCGTTACTGTTAAATTGGAATCTTTATACGCGTCAGGATACTTAAGATTCTCCATTACAAACGCTTTCATTCCGCCATCCGTAAAAGAAGGCATTACCTCTACAAAAGAGAAAATTTCTGCTTCACCAGCTACTGGTTTCCTAAGTTTTATTGGCGAGCTTTTAAATACATCAATATAAGCAGGCTTTTCGTTTCCGTTTTCTCGCACCCAAAAATGAACATCAGCATTCATAACGACGACCGCTTTGTATAAAGCTGTGTCATTGTTATAATGCGCAACACCCGGAATCCAATCAGGCATTTTGCATATGAGGGTCAATACAGCTTCTTCAATTGCCGGATCAATTTGTTTTGGGTTAATGAATTGTACATTCCATATTTTTCCAGAAGTATCAATATCAAAACGTACTTTAATGACAAGGCCAGAAGCCTTCTTGTGTAATTTCTTATCCGGAAGAAGCAGATTTTTCATTACATACACTTGCAATAAAGAATCGCCACCACGAAATTCAGGTTGCTTGCCCGGATTCATATAATATTTCTGCTGAAATGTACGAGGACTACACATTACTTCTGAGAAAACCATCGGTGGTGGAGGCGGCGCCTGTGCGTTAACGATGAGCGAAGCAAGAAGAAAAAATGAAAGGAAGAGGATTTTGTTTTTCATTGGGGAATAATTTTAAAAATCATTTTCAAATAAATCTGACAGGGAGATGATACTTACATCGTACGGATTTTCCATTCATTTGTCCCGGAGAAAATTTCGGAAATAATGAAACAACACGAATTGCTTCCTTCGTAAATTCAGGTGCGCCCGGAACTTCCTTCAGCGATTTTATATCAGAGATCGATCCGTCTTGCTCTACGACAAAGCTGATGTAAACAGTTCCCTGCTTGCAAGAACCCGGAGGAGAATACCTGAGATTTTTCCGGATGAACAAATGCATGGAATCATTGCCTCCCGGAAAATGAGGCATAACTTCACAATAAGTATGCACGACAGTGTCCGTCGGTACAGCTTTTTCTTCTAAAACAAATCTTACAGGGTATTTCATTTCAGTCGGCACAGGTTTTCCGTCTTCCAGTCTTGGTTTCCATTGCGGCATTGCGCCGATCACACGGATTACTTCTGTTGTCAATCCCGGCCCACCTGCTACTCCTTTTAACTCTTTCACATTTGTAACGGATCCATCTGCTTCAACTACAAAGCTGATGTAAACTGTTCCGGCAATATTGTTTTCCTTTTCTGTTTTGGGGTATTTGATATTAGCCCTCAGATATTCATGGAAACCTAACGGGCCGTTAAATTGTGGTTCATCATTCCAACCAAAGCAATCTGTAATAATCCGTTTATCATTCTTAACAGAAGAAGAATCTGTTGCACCAGGCGACGTCTGCGCAATACCACAAACGGAGATCAATCCGAAAAAGAAAAAGAAGAGAATCTTATTTTTCATAATCGAAGGTTACTGCAAAATAAATTTGATAGGAATCGTCATTTCCGTCCGCACAGGTTTTCCATTCATTTTTCCCGGAATCCAATTGGGCATCGATTTAACCAGGCGGAGCGCTTCTCCATTAAACCCATCCTTTTCTACAACAAAAGCAATATATACAGTTCCCTGAAGGGCTGCATCCCTACACATTAAAGGGTATTTAAGATTCCGCTTGAGAAATAGTTTCATTGAATCATTTCCTCCCGGAAACGAGGGCATCACTTCTACAAAGGTGAAAACTTCGTCCTCTTTAAGTCCTTCCTGTGCCTGGACCGGACTAAGATCAAAATGTTCGTCGTACCAAGGCCAACTGCAGGTAGTCCGATTAATTTCCTCATTTATCACACCTACTGGTGGATTCTCTTCTGTCCTGTTCTCCTTATATTTTTTCGGATCATTATAAATTTCACCCGGCTTACTGCTTTCTACAATTTCATTGTAAACTTTCGTTCCCGCCTTAATCACTTTTCCTTTTTCATCCCATACTTTCGGCTGTGCAGTTACATTATAGCCATCGCATTCCAATTCGATCATGAGCTTTCCATTCGCATACCATTTTTTATAAACGCCTTTTATCTTTCCCGCAGACCACGGCGTTATGGATTTTACTTTTCCATTCGCGTAATACGTTGTCCAGTCTTTGTCTTTAATCTCAAAATGATACGTGCCGCGAAGCAACAATACTCCGGTAGAATCCCATTCTGTGTAATCGGAGAATTCTTCAGTCTTTACAAATCCGGGGTAATATTTATACGTTCTGGAAATGGCCCGCTTACCATTCTTATGGTATTGGCTTACGGAATCAATTATTCCTTTTTTGTACCACGAAATACGAAACAGCTCCCCTCTTCCATCGTATTCTTTTTCTTCGCCATCAATGCGCCCGTTCTCATACATCACTTCACGAATGCATCGCCCGTAATTAAAATACCTGCATAGTCCATCTCGTTTTCCGTTCACATAATTTTCCGAAACACCAAGCTGGCTCATCGAATCCCACTTCTTAAATGTTCCGTGCAGCTGATCGTCTTTGTAATAAATTTCTTCGGAAAGACGACCGCGTGTATAACCAAGGTGCACGCCATTCTTTTTTCCCTTGCTGTAATTATCAATGGAAGCCGGAAGCGTATCAGTAGATTCGGATGGCTCAGGGTATTTGCGCCATGTGCCTTCTGCTAATCCGTCCTTGTAATTTTCAATCACCCGCCTTTTGCCGTTCTTGTACCAGCTTTGACGGTAAATAAGAGTGTGACTGGAATAATACGTTTGTTCTCTCAGTTGGCCATTCTCATACCACCATTGCTGAACGCCTTCGTAAAAATCCTGTGAATTATCCACAACAGTAATGGCATCATAATTTGATTTAGAAGATAATGTACCATCATTGTACCATGTATTCCATGTGCCGTTCTTACGCCCGAGGAGATAATTTCCTTCGACCGATTTTTTTTCGTTTGAATAATATTCAGTGTATAAGCCTTGCTTTACATTATCCTCATATGTGATCGTTTTCTCCAGCTTTCCTCCATCCGACCAGTATTTCCAGACGCCCTGCATTTTATAATTCTTCACTTTCCCTTCTGATTCCTTTATTCCGTTCGCATGTTTAGTCGTCACTTTTCCGCGCTTTTTTGTCTGGGCAGAAAGTGATGATGCCAAAAGAGTAAAAACGAGCAGAAAGCTGAGAATACGGGAAAGTTTCACGGCATGTTTATTGAATATCATACTAACGGGGAATTACGTCAATTAACAAATGAAGGTTAACAGTTATCAAAAATAAGAACAAATGCGCTACTCAGCCACCTTACTTTTGTAGTATCCGTATTTCCTTTGCATCTGGTTGAAAATTGATGATCCGCGGAAAAGTATGATAAAAAATGTGCTGCTTGCTTTTTTATTTTGTTCAAACGCTGCAATAGCACAATCCATTGCTTACCCGAAGAACTATTTCATTTCGCCAATGGATGTTCCGCTCGATCTCTCCGGAAATTTCGGCGAATTGCGTCCCAATCATTTTCATACCGGCATCGACATTACCACACATGGCGCAGAAGGTATTTCAGTAAAAGCTGCTGCCGATGGGTATGTTTCGCGAATTAAGATCGGTCCGTGGGGTTACGGGCGTGTATTGTATGTGACACATCCGAATGGCTACACCACGGTTTACGGGCATCTTTCGCGGTTCAATTCCACAATGGCAGCATTCGCGAAAAACTACCAGTATTCCAAAGAAAACTTTGAGATCGACATTGTGCTTTCCGCTGAGAATTTTCCGGTGAAGCAGGGTGAAATTATAGCGTATTCGGGCAATACAGGAAGCTCGGGCGGCCCGCATCTGCATTTCGAAATCCGTGACGCGAAAACGGAAGAAGCATTGAACCCGCTTTTGTTCGGATTTGCGGTGAAAGATAATGTGGCGCCCGTCGCTGTTACGCTGGTGATCATTCCTGCCGACAACAACGCGACAATCAACGGTGTGAATGTTGTAAAAAAGATCACGCTCAAACAAAGCGGCAGCACTTATGTTTTTGCGAACGCTGCTGAAAGCATTACTGTTTTCGGAAAAGTCGGTTTTGCGATCGAAGCTTATGATAAAGAAACCAATCCGACAGGCAAGAACGGTGTTTACGGAATACGCTTAGCCTGCGACGGACAAACCATTTATTCGCATCATCTTGAGCGGATCCCTTTTGACAAATCACGTTTTATTAATTGTTTTATTAACTATGAAGAACATGAAAAACACAATCGTTTTTATCAGCAGAGTTTTTTACTTCCGAATAATCAGCTTCCTGTTTATGATACGACGGTAAATAATGGGTATTGCTTTTTTCCGACGGATATGGTGCACCAGTTTAAATACACGTTGTTTGACGCGTATGGAAATGCTGCAACAGTAAACTTCAAAGTAAAATCGCTTTCGAAATCACCGGTTGTATCGGCTGCTAAACCGTATGTTCCGTTTTTCCGTGTGCTGGCGTGGGATACAACAAATGTGATCGAAGCCAATGAGTTTCTGCTTGAAACTCCTCACGAAGCATTTTACAAAAATGAGATTTTCAATTACACTGTTGATCCCGCGAAAGGGAAAGTGTATTCGGCAAAAATAAATTTTGATGAATTAATTCCCATGCAAAAAGCGTGTACGCTTACCGTTTATGCAAATGTGCCCGACAGCTTAAAAAGTAAATCGCTGCTGGCAAGAATAAATAAAAACGGCGGGCGCGCGGCTGTCGGTGGAAAATGGAATGTGAATGGTGTAACAGCAGAAATAAAAGAATTCGCATCCTACATCGTAACGGTGGACACGACTGCGCCACATATCACTCCTGCCAATTTTGATTTAAAAGGTGCTAAACAATCCAGCTTCGCCACGATGAAAAGCATCCAGTTTAAAATGAGCGATAATTTTTCCGGCATTGGTTCTTTCAACGCGTTCATTGACGGGAAATGGGTGCTGATGGAATATGAACCGAAGAAGAATTTAATCTGGTACACGTTTGATGAGCATTGCGAAAAAGGCAAGCATAATCTTGTTATAAAAGTGACGGATAAGGTGGGGAATTTTATTGTTTATGAGAAAGCGTTTGTGAGATGAAGTGATGTACGAATTACGATGTACGAATTACGATTTGAGGGGATTTTCAAAGGCGGGATTTTAAGAATTATTTTAGCTGCCTCACCTGTTCTCTTCGAGGAAAACTTCAAAGGAGTTTTGCCACTAAGGCACGAAGGCACAAAAAAAATCATGCATAGCACAATTTACAAGTACATTTTTTGATAAAATCTCCTCAAAAAAAAATCGTAATTCGTACATCGTAATTCGTACATCCGCGCAGGAAATGCTTCCAGGCAACGCAAAAAATCTCATCCGCCACCAAGCCCCACGGAAAAAATTGGTAATCTACCTTTGCTCTCGGTTAAACCGAGACGGCAGACAAGTTGGTAATTGGTAATTTTTTACTTCAGATTCTGCACCCAGGCATCCTTGTATTCTTTCCGCGCTATTTTGGCAAGCTTGATCGATTCTTCGAGCGACTCGGGATGACCGACGGTGACATAAGTGAAACGATTTACTTTATTGTAAACGATCTGCACTTTCGGGTATTGTGGTTTCATCGCTACTTTCGCCTGCATGCGTTTTGCGTATTCCAGGTTTTTAAACGAACCGATAACAATATAAAACCCCGGATCGACCGGCGTGGTGTTGTCTTCCATCGTGAAATGCGAGCTGGAATCATTCACCGTCCGGATATTTGATTTAATGTCAATGTTCTCTGATTTTTTTTCGCGGGCAATTCTGAGTGAATCTTCTTTGCTCATTTTTCCGAATTTCTCAGGATGGAGCATTTTATATTGATCCGAATAAAACTCCACGTTGATCTCGTTCGTGGTGTAGGATTTGATCTGGGTAGCATCAAACTCTTTTGAAAAATCATCCTGTCCGCTGACCAGGAAATACAATTTATAATTCTGCCCTTCCGGAAGATTGATCGTGTATTTTCCATTGTCGGCGCTGGTGTTGTAATCGCCCTGGATGTCTGTTTTGTTGGTGTAGGTAACCGTAACAGTTGCGGCGACAGGTTTGCCATCGAGCGTTACTATTCCTTTGATCACCACGAGTTCTGTTGCGGGAACGCCGGGCGTTGAAAAATAAAGGTCCATCAATCCATTTCCGCCTGCGCGGTTGGAAGAATACACTGCGCTGTAACCGTCTTTCGCCGGCTGGTAAAAAATATCATCTGAAGTGCTGTTCACCGGCGCGCCCATATTCTGCGCAAGCTCCCACGAACGGCCATCCGAAGAAAGTGTGCTGAAGAAAATATCGAAGCCGCCCATGCTGTTGTGCCCGCGTGAACTGTAGTACAACGTATTTTCATTATTACCCAGGAATGGCGCATCGTCATCGAACGCGGTGTTCACATTGATGCCGAGATTCGTCACATTAGCGAACGCTGAATCACCGATGAGCGTGGCGCTGTAAATATCTTTTCCGCCAAAACCGCCTGCACGGTCACTGGAAAAATAAATCGTACGACCGTCTTTTGTGACAGAAACGCTTCCTTCCCATGAATCAGGGCGATTGATATCACCGCCGAGCTTTACAGGAGAAGTCCAGTCGCTGCCGGCTTTTCGCGACATGTAGATATCGCCCCCGTCAGTAGCAGAAGCGCGGAAGATGTAAAGAATTAATCCGTCAGGCGACAATGCGGTTCCTGCATCATGACGCACGCTGTTGAGGTTGTTGCTCACGCCTTGTGGTGTAAACCAGCCTGCGCGTGTCAGCTTTGATTGAAAAATATCTTCGTGATAAAATCCGGCTGAATCTGATTTCCCGAACGCGTAGGTTTTTCCACCTTTACTTTCCGGCCCCCTGTAAGTGAATATCAGCGTAGAATCATTATCAAAAAGAATCGGCGCGAATTCATCACCGGGAGAATTTAACGGACGGCCAGCATTTGCAACACGGTTGTTTGTTGGTTTATTGGAAAGCTCTTTTGCAGCCTGGCAATTCACAATATATTGCTGCAACCGGGGCTTCTGTGTATCATCCGGCTCTTTGGCAATCTGCAGATTGAACTGAAGTGATGCATCATCATAAAGTCCGTTCAGTAAATAGGCTCTTCCCAGGAAAAAATTAATATCCGTAATGGTCGGATCTTTTTCGTAGCTCGATTTGATCAGCGACATTGCGTTTTCCGCATCGCCAACATAAATCGCGCACACACCTGCACGGAAAGTGTACAAATTATTCTCAGGATGCAGATTTTTAAGATTCGTGTAATAGCTGTATGCCTGCTCGTACTGGCGTTTTGCAAATAAAGCATCGGCATGTGAGACCATCGCTTTTTCATTGCCTTGTGCCAAAACCGGCAGCGGCAGCATAGCAACTAAAAGCGTCGCGGTAAAAATCCGGATGAAAATCTGCTTAGCGATCACAAGAGAGATGTTAGAGTTTTATCAATTTAAAACAGCTGCAGGATAAATCGTGCTGCATGAATGTTTTTTGCTAATCGTATTTTCCACGCTCATGTGCAGAGCTGCTTGTTCCGCCCGACAACTGACCGAATTTGTAACCAAGCATAAATTCATGGCTTACACCGGCAGAAGTTTTGAGCGGAGTGGTGATAATATCATAAGCATAACCAGCGCTGAGGTTTCCGAACAGCTTCACACGCGCGTTCACACCCACTGCGTAATTGCTGCGATACGAAACACCAAGCCAGAACATATTTTTCCATGACGCGAGCACATTCACATCATACTGAAAAGGAGTGTGCGGCATAAAACGCATCAATGCCATCGGCTCAAGCGCGAGCTGCATTTCTTCGTTGAACACCCATTTGTAATTTACACTCGCCTGGTAATGGCGGTTCAGCTGGTAATAGGTGTTCATATCGTAATTCGAAAATTTTACACGCTGACCGATCAGCTGCGGAACCGAAAAACCGATACGCAATTCTTTCCAGTTGTAGCTTACACCTAATGTAGCATCAAGTGAAGATTTACGGGAGAGCTGGTTCATCAGCATCGGATCGTTCGCGTCTTTTACAACGGCTTTCGAAAAATCAATGCGGTTGTCGAGGAAACCAACAGAAAGACCGAAACGCACAGCCTGGTCTTCATTGATTTTCAAACGATAGGCGTACGAAGTGTAAATGCCCAAACGCTCTGTGATATCCTGGTTATCATTGAAGATGGAAAATCCAAGGCCGATGTTTTTATCGTCCATGAATCCGTCAATGGTAAACGCGTTTGTTACAGGTCCGCCTGAAATTCCGGAGAACTGTGAACGATGCACGAGGAACGCATTGGTTTCATTCGTCACGCCGGTTGTTGCAGGATTATACAGGAAAGGGTTGAAATAATACTGGCTGTATAATGGCAATTGTTGCGCGCTTAATGTTCCTGCGATCGTTCCGATAACAAGACCTGTGAGAAGCAGCTTTTTCATATATGTAGGCTTACGATTGTTCATGTGGGATTATTGTTTCTCGCTGATGATGGTGACCGCACCTTTTACATTCTCGCCTCCGTCAGTGAACTGGAGTACGTAGTAATATGTTCCGTCAGGCAGCTGCAGGTTGTTGAATGTTCCGTTCCAGCTATTATTGTAGCCTTCCTGCTCAAACACCAGCATTCCATTGCGATTATAAACCGAAACTTTGTTCTCAGGGTAATACTCAATGTTCTGGATATTCCAGACATCATTGTATCCATCTCCATTGAGCGTGATAATGTTCGAGATGATCACATTGAAATCTTTTATTACAGTCACTTTCACAGCATCTGTATCTGTACAGCCGTTAAATCCGGTTACGGTCAATGTGTACGTAACTGTATAAGGCGGTGTTGATGTCGGGTTGGAAGAATTTGCATCATCCAATCCTACAGACGGCGACCACGAGTAGAATGATCCGCCAACTCCCTGCAGCACGACTGAACCTCCGGCGCTTACTGATGTATCAACACCAGCGCTTGCAACCGGTCCGGGCAATACCGTTACCGTTGCAGAATCCATCGACATGCAACCTGTTACAATATCTGTGACTGTGATCACATAAGTACCGCTTACAGATGCAAAGATCGATTCTACTGTTGCGCCGGTACTCCAGAGGTAACTGTTTTGAAGCGAAGATGGAACGCTGAGTCCTACGCTATCGCCGTTACAGATGGAAAGTGTTTGTGTTGCAGTTATCGTTGATGATGGCAATGCATTTACAATTACAGCCTGTGTCGCGGTATCAGAACAATTGTGATCTGAAACTACGATCAATGAAACGTTATAGCTGTTTGCATTTGCATAAGTATGAGAAGGATTTGCTGCAACTGACGCATTGTTATCAGCGAAATTCCAATTGTAGAACATGATGCCGCCTGAAGCAATTGTGGTTGTGCTGGTAAATACGGTTGGCTGCCCGTTACAAACTGTAGGTGCAGTAAATGCCGCCACCGGTTTCGGGTAAACCATGATCACAGCCGATGCACTTGTATCTGCTGAACAAACTCCGCTTTGCACCACAGCAATATACCATGTTGTGTCAGCAGGATTGCTCCAGTTTTGTGTAGCTGTCGTGTTTCCGATCGGTGTCCATGTAATTCCGCCGTCAGTCGACATCAGCCAGTCTGAGATTGTTCCGGTGTAACCTGTCAATGTCAATGTGCCGCTTCCTGTTCCTTCGCATGTTGAGGCTGCTCCTGAAATAGTTCCTGCAACCGACATTGGATTAACAGTTATCGTATCAATAGAAGAATATTGAGTTGGTCCGCAAACTCCGCTTAATACTACTGCACGGTACAACGTCGTCTGTGTAAGATTTACATATACGAGTGAATCTGTTGTGTTTGATAACGCCATCCAGTTATTTCCGCCATCAACAGAAAACTGCCAGCCTTGTACAGTACCAGTGTAACCGGTCAGACGAATTGTATCGCCATTGCTTCCTGAACAAACTGTATCGCTCAGTGATGTTGTTCCGCCAACTGTAGCAGGATCAACAATAACAACTGCCACAGTAGAAGTATCACCTCCGCAAACTCCGCTCATTACAATTGCGCGATACCATGTTGTGTCTGTTAAGTTGGTATAATTTTCTGTCGCTGTTGTGTTTGCGTTGGCTGTCCATGTTACACCTGCGTCTGTGGACGTTTCCCAGGTCATAATTGTTCCTGAGTAAGAACCAAGTGTAAGTGTTCCGCTGTTTGCTGTTGCACAAACTGTAGCTCCGCCGGAAATTGTACCGCCCATTACCATCGGATCAACAGTGATCGTTGCAGAAGTAGAAGCCACGGACGAACATACACCGTTCCCGACACGCGCACGATACATGGTGGTTACGGAAAGGTTCGTGTACCCCTGTGATGTAGTGGTATTTGAAATGTTGATCCAGGTTGTTCCGCCGTCGACTGAATATTCCCAGCCAGTTACAGTTCCTGTCTGACCGCTCAGTGTAAGCA
>JALYQL010000345.1 GCA_030855855.1 Bacteroidota bacterium | reverse complement strand
GAATAAATTTGAAATTGAAAACCGAATTTTGATTTCCATTCTTTCACTTGCTCAAAACCCATCCAAACTCTACCTTTTATAAGTCCTTCGATAGTATTTCCATGAGACAATTGGTCAAGAATATAATCTAGTCCTTGGTTGAGTTTGTTTTCTAATTCTTCAGTCATTTCGGCATTACTTATAACGTTTGCCAGCTACAAGAAGTTGGCGATTTCGAAGCACAAAGCTTCATTTAAGCACTGAACCCGCTTTTTTGCCAAACGCCTGTTAGGTGCTGCCTTCATTCTTTGTCGCCAGTTTTTAAGTCTCTTGTTTCAATAATGTCGTCAAATTTGAGCGTCACTTTATTCTCTTTCAATTCAAAGTCGTAAGGTGGCGATACAAAGGTCTGCCAAAGATGTTCTCCGTTCTTATTAAAAACACCAAAATCAATTTCCTCTTGTTGGAGAATAAAGTCTTTATGTTTAGTCCAACCCCAAAAACCCATTCCATCGTTTTTCTCAAAAATTAAATTGTTGTCGGTAAGCCTAATAGTTTTTATTATTGTCCCAGCCCCAATAAATAATGTTTGGCTGTCCTTTTCGTAATGCAGTCCAGGTCTAAAACCAGCATAACCCACCGGGTCGGTTTTAAAAGCAATTATTGCAATCTCAGGTTTTGCAAAACCTTTGGAGATGATTACATAAACTGCAGTCCCTTCATTTTTCAAATCTTTATCGTCAACGAATACTGCGTGTTTTTTATAGAAGTCTAAAATGTCGGGACCTTGTCCAACGAATACTCTTATGTTATAATTGTCAACTGAAAACTCAATCATTGTCTGTCTTTAAGGTTGCACCTATCAAAAGAATTGGCGCAACACCTGCTTTCTTAAAATTATTCCCTACAAAAAATCCCCCTGCTTCATCCCCAGCCACTCCAACGCCGCACCACTCAGCACCATCTCCTTCTTCTCCGCCTCCCACTTCATTGAACGAATCAAATCACCCGGAATATTTTCTCCCAGCGGAAACGGGTAATCGCTTCCCAACGCAACTCTGTTTGCACCGAATTTGTTCACCACAAAATCGAGCATATCCGGATCGTGCACCAATGAATCGATCCAGAACTTGCCGATGTAGCTTTTCGGATCAGCTTTGTTATCGATCGCGACCAGATCAGGACGGCAATCGAAACCATGCTGCAATCTTCCGACTGTGGCAGGAAAAGATCCTCCTCCGTGTGCGAATGCAATACGAAGATCCGGCAAACGTTCCATCACACCGCCAAAGATCAGCGAAGCAATTGCACGAGTTGTTTCTGCAGGCATTCCCACTAGCCACGGCAGCCAGTATTTCTGCATTTCTTTTTCACCCATCATTTCCCACGGGTGAATAAAAACAGCCATATCCAATTCCTGGCAGGCCGCGAAAATTTCAAAATATTTTTCTTCGTTCAGGTTTTCCTGGTTGATGTTCGTGCCGATCTGGATTCCTTTCAGCCCGATACTTTTACAACGCGCCAATTCTAAAATCGCCAGCTTCGGATCCTGCATCGGAATTGTACCTAATCCGACAAAACGCTTAGGGAAACGCGTTACGATTTCAGCAATATGATCGTTGAGAAATTTAGAGATCTCGAGACAGTCATCCGGCTTAGCCCAATAGGAAAACATTACCGGAACTGTCGAGAGCACTTGCACGTTTACATGGTGCGTGTCACATTCCAGCATCCGTTTTTGTGCGCTCCAGCAATTATCTTCGATCTCGCGAAAGAATTTTCCGTCATCACGGATCATCCGCGCGCAGCAATTTTTATGATGATCTAACTGGATGAATCCACCATACCCGAATTTTTCTTTCCAGCCGGGAATGTTCTCAGGAAGAATGTGGGTGTGGATGTCAATCGAGAAATGGGTCATTGGGCAGTAGTCATTAGTCAGTCGTGATTAATATTTGCTCAGCATTTACAAATGACTATTAACTAATGACTACTGACATTAACAGGAGCCGGTGGCTGCATGGTATGCGAACACTTTTTGCAGGTTCTTAATTCTTCGCTGTCATAAAACTTCGCGAATACTCCCTGGAATTGGTTTTGTATGTCCGTCAGCTCGAAATATTCTTCGTATAATTTTTCGTTACAATTCTCACAGAACCACATCAGGCCATCTTTTTCACCTTCCCGGCGTCTACGTTCCATTACAAGACCAATTGTATTTATCCCGCGAATAGGATTGTGCGGAACATTCGGCGGCAACAGAAAAATATCTCCTTCATTGATCGGCACATCAACAGCTTTTCCGTCTTCCTGTATGCGCACTTTTATATTTCCTTCAAGCTGGTAGAAAAATTCTTCGCTTTCATTAAAATGAAAATCCTTTCGCGAATTCGGCCCGCCCACTACCATGACAATAAACTCGGTGTCTTTATACACCACTTTATTGTTTACCGGTGGCTTGAGCAAATGACGGTTTTCGTCGATCCACTTTTTAAAATTAAAAGGGCGTGTGATCATAGCTTAAATTTATATTGACGAAGTTAATGAAAATGATGGTGAACGAATTGCAAATAGATACGAATAGTTTACCAATAGGATAATACAAAGTTTACGATCTGTGACAATTCGGATAAATTCGTAATTCGTACGCTTTACGTAGGCCATTTTCCCCAAGTAATACTACTTTTGCCCCATGAACTTAGATCTTACAGGAAAGCACGCGCTTGTTTGCGGAAGCACGCAGGGCATTGGTAAAGCTGCTGCCATGGAACTTGCTGCGCTTGGCGCAAATGTTACATTGGTAGCACGAAATGAAGCGCGACTGAAAAACGCGGTTGCGGATCTTCCGGGAAATGGTCGCCACGATTACATCATCGCTGATTTTTCTAATCCGCAATTGCTGCGCGAAGCCGTTGGAAAATACCTGCACAAAGAAACAATCTTCCACATTCTCGTCAATAATACCGGCGGACCTCCCGGGGGACCGATCACTGAAGCAAAGCCGGAAGAGTTTGTAGATGCATTTTCAAATCACCTGCTTTGCAATCATATTCTTGTGCAGGCTTTATTGCCGGGAATGAAATCGGCAGGATTCGGGCGCATCATCAATGTAATTTCGACCTCCGTAAAAGTTCCGTTGAAAGGACTCGGCGTTTCAAATACGATCCGCGCGGCTGTTGCCAATTGGGCAAAAACGCTTTCACTCGAGTTAGCTCCGCTGGGTATTACAGTAAACAATGTTTTACCCGGCGCAACTGCAACACAACGTCTTGATGCTATCCTGGAAAATAAATCAAGCAAAGGCGGAATTACAAAAGCGGATGCGGAAAAAGAAATGCTGCATGAAATTCCTGCGGGACGGTTTGCTGCCCCTGAAGAAGTGGCTGCCGCGATCGCCTTCCTGGCTTCACCTGCTGCTGCTTACATCAATGGGATAAATCTGCCTGTTGATGGCGGCCGGACAGGCAATCTGTAGGGGAAATTTCTCCTACCGTCGAAAAAAAAATTCGTCCCGTATCCACATATTCTAATTTTATGGCCGACCCAAAAATGGAAGCACCAAAGAAATCGAATTTCATTTCTGAATTCAAGGAATTTGCCATGCGCGGCAATCTCATCGACCTTGCGGTGGGTGTGATCATAGGCGGCGCGTTTGGAAAATTGGTTACCTCGTTTATCAGTGATGTGATCATGCCTCCTATTGGTAAACTTTTGGGTAATGTTGACTTTAAAGACAAACAGATTCTTTTGCAAAAAGGGGTGGAAGAAGTGAAGGGGGCTAATGGGCAAATTCTCCATGAAAAAATTCCCGATATCGCGATACGTTATGGGGCTTTTATCACATCATGCCTGGATTTCCTGATCATGGCGTTTGTCATATTCCTTGTGATAAAAGGCATGAACAGGTTAAAACGTAAGCAAGCAGAAGTGCCGGTTCCGCCGCCAGAGCCTACCAAAGAAGAAACTTTACTTACAGAAATCCGCGACCTGCTGAAAGAGCAGCGGAATTAAATTTTTATCAATCCATATTGCTATGAAACGCTTTTTACTTTTTATTTTTTCGCTCACATCTATCCTGGCTTATGCGCAGCCTGCTATTACGGATACGTTGAAAGTTGAAACCGTCACACTTCCTAAACGTTGGACAAAAGGTGGCTCGTTCGGATTTAATTTTACGCAAACCACTTATAATAACTGGGCAGCCGGCGGAGAAAACTCCATTTCGGGTCAGGCGCTGCTGGGTTTATATGTGAACTATAAAAAGGATTCCACCACCTGGGAAAACTACGCTGATTTTGCGTTTGGATTAGTCCAGCAGGGAAAAGGGTATGTGCGCAAAACAGATGACAAAATCGATTTCACATCAAAATATTCCAAATACGCTTTTGACAAGGTCTGGTATTATTCTGCTTTGTTCGGATTTAAAACGCAATTCATTCCCGGATATACTTTCGAAGGTGATACCGCACGAACGCTGATTTCTGATTTTATGGCGCCGGGTTATGCAATCCTCGCTATCGGGCTTGACTATCGTCCGAATAAAAAGTTCTCTCTTTTTATGGCGCCGCTCACTGGCAAAATAACTTTTGTGATGAATCAACAGCTTGCCGATGCAGGAGCATTCGGTGTTGAAGCTGCGGAACGGGACACTGCAGGTAACGTGCTTACTCCCGGGAAAAACATACGTTATGAATTCGGTGGATACGTCCGTGCACAATACCAGGCGGAGATCATGACCAATGTAACATTAAAAGCACGTCTTGAATTATTCAGCAATTACCTCGATCGGCCGGGCAATATCGATATCAACGCAGAAACGTTGCTTACCATGAAGGTGAATAAATACATCAGCGCATCGCTTGCCTCACAAGTAATATACGATAACGATATCAACATCAGCGTAGATAAAAACCGTGATGGCGTTTATGAATCCGCAGGACCGCGTTTGCAATTCAGGCAAGTGTTGGGTGTGGGATTTGCTGTGAAATTTTAGAAAGGATGCGAAAAACTAAATGAGGGCGAAAAAGTACGAAATACGAAAGCAAAGTCCGAAATACAAAAGAAAAGCAAAAAATTACGAAACACATTTTCGTACCTTTTTGCTTTTCGCACTTTTTCGTTCCTGATTTTGTTTTTCGTACCCCGCCCTACTTCGCAATCAACCTGAATCCTCTTCCGTGAATATTCATGATCTCAACGGTCTGATCGTCTTTCAGGTATTTTCTCAACTTCGCGATGTAAACATCCATGCTGCGTGAATTGAAATAACTGTCGTCGCCCCAGATGGTGTTTAAGGCGAAAGAACGATCAAGTACTTCATTTTTATGCAGCGCTAGCAAACGCAACAGGTCTGCTTCTTTCGAAGTAAGCTTCTGTGCTTTATCGCCGTACTCCAACATCTGGCGGGTGTAATCATATTTATAATCACCGACCGTGAAAAGTGTCTGCTCCATGTTCAGTGCGCCGCCTTTTGTTCTGCGCAGAAT
>JALYQL010000253.1 GCA_030855855.1 Bacteroidota bacterium | reverse complement strand
AAGAGGCTGTTCTTTTGAGACGGCTTCTTCTTTTTATTACAATGTAAAAGCAGGAGCGAAGAAGTAGGATATGGCATGTGTTTGATACTTCTCCTTTGACTCACGGTTTTACTTCACGAATTTCTGGTAATTCGCAACCGTCGCGCCTTTAATTGCAAATGCTGTAAGATAGGGCTGCTCTTTTACCAGCAGTTGTTTCGGGTAAGCCGCATACGCTGATTCACTTTCGCTGAGGTAATTTTTTCCTTCGCCTGCGGCAGCTGCAGTTTTCTTCAGCTCTGCAATTGTTGCTTTAAATTCCTGGTCGATGAGCGTATACGTCAATCGCAGGTTAGTATTCGCCATGGTTTCTTTGTAAATATCCGCGTGAGCTGTTTTTCCATAATGCAGGTACCATGCGATGAACAAATTGAACTCATAATACGCGAAGTACGTTCCTTTTGCCTGCGAAAGGAAATTTCTTGCAAGTGCAGTGTCGCCGTTTGCCAATGCAGTCTGCGCCGCAAGCACATCCGCACGCGTTCCGTTCTCGTACGCTGAAAATTCATCCATCAAACCATAGATGCCGGATGTATTGGCAGAGACAATAGCGCTGTCGCTTACATATGTATTATACCTGAAAATTCGTGCAGCTGCATCTGAAGGAACAATCGTTTTGAATTCGCTGGAAGCATATGACCTTGTTCTGTTTACGGGAATTTCAGTTCCGGGAATCACAAGATATTTCGCACCATTAAAATTGTGCGTGGATTCATGGATCACTGTTCCGAAATCACTAGTTAACGTGGTGCGGGAAGTATCGTAATTCCAGTCCATGGAATTGCCGTCAATAACCGTTGAGTAGCATCCAGGCCCGCAGTAATTTTTTTCAAGCAATTCCTGGTAGCCATTTGCATAGAACTCCGCCTGGAAAATATAAAAAGACCGTGTGAACGCCATCAGCTCTTCCTGCTTTTTCGCAAGTGTTTTTTCATTTTTCACCCGTTCCTTTTCCGCTTTTTCAGTTGCAAGGTCAGCAGCAGATTTGCCGGTGAGCGGATTGAAATCCCAGGAGCGCCTGTAGGTTTCATCTTCGGATTTGTCAAGCACAGATTCTCTTCCGAGCATAGATTTTATCCGCGTTTTGAAAATTCCTTTATCAGAAATAAAATACGTTTTTCCTCCCACAGAATTAAACCCGTGCTTATGGTTTTTTGATTCGAACGCGATCTTTCCGTGATGAACAGTGTAGACGCCAGAATCGTGGTACACACGTTTATTGGTGTATCGCATATAATCGTAAGCGTCTCCACTTTTCAGCTGAAGCACGTACAGATTATCTTTTCCGGATTTATGAATGAATACGCTGCTGATTGAATTATCAGCGAACAGGCTTGTAAACTGCAACAACAGCACAAGGAGAAACGACATGGTCTTCATACGCAGAAGTATTAGGTGTGAAGTAAGAATTTGTCATGCCCTGGTATTATGTTTCTTCTTATAACGGTAAATGATTTTGAATTGTTGCAGATATTATGCCGTGTTCTGTTCATTTAGCATTAATTAACCACATCGAAAATGTGTAATACCTGACACAATTTGAGAAAAATTTGCCGGAGCGATGCCTTGCGACGGGGCGGGCACGGGCGCTTTTTCATTTACAAAGAATTAGAGGCACGGTTTTTTAAGGATTCCAGATCAATCTAAACAACCCGTTATGGACAGCATCAATAAAAATCAGCAGGAAGAGAATCATGAGGATCTTAATGGTCAGGCGGCGGCCAAAAAAATCAAAGAACTCGTAGAAAAAGCGGAGACTTGTTTCTTTTGCACCCGTATTATTGCGTTAAAAAGAAGCGCGACACGTCCTATGTCAGTGCAAAAGGTGGATGACTCAGGAGTGCTTTGGTTTCTGAGTGCAAAGGACAGCCATAAGAATAAAGATATCGAAGACGAACCGTTTGTGCAGCTCTATTTCCAGGGTTCCGCGCATTCTGATTTTATGGAATTATACGGAAAAGCTACTATTTCTACCGACAAAGAAAAGATCAAAGAATTATGGAACCCACTTTTAAAAACATGGTTCACAGAAGGGGTAGATGATCCGCGCATTACAGTCATCAGGGTCGATCCTTATGACGGTTATTACTGGGATACAAAACATGGCAACGCGATTGCCGGAATTAAAATGATGGTCGGCGCCCTTATCGGCAAAACAATGGACGACTCAATCGAAGGAAAAATTCATAAAGAACCAACGCCTTCGAAATGAGCATCTGTTGACAACGCATAAGTGCGGACTTTAAGTCCGCACTTATGCGTTGAATCAAAATCTAAAATATTCTCCCATCAGCACTTGCAGGAAAGCCTGTCCTTCTTTTTTCAGTTGAGCTTCTTGTTGTGGAGAACCCGCTTTTACAAACTCAGTGCGGTTGTCTTTTACATACCATGTCACGTTTCCTCCTGGTTTTACCCAGCCGAATCCTTCATCAACAGCGTAATAGGCAAAACGTTTTGAATAGGGATTAAAAAGATTTTTGCTGTAGGTGAATTGTTCTGCATTCATGTTCAACTGGTGCAAAAGTGTGGAAGCAAGATCAGTCTGCGAAGAAACTTCCGTGTATTTCATTCCACGAAATTCCGGCCGTATCACTTCGCCGTAAAACAACATTGGAATTTTTCTGTATTCCGGCTGATTGAACGCCCAGTTTTTTGGTGAATTATGACCGTGATCTGAAACGAAAATAAAAAGCGTGTTTTTATACCATGATTTTTTTTTCGCACCTTCAATAAAATCATGAATGCAGCGATCTGAGTAATAAGCAGAATTGATATAACCTTTTTCTTTCCCACCCCAATGAAGCACTTCTTCCATCGGAAAATCAAAAGGAGAATGTGTGCTTCCGGTAAATAACGAGGAGAAAAATGGTTCTTTCTGCTGTTCTGATTCTTTCAGCACACGGTCGAATAAATACTGGTCTGCAACGCCAAGATTTCCCTGCGGAATAGCCGGGTCAAAATCTTTTCCTTCAATGATCTTGTCAAAAGCATTATAGTACATGTACGAACGGATATTTCCATAGCTCAACTGTCCTCCGAACATAAACGAAGTGGTGTAGCCAGCTCTTTTGAAAGAAGTATTTACACAGGGAATATGTATGTATTTGTCAGGCTGCCTGATCACTGAAGTTTTTGGCTGAGCTGGATATGCAGAAAAGACCGCGGCCATTCCCTGGTCAGAAAGACTTCCGCTTGCATAACAATTTGTGAAAAGTATGCCGTCATGGATCAGCTCCTCAAAATGCGGTGTGATGCTGTCATAACCGCCGCAGCTTTTTACAAGATCCGCCGACCAGCCTTCCAGCACAACCAGGACCACATTCGGTTTCTCAGAAGTGAGAATATGAATGGTTGTGTCTTTTTCCACAGCATGAAGCCTTTTGAATTCTTCATCCGCGACTTGTTCCGGAAGGAAATGATAAGGCTCGCCGGCATTTGCGTTTTCAATCCAGTTGCTGAACAAATTAAATGTGGAATTTACCGCCGTAACATTCAGCACATTTTGTTTTGAAAAATAAGCATCGCTTACCTGTATCGGAATTTGCTGGTAACCGCCGCGCATTCCCAGGAAAATCAAACCGGGGGTGAGAATGAAAAAAATAACAGATTGTATCCACGGACGACGTTGCGGCTTTACATCAACCGGCGTAAGTTTTTTTGAAACAAGAATTCCCGCTGTGCTTAGAAATGCAATTCCGAGAATTCCATAGAAGAGCTGCTTTCCGGTTGCGGTATTAAAAACTTCAAATGGATTTCCCAAAAACCAGATGGCTTTGTAAGTCAGCTTCGTTTGCCATTCATCGTAAATTGGCAATTCTGAAATAGTGAGCACGCTTACGAGTATGATCAGCAGGAAAGTGATCCAGCGTGAAATGTGCAGGAAGATCTGTTTTTGAGTGAAGAATGCGAGCGAGAAAAGTAACCAGGGAAGGATCATCATGTAGCACGACATTGCAAGATCGAGGTAGATGCCATGATAAAATGCTCCGAAAATTTCACCCGCGCTGCCGTTCGTTATTTCTTCACGGTTCCACAGCAAAAAGATCAACCGTGTCACCTGGAAAAAAAGCATCCAGGCTAAAAACTGGCGTATGAAAATTGCGGGAAGACTTTTCATTAGATTTAAATCATTCAAAAATTCAACATTCGCATTCAATATTCATGATCCATGTTCTTAATGAGAATTTTGAATCTTGAAATTTAGAGGATGTAACGAACTCACTGAAACGTAAGTGTTTATAAGAACTTTTTACTGGCGTGAGTAACGTACGGGAAACAACGTTTGCTCATCTTCATTTCAAATATAACACTTACTATGCCACAACAGAAATTTTACTATGATTTTTACAAATAGCAAGGAAAACGCTTCATCTTTTTTGTGGTTATATTTGAATAAACCCTACAACCATGAACCCGGAATACCAAACACCCGAAGACATTAAAATTCTGAAACAAGAACTAGCAACCCTTTACGGTCTGGTTGAAATAAAGTGTAATTATTTAAACGACGAGCATCGGCCAGCTTTTGCAATTTTCGTAAATAAGTCCAAAGATGACAAAAACCTTAATGTTGAGTTGAACGGTCATACTCTTACATTTTCGCACGAAATTCTATATACGGACACAACACGAAATTCATTTTTGAGAATAACAATTTACAATTGTCGCTTTAACCGCGAAGGAAACTATTTAGACGAACGTGGTATCCCCGTCTTTCGTGAGCCCAAAGATGTTGATCTAAAATCCGTAGAGTGTCATTTTGTTATTCATCCCGAAGCGGGGGTTGGTTGGTCGGTCGCGCCAGAACATATTAAATTTATTACCTCGCGAATGCTTATTGATGAATGGTTTGAAACCTTTTTGGGGATTACGGTATTCGGCGAGAAGACAACCGATTGAAAACCCTAAAGTCACGATTGTGATAATGTCCGAATTCTCACTTGTGTAGGAGAAATACCAGAAGAAACATTATTCCGATAATAATTACATCCAGCTCCACCACTAAAATATAAAGACAATAATTTACAACAAGAATATTGAATACCTACGCCAAGAGTATTGTGCAATGATCGAACCTGGATCATAGAGTAGTCTAATTCCGGTGCTTTAGA
>JALYQL010000322.1 GCA_030855855.1 Bacteroidota bacterium | reverse complement strand
CGCCTGGCTTGTCGTATTTTTCTTTCAGGTATTTTTTTACGTGTTCGCTTAACGGAACATCACCGGTCTTATCGCCCTGTACAATATCGGACGCTTTTTTATTTACAGCGATGAGATGGTTGTCTTCAAAAACTACGTCTATCATATTTTATTTTTTAACACGAATTCCAATTACACAAATATCGTCCGTCTGCACGCTGCCCTGCATCCAGGCATCAAGCTGCTCTTCCAGCATTTTTTTCTGAACGCTCATTTCTTCTTTATGAATCGACATCAGCAGCTCGCGGAATCTCCGGTGCGACATTTTACGATCGTCTTCTCCTCCGAACTGGTCGGGATAGCCATCCGTGAAAAGATAGATCACATCATCTTCCTGAAGGTCTGTATCCTGGTTGGTGAAAGGGCGCATCTTATTATCAAAATAGCTTCCGATTGAGAAACGGTTTCCTTTGGATTGAATGAGCATTCCTTCGCGGATAATATACATCGGGTTGATGGCGCCGGCAAAATGCATTTTCATGGAACCTTTTTCAAATACGCACAATGAGATATCCATTCCGTCGCGAAGCTCGCCTGCTTTTTTGTACTGGTTAAGCGTATGCTGAATTCCTGCGTTGAGATAATCCAGTATCGCGGCAGGACGTACAAGATGGCGTTCGTGCACTGCCTGGTTCAATAAATTTTGTCCCATGAGACTCAACAACGCACCCGGAACGCCGTGACCTGTCGAATCCACTACGGCGATGAAAGTATAATCTCCGCGTTGCTCGGCCCAATAGAAATCGCCGCTGAGCATATCTTTCGGCTTGTACAAAACAAACAGATCGCCCATCTGCTCGCTCAACATTTCTTCAGGCGGAAGAATAGCATCCTGAATCCTGCGCGCGTATAAAATGCTTGCGGAAATGTCGGCGTTTTTCTGTTCGATAATTCCACGGTAGCGCAACTGCTGCAAAGAGTTGGCCATTGCATCCGCTACTTCGCGCACCATTTCAATATCATCATCGCTGATGGCGTTTGGCAATGCCGAGCCGATATTCACTGATCCCAGCAGCTGGCCCTGGGAATAAAGAGGCATCACGAGATAGGAGCGCACGCCTGCTTCAGCATTTTCTTTATCAGATTCTGAAAGCTCAATCTGCGCGCAGAGATCATTAATAAGAAAATGAGCATTCCGGCGCAGGTAAGAAAGGCTTCTGAAATTTTGCATCGGCATGATGATCCTTCCGGATTTGCGATCGCCATTACGGGCAACATACAAAACATCAGCAATGCCGTCACGCTCATCAAATAATGCAAGCGAGGTGCGATGGATGTAAGAAAGACTTTCCGCAAGGCTTCCCAATACATTTTCCGCCACGTCTTCAACAGTTTCAGAACGCAGTAATTTTTCTTTCGCCGCATTCAGCGTTTCAAGGCGACGTGAATATTTATTGAGCTGGATTTCATAGCGCTTCTTATCGGTGATATCGTTAAAGATTTCGATCTGCTTGAGAAGCTTTCCGTGCTCATCGACGATCGGGGTATTCGAAACGGCAAGCCAGATTTCGTGGCCTTGTTTATTATAAACGAGGAATTCTTTATGAAATCCTTCTGCGTTCCTGGAATGTTCACGCACAAGGGAAATCGCGCGTATATCTGTCCGGTCGCCGGCAAGCACATCGCCGGGAAGCTTGCCGTCAACTTCTTCCAGCGAGTATCCCGTGATCCGGGTAAATCCCTCATTCACCCATTCAATCCGTCCTTCGGGATCACAGATCAACACACCGTTGATGGTTTCACTTGCTACAAGAGAAAGTTTTTCCAGCTCTTCCTCGTATTGCTTTTTCTCAGTGATGTCGCGCGCGATGGCCTGGAAACCCGCGATGGCAGTCGGGCGTGTTTCATCGAAGAGCAGGCGAACAGTTTGACCGAGCCATATTCTTTCGCCTGACCTGTTCTTGATCGGGAATTCGAGATACGTTGTAACTGTACGGCGGGAGAATTGCTTCGCATAAAAACTCCGAACTTCTTCCATATATTCTTCGTTCACCACTTCAGTAAAATGTTTACCGAGCAGATCTTCATTGGAATAACCGGTGATCTTCGCGGTTACATCGTTGATGAATGTAAAGCGTCCTTTGTAATCGGCAGTATAAATAATATCTGTTGCAGATTCAACGATGTGGCGATAACGTTCTTCTATCTCACGGCGATCTGTTACATCCAACCCGATACCGACTTTAATTCCACCTTCAAGCACAGTATCCACCCATTGTATCCATTTCACTGATTTATTCTTCGCTTTGATTGCGGATATATAGATCGGTGATGTTCCCGAAGTATTATGGACCTGCGATTGCATCTTTTCATTTTCCTGCGGATCATCGGTGCGTATCTTCCACCATCCATCACCCATCACTTCATCTTCAGAATACCCGAGTATTGACTTAACACTGCGGCTTACGAAAATAATTTTGTCATTTTCATCCGCAGCGATAACAAGACTCCTTGAATTATTGATTGTGGTGTCGGCAAAGATCAAACGATTCAGGAGATTCAATCGCGAAAGAACACTTACGAAAGTGATGACAAGAGAAACCGTTATACCAAGCAGAAGCACCCAGCGGTTAAACAGTGCATCGTTTCCGGAAGAAAACATCAGCAATCCTACAGCAAGCAGAAGCACACCGGAAAAAATAGCGGTGGTGCGAATTGTATCGAGCACGACGGAGGCTGCACTTAATGCAACAGCGAGCATCATCACTACTACCGGGTCAAGGTGATTGAGATGATTAAGATAAAGTATGTGAATAATCAGAAAGCTAAAGCCTAACTGAGAAAGCCAGCTCACATATTTTTTTGCAACAGGAAGGAAAAAAGTGGAAACGCCTGCAGCAAAAAGCACAAAGCCAAGGGCGAACTGGACAAGCTCCTGCATGATGAGCTGTTCGCGGAAAAGATGGCAGAGATAACCCGCAACAGGATACATAACCCCGGAAATGAGGAGCAGCATCCTGCCGGCATTGAGCGTATAATCATTGAAGGACCGATGTCTCCTGACAAAATCAGTACGAAACCTGCGGTATAAAAATGTGAGCAGGATTCCGATCGTGGAAAGAAATCCGACCACAATAAGAAAGAACCACCACGTTGCCCAGAATGGAGGATCGATGGTAAATGAAAAAATGTAGGGCGTGCTGATGACATTATTGCTGTTCTCTGCCCACACTAAGAAATTATAATGACCGGGAGGAAGATTGGAGTAGCTGACCGAATTTCCATCCTGAAGGAAATTAATTTCCTTGTCAAAACCTTCCAGCTGGTATTGATAACGGATATTAACGCCTGCGCCGAATTGAATGCCTGAAAGATGAAACGTGAGCTGATTTTTATCGTAAGGCAAAGAAGGTTGGTAGGGCAATCCATTCCGCAGCAAGCTGTCTGAATAATCACTCCATACGGTGCGCTGGTTAAAAAGCAAAACTTCTTTGATCTCAATGTTCGGCGCGACTGATTTGCTTCGCTCGGTTCCCGGTGAATAAATAATCACGCCATCCGTTGAGCCAAGCCAGATGCGGCCATCCCTGCTGTGAAAAATTGCACCCGGATTAAAATTATCTGTTCCGATTCCGTCGCGGTAAAGAAAGTGGCGCACAAGATGTGTATCAGGGCTGAAAAGAATTTTATCCATTCCCACCATCGTGGTCACATACATCGAACGGTCGTCGACGCGTAAAATCCCGTTGGTGAAATTGCTTCCGAGGCCTTCATTTTTATCGAGCAGCTCATAGCGTTGGTTTTTCCGGTGATAACGCCAGATGCCATTTCGCTGGGAAGAGAAGTAGATAAATGTTTTGTCGCCTTGTATTCCATACACAGGCAATGAGGGCTGATTTTTTCCTGTAGCAATAGGTTTTACAGCATTACCATTTTCCATGTAATACATTCCACGGCCCGTTCCGATCCAGATCACACTGTCAAAAGATTCATACAGCGACCAGATCGGATTACGCAGCAACGTATTCCCGGTATTTACATATTCAATCTTGTTATTTACAAAACGAAACAGACCATTGCCTGCAGTTCCGATCCACAGAGAGCCATCCTTTGCATAAAGCATGCTGATGATCTCCCCCACTTCCATTCCGGCAGGTGAACGATAAGCTGTTACTTTTTCATTCTCAATAACATTTATTTCCCCAAGCAATGTTCCCGCGAAAATTTTCTTACCATCAGTCGCAAGCGCTCCTATCCGGTTGCTGCTTAAACCATTTTTCTCATTCCAGGTCTGCACATCTATGCCATCATATTTTGCAATACCCCCAACCGTAGCGATCCAGATATTCCCTGACAGATCTTCCGTAATGGCCCTTACATTATTATCCGGCAATCCATCATGCGCGGTCAACGCTGTGAACTGATCGCCATAGAAAAAAACAAGACCTGCAGAAAAGGTTCCGAACCATGTATTCCCCTGTCGGTCGGAGCTTATAAAAGTGATCACATCATCACTCATTCCGTTCTGCTTATTGTATCGCTTAAAGACAGATTGTGTATAACGTATCACACCATTGCCCCACGTACCGAGCCAGATATCTCCGTACGGATCTTTGTGTACATAGGTAAAAGAATTGGTTTTGAAATTTTCAGGAAGCTGTATCGTATTAATTACCTGCCCATCATATGTCAATAAGCCCTGATCGGATGTAGCAATCCATAATATCCCTTTATCCTCTTCAACGATTCCACGGATATGTGCGTTGACAATTTTTTCCTGCTCAGGAAAAACACGGTTCGAATAACGTCCGCCGGAATATTGCAGTTGCCAGAGCCCGTTGCTTGCCGTTCCGATCCACAAATTATTTTTGCTGTCGCGATAACCGGTACGCACCTCCAGCTGATCAAGCGCTGTGGAAGTATATGCCTTGGTAAGCTTTCCCTGCGTGCTCTTGGGATCAAAACGATAGATGCCGTTATCTGTAGCCAGCAGCTGTTCATCCGCAAGACCTTTGAAAAAAGAATTGACGCGATGGAAGACGCTTGAAGATTCCGTTTTGTAAAGCCTGAATTTTCTCTGGTAATACATCACCACACCACTGTCAGTACCAAGAAGAATTCCTTCCTTTATTTCAGTGATAGCAGTGACTTCATTTCCAGGTAATCCGTTCGCGGCATCGAATGTTTCAAATTCATGTCCGTCAAAGCGGGAAACACCGGCAGCTGTACCGATCCACACAAAACCTGCTTCATCCTGAAAAACACAATTGATATGCGTCTGCGGAAGACCATTCTGAACAGAATAGCGCAGAAAATTATATTGCTGTGCATGCAATGGATTTCGCCCGGCAAAAATTGCCAGTAAAACCATACACAGGACAGGTAACATTCTCGCGTTAAAGCGTGACATGGGAAGATTGATAAGGCATTATTTTAAAGGTAAGCAATAACCCTTCTTAACGGGAGGCTTTCGATCAAGGGGCAAATCCAATCTTTTATTCACTCAGATTCAGCGACGAGATTCTTGTAATCCTGCAGGCTTCTGCGAATCACTTCATGTGCCTTATCTTTTCCATAAACCGCATCGATCTCAACAGGCTGACTGGTTTCACCGGGAATCACTTTGTAGGTCAGAAAATAATGACGCAGGCGGTCGAGCATTGCTTTAGGCAATTCTGAAATGTCTTTGTACTGCGAATAGGCCGGGTCGTTCAAAAGCACAGCAACAATTTTATCATCCGCTTCACCTTTGTCGATCATACGCAGTCCACCAATCGGAACAGCGCGCAGAATAATATCGCCATGCGTTACAGGACGTTCACACAACACACAAATGTCGAGCGGATCGCCATCTCCTTTTTCAATTTTTTTTCCGGATTCTTTTGCACAGAATTCAGCGATGGAATCTCCACAATATGTTTGCGGGATGAATCCATAAAGCGCAGGAGAAGTATTTGAAAAAAGTTGTGGCCTGTCAATTTTCAGGTAACCGGAAGCTTTGTCAATTTCGTATTTGACCGTATCACCCGGAACAATTTCAATAAAGGCAGTGATAATTTCCGGCACGTCATCTCCCGGTGAAATCCCATGCCAGGGATGATGCTTATGAATCGAATATGCTTTCGCCATTATTTTAGAAATTTCCTTCCGAGAAAATAAAATGCAATGAGCGCGATAAAACCTGCAGCAAGATACCAAAGAGTTTCATAGCCTCCCGGACGGATGTTTTCATGGTGCTGTTCGGCCTCCGGCGCTTTTACATTCAGCTCCTGAACGCCAAGGTTTTTTTTCAGCGAAGCCTGCGTTTCTTCGAACGTCATACCGGACATCTGCAGGTAAAAATCATCCTTCTCCTCCACAAATTTTCGCCGGGAATGGCTGCACAAATTCACTTCTGCTTCGCCGTATTTTTTATAGGTTGCAAAAATGATCCATGCCTGGCCCGGCTCAAAGCTCATCTGGCAGCTGCTGCTGCAATCAAACTCTACGCTGACATTCGCAAAACATTTTCCTTTATACAATTCTTTTACTGCGAATGTGACATTAGCTGTTTTGTCGCAACCCGAAATAGCAGTGACCTCGCCGGTAAATATAAGCTCGTATGATTTTAAAACATCCGCGGAAAAAGGAGGCGTATCGCATTTACACGCTATGGCGACTGATGAAACGAGTAACAAAAGAAAAAGAAAAATCTTCCTCATAATTTTATGAATTCAAATTCACGCACAAATTTTTCAGCAGCCGCTATATCAGGATACATTTCGCGATCGTTATCAAGGAATGTAACAACATTGCGGAAAGCAGTATGCAATTTTGAAAGCTGCGTGGATGTCACGAGATTTTCTTCCTTCTGACGGAAATCAAGTCCCTGCGCGGCAACCATCAATTCAATTCCAAGCACACATTCAACATTACGCACCACACGTCCGCATTTTGTAGCAGCATTCGCGCCCATGCTCACGTGATCTTCCTGTCCGTTTGAAGAAACAATGGAATCGACAGAAGAAGGTGTGCACAATTGTTTATTCTGGCTCACGATAGAAGCAGCAGTGTATTGCGGGATCATAAACCCTGAATTCAATCCGGCATTTGCTACCAGCATTGCAGGCAATCCGCGCTTTCCGGAAATGAGCAGGAATGTTCTGCGCTCAGAAATATTCGCAAGCTCAGCAAGCGCGATGGCCAAAAAATCCAGCGCAATAGCCAAAGGTTGCCCGTGAAAATTTCCGCCGGAGATAATATCGCCTTGCTTCGGAAAAATAGTCGGATTATCGGTAACGGAATTTATTTCGGTAAGAAAAACTCTTTCTGCATACGCAACTGCGTCACGTGAAGCGCCGTGCACCTGCGGCATGCAACGGAAAGAATACGGA
>JALYQL010000317.1 GCA_030855855.1 Bacteroidota bacterium | reverse complement strand
GTTCTGGAAAAATTACCCGAGACAAAATCCTCACAACTCTATACGCTGCTGCCGAATCATTGGAAAAAAGCGTAGCCTTAACTAAAACTATCAACTTAGAATCAGACGTGGTTCACTGGGGGGATACGGTGAAACCATTGATCAGTGTCAAACAATAACCCTATCCTCCCCACTAACAACAGGGATAAATGAAATTTGTGCTTTAATAAGGGGTAATATTGACGATTCTTCAATAACCAACTATCAAATTGATATTTATCAATGATAGTTAAACAATTAAAAATGCGGCATTTTCTTTTATTTCTAATTTTAATTTGTTCCTCCTCGGTAAAATCCCAAGTCTCTTTAGCTTGGAGTAAGGCGGTTGGAACATCAATGAACACTTCTGCGATTGATCATAAGATTGATCCTTGGGGTAACTTATTTGTCTTTGGAAGTTCAGACGACACTTTATGTGGTTATGATGCTTTTTTTATTTCAAAACTTGACCCATTGGGAAATGAGCTTTATCAAGCCAAGTTGTTTTCTGATTCAGCATGTGATATAGAAAGTCCAGCAGCTTTTTCAATAGGAAATGGAAATCATCTCCTTACTTGTGGGCAACGCGCCAATAATCAGCCAGGTGGATTGCTTTTAGGCTTGGATATGAATATGCTTTCTTTTTCATGGAGGCAAGATACGGAAGCTTATTTTGTTGATTGTATTAATGGATTTTCAAATGAGAATTATGTTGTTGGGAATAATCCTCCTGAAATCCAAAAGTGGAGCCAAACCGGTAATTTATTATGGAGTTTTAATTGGGTAGGCCCGGCTGCCAACGCCGTTCAAACTTTTAAAGATCACACAGATGGGGTGTACATGTTAGTAAATACTTTTAATACTATTCCCACCACTTATTCTTCCGGGTTTGGTTTAGTAAAAAGAGATACAATAAACGTTACGGGGTGGGTCATGTTTTTTAACCCAAGCCCAACAACTCTTAATCGACCCATTGGTGCCGTTCAAGATAGTTCCGAAAACACTTATGTTCTATCCAAAACCACTTCAAGTCCAAGTGACACAATTTTTATAAGTAAAGTTTCTTCTAGTGGGCAAGTCCAATGGACCTCTTTTTACAGCCCTTGTCCATATGCGTATGACCTTAAGTATGATCTTTTAAATGGCAATTTACTAGCTTTAGTCAGAGTAAATGGAGCAATTAAAGTTGTTCGTTTTGACACAGCTGGCGCATTATTGGATACTACTACTGCTATTAACACACAATTTGCTACAGGCTTTCCTGTATTTGATGTTGATACACTGGGGAATAGCTATGTAGCTTATGAATTTCCTGTTTCAAGCTCGAGCTTTACTCTATATATAAATAAATACAATAATGGAGGTGGATTGCTTTGGAGTTATGCGCATACAACTTCTCAACCGTATTTTCCCTCTTGTTTATCTGTTCATTCAGATGGTAGTGTTTATGTGTCAGCAACAATAAATAATCCTTCTTTCATTGCAGATAGTATCTTCGTCATAAAACTTGATCAGCCTTTAGATGTACCAGATCCATATGCTTCTGATATTTCTGTTGCTGTTTTCCCAAATCCAGTCAATGATGATTTTTATTATCAATTTTCTGGCAATGCAGATAAAGATTTTCGTTATTGCATCACTGATATTTCCGGACGACCTTTAAGCGAAAATAAGTGCGCCACCAATGGCATTGGACAGATCGATTTTTCTTCATTGAGTCCTGCTGTTTATTTTATTTCTTTCCTAAACAATAATGGCGAACTAATCGCCGCTCCACAGAAAATAATCAAATTATAATTTCATATTCAATGAAGTCAATATTCCTTTTACTTACAATCTTCCTCCCAGCAATTTCCGTTCATAGCCAAACCTTGGCTTATGCCGATACAATTGTTACACCCCTCGGTGAATTCATGTGGGAAACCAATGAAGAGCCTATTAGTGAAATGACCTTTAATCAGCAAACTCAAATTGCCGAAGACGGAGGGTATTCTGAACATCTGAATTTTTATCCATTTGGCGCAAGATTTGCTGCCACAATTTCCAGCGAAAGCGTTGCGTTTTCTATCAGCCCAAATCCCACACAGGACCGCGCTTCTCTTTTCATTAAAAATGGCGGCACAACTCTTACAGTCAGCATCAGGGATATTTCAGGAAGAGTTATATCAGTAGAAACATTCAACTCAGTCGACGGAACCTATTTACGCAACCTTGAATTATCGGGCTATAGCCAAGGGCTTTATTTTATTGATATCACCACAAACGGAAGCTGTTTTACCCATAAGCTAGTCAAACAATAACTTCATTGGCCCATTTCCTCAATTCCAACTTTTGTTTAATTTAGCCGCTGAACCAAAAACAACCACCCGACGCCCATGAAAAATTTACTCGCATTCGCATTTGCAGCTACGCTCTCTGTAGGGATGATTTCCTGCGGACCTTCTGAAGAGAAGAAAAACGAAGATTCCCTTGAAGCAGACAGCATTGCAAAAGAAATTGACAACACCACAGACCATCTGTTCGATTCCATGAACCGCGCTGACTCTCTGAGTAACCTGAAGCTGATCGCACAAGGTGATTCTTTACGCAAAGCGGATTCAATAAAGAATCTTAAGAAATAAAAGATTGCTGTATTTCTGTTAACCCGGGCATTGTAGTGCGTTGATGTACGATGCCGATAGTTATCGGGAACGATGTACAATATAAAAGTCTGGGGAGAAATCTTCGGACTTTTTTTATGTCAACAGAAGGAATTTCAGATTGGCTGATTTTAGATCAGAATTGTTTTTCAATCTAAAATCACCTATTCTAAAATCAATCGTACATCGTAACTCGTAATTCGTACATCCTCCTTTACTGCACTATTTCCTGAAAGCCTTCTCCGCCGCTTCCAAAAACCTATCCCCTTCATTCCATACCTGCAGGTAACCTGCGTCGCCCCAGATATTTCGTGCTACTGCGGCTTTCATGTATTTTCTGATCAATGCGGAAGAACGTTTCTGCTGCAATTCATTTAACGCTACGCCGTTTTTTTCTGCGACTGACATCAGCTCATTGACAAGCGCGTCGGTGATGACAAAGTTTGTGTGGAAATTTTTCAACCCCATTTTCGTCAGCTCCGCATTGTGATTTGCCGCATAGCTCAATGACCAGAGCGTAAAAACATCTTTGTAAAAAAGATTGTTCAGCAATGTTGATCCACCTGAAGTATCGAGCGGCACGAAAAGATCGGGCATGATTCCGCCGCCGCCGTAAACGATTTTTCCTGCAGGTGTTTTAAATTTCAACGAGTCAGGAAATTTAATGCTGTCGGCATTTACAAGCTCGCCGTGATTGAACCGGTTTTGTTCATCGGCTGCATATGCGTCAAGACCTTTGTCGTACGGCTTCTGAATGCTGCGGCCAGTCGGTGTATAATATCGCGCGATTGTTAAACGGAATGCGCTGCCGTCGAACAAACGTTTTTCTTCCTGCACCAATCCTTTTCCGAATGTGCGGCGGCCGATAATTGTTCCGCGGTCATTATCCTGGATCGCGCCAGCGAGAATTTCACTTGCAGAAGCAGAATTCTCATCCACTAAAATCACAAGCGGCGTATTTTCAAGAATGCCTTTGCTGGTGGCCAGGCTTTTCACTTCCCCTTCAAGACGGCCTTGTGTGTACACGATCATTTTTCCAGCGGACAGAAATTCATCCGCAATATTCGTTGCAGCGTCAAGATATCCGCCGCCATTGCCGCGTAGATCGAGCACCATGTTTTTCATTCCTTCGCCGAGCAGGTTTTTCGTCGCTTTCATAAATTCCTCGTAGCTCTTTTCCGCAAAACGATCGAGCTTAATGTAGCCTGTATTTTCATTGAGCATATATGCGCCCTGGATGCTATAGATCGGCACGCGTCCTCTTGTGATCGGCACATTGAAAAGATCTTTTCTGCCCGGGCGACGAACCTGCACAGTGACTTTTGTTCCTGCAGGGCCGCGTAATTTTCCTTTAATGTTTTTTTCGCTTGAATTTTTTCCGGTGAGCAACGTGTCATTCGCGCGCACAATACGATCGCCGGTTTTTAATCCTGCTTTTTCTGAAGGTCCGCCGGGAATAACTGCCATCACCACCAGCGTGTCCTGCACAAAATTATATTCGATGCCGATGCCTTCGAAATTTCCCTGCAGCGGCTCGCTCATCGCTTTTATTTCCTCCGCCGTAAAATAATCGGAATGCGGATCGAGGTGCTGCAGCATATCTTCAAGCGTCATGTCGGTCAGCTTTTCCACATCGACCGTATCAACGTAATTCGCTTCCACATAACCGAGCACTGCTTTTATTTTATCATACGCCAGCGCATTGTCGCCAAATTTAGAACGTGTGCCCAGCTTTGCTCCAAGCAGAACGCCCGCGCCGAGTGAAAGTCCGATAATAAAAGGTAACCAGGTGCTGAGCTTGCGCATAAGTTATAGTTTCACGGGTGTTGCATAACGATCAACCGTTACACCGAATTTGCGGAGAAAATCCACGCCTTCATCTGTAGGAATTCCTTTGTATTCCGCGTACGAATTTTTGAAGATGACGCGTTTGATGCCGGTGGAAAAAATAATACGCGCGCAGGAAATGCACGGAGAAAGTGTGACATACAACGTGCAGCCTTCGATCGGAACATTATTTTTTGATGCGTAGAGGATCGCGTTCATTTCAGCATGCAAAGCGAGCGAGCACGAACCTTTTGAATCGCGCGGACAACCTTGCTCGGGCCATTCGAGATCACAATTGTGCGTTCCGGCAGGGGGACCATTATACCCGAGCGAAATAATGCGTGTGTCTTTCGTGAGCACCGCCCCGACTTTTGCTTTTACACAATGTGAACGCAGCCCGAGATTTTCCGCAAGATCCATGTAGATCTCGTCAAATGAAGGGCGTTTGGATTTGATGGTCATTACACTATTATGCTAATGTGGATAATATGCTAATGTGGGTAATATGCTAATATGTTAATAGCATAATGCGAAGTTACGAACCCTTTTTGCTTGTGGTGATTATTGCGGAAAGGATTTTGTTGATTTCCGCAATGTTTTCCAGCAGTGGGCCCGGATCAGGTAGTTCTCCGGAGTATTTGCAGATTAACAACCAATATTCTGTTTCCCGGGCCTCTTTTGCTGCAATTTTCATTTAGTGAATGAAATCAACTCTGCTTTCAGGTGATTGTGCCTCACGCACATTTGCTCCGATCGAAACTGAAAATCCAATTTTATTTTCGAAAGTAGCGGCCAACCTGCGGTAGAATTTTTATTCCGGCAGCACATTAACCCATTCAATTTTATTTTTCAATTCGCATTAGCCCATTATCCACATTAACACATTTGTCAGATCTGCAAAGCAAATTGTCCCTGCAAATCAGTTTCCTCCACGCCCACATTTCCTACACGGTAAACCGGTGATTCTTCGTAGCGGCTTGCCACCATGATTTTTGTGGAAGCAGCGTGTTCTGAAAATAATTTCTCCACAAGCTCCGGAGAATTATTTTCTTTGGATAAATGTGCCAAAAATAAATGCGAAAGGAATTCCGGTTTATGTGTTTTGAAAAGCTCCAGCGCCTGTGCATTGGATAAATGTCCGTGCGAACTGCGAATGCGGTTTTTCAGGTAGATCGGGTAACGTCCATTTTCCAGCATCTCTTCACAATAATTTGCTTCGAGAAATGCCGCGTGACATTGACTGAAATGCGCAGTAAGCTTTTCGCAAACTGTTCCGATATCTGTAAAAATACCAACACGGATGCCTTCACATTCCACCGAAAAGCTGTACGGATCAGCAGCATCATGCGATTTAAAAAAAGGAATCACATTCAGCGTGCCGACAGGAATTATTTCTTCATCACAAAAGGAATTGATGTGCTCTTCCTTTATTTTCATTCTTCCGTTACCGTATGTTTTTTCATTGATGTAAACGGGAAGATTATATTTTTTGGAGATCACTTCCACACCACGGATATGATCGATATGCTCGTGCGAAATAAAAATCGCCCGTACTTTTTGCATCGATAGGCCGGCGCGCAGCATCCTCTTTTCAATTTCGCGGCACGACAAGCCAACGTCAATCAGCACAGCATCATTACTGTTGCCCACGTAATAACAATTGCCGTTGCTGCCCGAATTTATGGAGGAAATGAAGAGTGTCACCGGGTGCAAGGTACGAAAAACGAAATGAGGGCGAAAAACAGGTAGTGTATCAGTTTCATCGTGCAGGAATTTTTGCCACAAAGGCACCAAGACACAAAGAAACTGATACACTACCGAAAAACAATAAGGGCACGAAATACGAAACGCCGCATACGAATAAAAGCGGAAGTGTACGAAAATCAATTTCCGTACACTTCCGCTTTTCGCAATTTTTCGCACTTAATTTCGTTTTTCGTACCCTTCAAGCCACCATTTCCTTATTATATTTATTCCTGTATTCAATAGGAGACAGTCCTGTTGTTTTTTTGAAGATGGTGCGGAACGCTTTGGTGTCGTTGTAGCCGACATCATTCATTACTTCGGCGATATTTTTTCTGCCGGATTCAAAACCTTTCTTTGCGGCTTCGATTTTTACACGTTGAATATATTCGATGACCGTATTTGAAGTCGCTTTTTTAAATCTTCGTTCGAGGCTTCTTCTGCCGATGGCGAATTTATCAGCTAATTGATCGACAGTGATTTTTTTCCAGAAATTCTCCTCGATAAATTCCTGCGCTTTTTTTATCGGCTCATCCTGGTGATCATGCTGTCCGTTAAAAATGACAAAAGAAGATTGTGTATGCCGGTCAATTTCAATCGCGAAATATTTAGAAGCGAGAATGGCAATTTCTCTGTCCGTATATTTTTCGACCAGGTAAATCAGCAGGTTCCAGAATGAATTTGCGCCACCGCTCGAATAAATTCCCTGTTCATCGGTGATCACTCTTTCCGATACGAGCTCGACATCAGGAAACATTTTTGTAAAATGATTTGCAGCAGACCAATGCGTCGAACATTTCTTTCCATTGAGCAAACCAGTCGATGCGAGCAAAAATGCACCGACACATAAGCTCGCTACCTGCGCGCCGTTTTTATACTGCGCATTTATCCATGGAAAAAACGCCTTATCCATTTCGATTACTTCATTCATATCGCCGTTCACCGCCGGAATAATAATGAGATCCGTCTTACGCACATCTTTGATCGCAGCATCGGGGCAAATCGTAAACAACCGATCATATACCTGCGCCTCATCTGAAAGACCGACGAGCTGCACTTTGAACAACGGAGGCTTTCCCACTGCAGCTAAAAAATCGTTCGCTTTTGTGAATGCGATGAATGATCCTTCAATGCAGCTTACTGCCGCGGCGCCCCTTGGAACAAGAATAGAGATGGTTTTCATGCTCCAAAAATAGCGCAAACATTTGTCGGAATCAACCCCTGAGATTGGCGCTATTGCACCCGCCCGCTTTGAAAGCCACAAAGTAATTTTGCCTTATAAATTAATTCACAGAAGAAGATGGTCACATTAAATCCTTACATCACCTTTAATGGAAACTGCCGGGAAGCGATGAATTTTTACAAAAGTTGTTTTGGTGGTGAGCTTACATTGCAAACCGTAGAAGGTACACCGATGGAGGCGCAATGTCCGGAAGGAATGAAACATCAAATCATGCATTCGATGCTGGTGAACGAAGAGATGATCCTGATGGGATCTGATATGATGGGCAAAGATGGTTTTATAAGAGGAAACACAATCGCGTTGTCGATGAATTGCAGCAGTGAAGAGGAGATCAAAAAACTGTTTGCTTTTTTATCTGACGAAGGAAAAATAAATGATCCGCTGAAAGAAATGTTCTGGGGAGCGTTGTACGGCTGCCTGACAGATAAATTCGGTTTGACATGGATCTTTAATTATGACAAGCCTGAAAAAAAATAAACAAAAGCCGGGTTGTGTATCAGTTTGAAAATTCAAAATCATCAAGTCCCGTAGGGACGATATATTTATAATAATGCAGCGACGAAATATATTTAGCCCTGTAAGGGCGACATTTTTCCACGCGTTACGCCATGGGAGCAATTGTAGCGCTGGGGGAGTGTCGCACCTACGGCGCTTTTGCTGCTGGGTTGTGGGCTTTACTATAAATATGTCGTCTCTACGAGACTAAAAAAATCAAACTGATACACTACTGAAAGCTGGCCATGGTCGAAGTTTTTAAAACAAATGTTTTGCAGGCGGATGAATCACATGAAATCATCCAAAAGCTCCTCGAAAAATTTCCGGGATGCCGCATCAATTTTGACCTGGAAGATTGCGATAAGATCCTGAGAGTGGAAAGTTCCTTTGTACCGAAAGTAAAAATTGTGCTGCTTTTAAATTCGTATGGCTATCATTGTGAAATCCTGAGCTAAAACTATCAGTATGAAATCAGCTACGCCAAAAAATATTGATGAATACCTTGCAGATCTTCCGGAAGATGTACGTGTTGTGCTCGGGAAATTACGTCATACAATTCGAAAAGCAGCGCCAAAAGCCGAAGAAAAAATTGGATATAAAATGCCGGCCTTTTATTACGAAGGACCACTTGTCTATTTTGCAGCGTTCAAAAATCATTGCAGTCTTTTTCCCGGAAACGGAAAGCTTGTAAAAGAGCTGAAAGAGGAGCTCAAAGCATTTACAACAGCTACAGGCACCATACAATTTACTATTGAAAAGCCATTACCCATAAAGCTTGTGACGAAGATCGTGAAAGCAAGGGTAAAACAAAATGAAGAAAAAGCATCGTTGAAAAAACCGAAACCCAAAAAACAAACTTAACGTAAATAAAATGAAAACAAAGATCACTCCTTTCCTATGGTTCAATGGCAAAGCCGGAGAAGCCGCAGATTTTTACACTTCTATTTTTAAAAACTCAAAGGTTCTGGGATCATCACCCGGACCCGAAGGAATAATGTCGGCAACAGTAGAGTTGGAAGGGCAACGGCTCATTTTATTCAACGGCGGCCCTATGTTTAAATTCACAGAAGCATTTTCCTTATCTGTAAGCTGCGAAACACAGGAAGAAATTGATGAAAAATGGGAAAAGCTTATCGCAGGTGGCGGACAAGAATCCCGTTGCGGCTGGCTTAAAGATAAATATGGCTTGTCGTGGCAGATTGTTCCGCCGATTTTAGAAAAACTGTTGAGCGATCCTGACCAGGAAAAATCAAAACGTGCGTTGAATGCAATGTTCAAAATGAATAAGATCATCATCAAGGATCTGCAGGATGCATATGAAGGAAAATAATTTCAATAATTTTTTCATTAACAATTAAAACTTTAAAAAAATGGCAACTAAAATTTTTGTTAACCTTCCTGTGAAGGACCTCAACCGATCCGTAGAATTTTTTACAAAGCTTGGCTACAAATTTAATCCACAGTTTACCGACGAGAACGCGACCAGCATGATTATCAGCGATGATATTTATGTGATGCTGCTGACAGAACCTTTCTTTAAAAACTTTACAAAAAAAATCCATTGTTGACGCGTCGAATGCCACTGAAGCTATTATTTGTTTGTCGGCAGAAAGTCGGGAAGATGTTGATGCGCTTGTGAAAAAAGCAGTTGATGCGGGCGGATCAACGCCGAGTGAAAAACAAGATCATGGCTGGATGTACCGGCATGGCTACCAGGACCTGGACGGGCATCTTTGGGAAATTGCGTATATGGATATGAGCGCAGTGCCTGCGTAAGGGGGTACGAATTACGAATCGGTACGAATATACGAACGTACGAATTACGAATCGGTACGAATATACGAATGATGGAAGTTGAGAGGCCCCATAAGAGATTCGTATATTCGTACCGATTCGTAATTCGTACCCTTCGATACGCAATGTCATCTTTTTCATTTTGCCGGCGTGGGGATTAAGCAATGCGGCAGCAACACTTGTCGGGCAAAATCTGGGTGCAAAAGAAATTGAACGTGCGGAAGAAAGTGTGAAGCTCGCAGCAAAATACAGCGCCATCTTCATGAGCTTTGTAACCTTCGTTTTTTTATTTTTCGCTGATCCGATTATCCGCTGCTTCACAAAAGATGAAGCTGTGGCAGCCTGCGGTGTACAATCGTTGCGGATCATAGGGGCCGGATTTATTTTCTATGGCATCGGAATGGTATTGACACAGGCGTTAAACGGAGCCGGAGATTCGAAAACGCCGACACTAATTAATTTCGTTTGTTTCTGGATCTTTCAGATTCCATTTGCATATTTGCTGGCCAGGGGATTCCACCTCGGGTCGACTGGCGCGTTCATTGCAGTCCCCGCTGCGCAGGCGATGGTTACGTTACTTGGCTGGTTTTATTTCAAGAAAGGAAAGAGATAAATATTTAATCATTGGACTGAACGTGATGAATGCGTAAATTTACATTCTGCGTTCCCGGAACGCTCTTTAGATTTTAGTATTAATAGTTAAGATTTATGAAACCTGAAAAAGTAAAGTTGTTTATTGTCGATGACGATCCAATGTTTTTGATAACGCTGGAACATGAATTTCACCTCCATTCTGATTTTACTATTGAAGCCTTTGCGACTGCTGAGCAGTGCATAGAACGCCTGGGCCATAAGCCGGATGTCATTATTCTTGATTACCATCTCAATAGTGTGGACAAGAACGCGATGAATGGATTAGAGGCGTTGGAGGAAATTAAAAAGGTTAACCCCGGCATACCGGTTGTCTTGCTTTCCGCCTCGGAAGAAACGCTTAAAAATGCTGTTGACGTAATGAAGGATGATATTTTTGAGGCCGCTGTTAAAAGCAAAACTGCGTTTGTGAGTCTCCAGCGAATTATCACATCCATATTCAACCACAAAAAAATCGGAAAACAAGTGGCTTTGGTTTATGGAGATGGCCCTATTCCTTTTCAGCTTTCCATTACGAGTTTGTGAACAATAGCAAAACGTTTATTCCCTCCATTACCGTCACACGCGTGAAATTCATTTTAACGACGAAAAACCGAACGGGGAAGTTTTATTTCTGTTGCCGGTCAGACAATTCGTGGAGGGGGATTGAATTGCAAATATCTATCTGAAAAGACGACCTGAAACTCTGTTTGTTCCCCGCTGCCAATTTTCGCAAAAAAATAAAATTTCTCTATTAGGTTGAATATCACCAAAGGCCGGGGGGGGGGCCTGCGCTTCACTGCGGTT
>JALYQL010000307.1 GCA_030855855.1 Bacteroidota bacterium | reverse complement strand
TTATCACACGAAGTGAAAATAATGTTGTCAGAAAATTAATTGTCATGAATTGCATAGATATCATTGGATGTACTTTATGGGTGGTAATGTTCATTACACCGCTCTGCACAATTCCTTTGACATGGAAAATATTTGAAAATAAAATCTATAGTATTATTGTGAGACTTATGCTTGCATGCAACGCTTCCTTCCTGGTTTTTTTATCAGCCTCGCGATTATTTTCAGAAATGGAATGGGCCCTGAATAGATTTTAGCTCGTCGCCTCCGATAATTTTTTTTCTTATCGAACTAATGCCGGGGATAGGCAGAAAGATTTTTTAAACGAAAAACACTCAGTCTGACAAGTAAATTTCTCTCTTGTCAGACTGAGTGTTTTTCGCTTGATATTTTCTTTTAAAATGTAATGTTAATAGCGAAAAATGTATCGAAGGCGACAAAGCACCATCTACACCGGCTCAATCGTCCCCAGCACTTTCACCGTTTGCTCCAGCATATCATCCGTAAAATCCAAATGCGTCACAAAACGGATTGCTTGCTTTCCAAAACCAACCGCTTTAATTCCATTCTCAAAAAGCTGCTTCACGAATTTTTCAGGCGAAATATTATCATTCAGGTTGAAGATTATAATATTCGTGTCGACAGGCAGCACACTTTCTACATAGGAAGCTTTGCTTAACACATCCGCAATTATTTTCGCACGTGCATGATCTTCTTTCAAACGTTCTACATGATGATCAAGCGCGTAAATTCCTGCTGCTGCAATGAATCCTGCCTGGCGCATTCCGCCACCGAAAATTTTCCGTATCCTTCTCGACTGGCGGATCATTTCTTTCGAGCCAAGCAGAACAGATCCTGCAGGCGCGCCAAGCCCTTTTGATAAACAAACAGAAACAGAATCAAACGGACTTCCGATGTCGGCTGCAGAATAACCGGCTTCAACTATCGCGTTAAAGATCCTTGCACCATCGAGGTGGTAGCGTAAACCATGCTGCCTGCACACCGCGCCGATCTCACGCACCTGCTGCAAAGAATAGTAGCTTCCACCGGCACGATTCGCAGTATTTTCAACACTCACCAACTTTGTTCGCGTCAGCCAATCGTAAGTAGGATTAATGTTTTCTTCTATTTGTTTCGCATTCATCCTTCCCCTTTCGCCCTGGATTAATTTTGCCTGCACACCTGAATTAAAGCTGATGCCGCCGCCTTCAAAATTGTAAATATGTGCGCTCGCATCGCAAAGCACTTCATCACCCGGCTGCGTATTTACTTTGATCGCGATCTGGTTCGTCATCGTGCCCGACGGACAAAACAATCCGGCTTCATGTCCGAACATCTCCGCCACTTTTTCTTCCAGCGCCGTTACGGTCGGATCTTCATTAAACACATCATCACCCACTTTTGCATGGAACATCGCTTCCAGCATTCCGTGTGTTGGTTTCGTTACAGTATCGCTGCGGAGATCGATTGTCATGTTTGTGCTGAAAGGTTAATCCGGTGAGGTGAAGCTATGAGCAAAGTGTTTGTTCCCGGTAAAAGTAATGAAGTTTTTTTCTCTCCCTGTTATGTTGCGGAGGTAGAGCGTTATAAGAAAATAATTTTGAATTTACCTGAAGGTGCCTGAATAAACTGTGCCCATTCTGATTCGAATCCTTTCCCGCTGACTTTACTTCGGAGGTGCAACAGGATAAAATAAATAAATTCCTGGAATATTTTTTCTATCGGATCCGATTCAAGCGATTTTAGCTCTTCAAAAAGCCTTCGGATTTTATTTTTTAATTTTATTCCCTCAAGTATTGTTGATTGAAGAAAGAACTCCAGCAACAATTCTTCACTTTTTAAAGATTGCTCCAGCCGCCTGGCATGACGACGTATACTTTGCACTTGTTGTTCTACGGTGTCACCATGCCTCAGTTCAAAGTGACTAACAAGCATTAAATAACGAAACATTAACACCCTGTCTTCAAAGCGTGTGCTGGCTGGAAGCAAATCGAGGGAGTTGAGAAGTTAATAACTTTCCTGTGTTTTTTTTCTGCGAATAAAGCAATACTCATCATAAATCCAATGTGGAATGCCCTGACACTTTGTTGATGTTCTAATTGCCGGATAATGGGGTAAGCTTTTTCCTCGCCGGATGTAATCCGGGCAAAATAAAATGATTGATAATCAGCTATTTCTGCTAAGTAAGTCGAAAATAAAGATAGTATAAAATTTACTTTTTAGTTACCTGTTCTACCGTTCTAAACTTAGTTTTGTTTTCACAAAACACGGTATGTCCTGTGTTTAAAAAAAATTGAGCATGAAAAACATTTTATTTATAAGACTCACCATACTTGTAATGCTGGCTGGTCAATACGTGAGCGCACAAACAATACCCCTGGATTGGGTGCAACATGGAATTTCGTTTACTAACAGTTCGCATGTAATGCGTGCTTTGCCAGACAGCCATGGGAACATAATTATGGTTGGATACTTTTCAGGCACCTTGATATTAGGGAATGATACATTAGTTTCTGCTAACGTACCCGATGTAGATATTTACATTGCAAAGTTTGATTCTACCGGTACAGAGCTTTGGGCTAATTCTTATACCTCTGGCAATTATTCTTATATCAGGGACCTTGCAATTGATAATAATGACAATATCTATATCTGTGGTAACTTTTCAAATCCGACCCTTACAATTGGAAATACTGTAATAATTAATACGGGCTGGTCTTGTGCTTATGCAGCAAAGTTTGACAATAATGGAATTATAGTATGGGCCAGAACGTTTGATGCCGGTATTAACAGATCTAATCCGAATGAGGTCAAAGCGATTACTGTAGATAATTCCGGCAACGTATATGTTACAGGATGTTTCGGTTCAGATAGTTTGTTTACCGGAAACCTTTCACTCAATTTTAAGTATGGGATAAATGGTAGCGGAATTACAAATGTATTTGTAGCTAAATTATTAAATGATAGCATCCCTGTTTGGTTAAAAGGTGAAACACAAGGAAGCAATCCTGGTGGTAATCAAGGACAAATCATTACTACTGATAATAGTGGTAACCTGTTTATAGGTGGAGTTATTACAGGGTGGAATATTTGTTTAGATACAATTACCCTTTATGTTTCCTCATTCCAGGAGGGATTTTGTGCGCGAATAGATCCGCTGACAGGTGATTATATGTGGGCGCGTGTTATTAAAGGATATCCGTCTGCTGCGGCCAGCACTTATGAAGAAGTAATTGGTTTAATGGCTGATAATTATGGACATCTGTATGTCGGCGGAAATTATGCCGGGGTAGTTTGCGAGTTTGACAGCATCTTGCAAATTACTGCGCCGGTTAACCCACAAAATCCGAATGGGTACAAAATTTTCCTGTTTAAAGTTGATGTTGCTACAGGCCTCCCACTATGGGGAAAAGGGTATGGAAGTGGTCCTGATTCTGATGTTGCAATCATGGGGCAGATGGGGAATAAATGATTATGGTATGCATATTTGCTTAACAGGTATTTACCAGGGCGCATCAACATTTGGCAGCCTTCCTTTTCCTGTCGCACAAAGTTTCAGCTTTGATGCTTTTTTGCCCGAGATGGATTCTTCAGGAACCATTTATCGTGGCTTGCCAATATCAGGTGATCCATGGGAAGTTGGCTTCGGTGTGGCTTACGATGATTTTGATAAAATAATTACCTGCGGTTATTTTAATGGACCTTCAGTAAGTTTTGGAAATCAGTTCACACTTTTTGATCAAACTCCTGCAAACATGTGGAGAAATATTTACCTGGCAAGGTTTGCGGATGCAGCACCCACAGCAGTAAATACGATCAATGCTGAGATGCAATTTTCTTTTTATCCGAATCCAGCCTCATCCGAAATAACACTAAAGCGAAATACAAAAAGCAAATGCACTATCCGGATTTATGACGATCATGGCAGAATAGTTCGTGAAAATACATACAGCGATGCTTCAGACACTATTTTAATTGATGTCAGCGGGCTTGCCACAGGTCACTATACTATCGAATGCACAGAAGAAACAAATATATTTCACAAGAGTTTTATTAAACTATAGGCTTTACTGTTTGGTTTTAAGAGAACACTGTTAACTCATGCCATGTGGGTTCAGTGTTCTTTTTATATTTCCAGCGAATAATACAAAGAAGGGAGGTTGGGATTTACAAAGAGAGAATCACTATTTTTTGCATCTTTGTGTCCCGCAACCCACCTATGTCGAAGAAAATTTTAACCGTATTCCTGTTCTCTGTTTTTAGTTGTGCAGCACTCTGTGCTCAAAAATCCTACTGGGTGTTTTTTACTGATAAAAACGGTTCCACCTTCGATCCCTACACTTATTTCGCACCGGAGGCAATTACACGCCGGCTCAACCTAGGGATCTCACTTTATGATTCGACAGATTTTCCGGTATGCGAAAAATACATTGCTGAAATTACAAAACGTGTTACGCTTGTAGGGCATACTACGCGCTGGTTTAACGGTGTCGGAGTAGAGGCAAACGAAGAGCAGATTGTGGAAGTAAGGAAATTGTCTTTTGTGCGTGAAGTGGTTGAACAAAGCACAGTGATATGGAAACCGGCTTCTACAGCTATTTCTCCTGATACAACTCAAGACGGGATCTACGATCTGAAACGCAGCGTTGATCTCCAGATCGACCCGATGGCAGGCAAAGTTTTTCAGCAGAATAATCTCACAGGAAAAGGGATCATTATTTCCATTATCGACGTTGGTTTTCATGGCGTAGATGTTCATCCTGCTTTTCAGAGTCTTCGTTTTAATAACGGTATCCGTTCCACTTTTGATTTTGCAAAAGATGACGCAGATGTTTACAAAGCTCCTGCCGATCATGGTACAATGGTTCTTTCCTGTATCGCCGGATTTGTAAATGGAAAAGCGATGGGTCTTGCGCCGGACGCGACTTTCCTGCTTGCAAAAATTGCTACATCATGGACAAGTCAGCCAAAGGGTGAAGAAAATTTTGTTGCAGCGATGGAATGGTCCGATAAGCAAGGTGCAATGCTCATCAATTGTTCCGATGGACCGAATTACGAATCTTATTTGCCGGAGCAGATGAATGGAAAAGTTTCCCTGATGTCCCGCGCTTCAAATATGGCTGCGGGAAAAGGAATACTTGTCATTGCTGCTGCCGGAAATGAAGGAGAAAGTTCTTCGCCGGTGCTGCTTCCTCCGGCAGATGCAGACAGCGTATTAAGTGTAACCGCGCTGAATGATCGGGGTTACATTGCAAGCTATTCTTCGATCGGCCCTACACCCGATTTTCGCCATAAGCCGGATGTCTGCGCGCCGGGAACTGTGCTGGTCGCAAATGGGTTTGAAGATTATGAAGAATCAGAAGGAACATCTTTTTCGTCTCCGCTTCTTGTCGGATTTGCCGCATGCGTGATCCAGAAATATCCTGATCTCTCTCCGATGCAGCTGATGGACACTCTTCACAAATGTTCTTCGCTTTATCCGTATTACGATTACGCGCATGGATACGGAACACCGCAGGCTTCTTATTTTTTCGATACGACAAGTGTTCAGCCAAAAACATTTTCACTTGTAAGATCAGGAAATTCCGTCTCCATCACCATTGATGAAAAGTTCGTGCCGGTGTGTGGCGCCGATCTTCTTCCGAAATTATTTTACAGCCTTGAAGATGAACAGGGCAGGATTTACAGGTATTATGTCTACGAGCTTGTTAATGGAAATCAACTATCAATTCCGGAAACACAGCTGCGGCAAGGTGTAAAGGTGAATGTTTTTTATTATGGATATTATGAATCGCTGCAGCTTTAAACGGACCTTCATAATAGCGTTGCTGCTTTTATTCTCCGGCTTCCGGCTGGCAGCGCAGTTTGATGTTTTTCCGGGCGAAATGCGTGGCGATACAAGCCGTTTAAAAAAACATCATGTGCTTGTTTCGCAGGAAGTAGATACCAGCGGCAAAATTTCAAAGTACGGCCCGAACCGTTTGTTTTTTATGTCTTTCTATAGCCATTTTGGATTTATGCCCGGTCCGCAGGTGTATGGCGCGCAGACAAACTGGTGGTCGACATCGCTTGCATACGGATTGCGCATGAAGCTGAAATTGTTTTACTGGAACGCGTTGGTGATGGATGTCACTTATCGTTACGACCGTTACAGCATCAGGCAGAATACACCGAAGCTGCCTCCTCTTGGAACTTCGCAGCATGTGCGTGAACGCATTTCCCTGCATAATTTTTCAGTAGCATTCTGCGATCGTATTAATTTCAGACGAAGAGGAAATGTATTGGGGAACTGGATGGATTTTGGCGTGTATGCCGATAATATTTTCCGTTCCACCAATGTTTTTGTGGACAGGCATTACGATTCAAATGATCCGGCAGGCCGAAGCTATAAAGTAAAAAGCACCATCGTCGGCTTGCCCTATATTGAAAAAATAAATTATGGCGTTACGGTAAGAGTTGGCGGAGAATTCAATTCGTTCTTTATGCAATACCGTGTGAACGATTTGTTCAATTACAATTCGCCCAATGACCGCGATCTTCCGAAAATTATTGTAGGAATGTCCTTTGCAGGTTGGGATTAATAAAAAACCATTTTTTGTTGGCACCAGCAGCTACAAGAGGAGGAGAGATTGTATTAATGAGAAAGCGGCAGTAAAAAAGCGGCAGTGGAAGTAAAAGGTGAAAAAGTATCAGGGCTTGTGCTTTTTTCTGACGCCCTTTTTTTCCTACTGTCTTTTCCCCCCGCCGACACCGTTTTTCCCTGCCGCTGTTTTTCCCCCTCCCGCTGCCGCTCCCTATACTGCCGCCGGACTTCTGGCAATATTCCATTGGTAATTAGTAATTACGTAATTGGTAATCTCCCCGCCGCTTTTTCCCTGCCGCTGTTTTTCCCCCTCCCGCTGCCGCTCCCTTTACTGCCGCCGGACTTCTGGCAATATTCCATTGGTAATTGGTAATTACGTAATTGGTAATCTCCCCGCCGCTTTTTCCCTGCCGCTGTTTTTTTTCCTGCCGCTACAGCCGTCTTCCCTTCTCCTAAAACCAAACTGACTTTTTTACGTACAATGTAAATGAGTGAAACACCTTTTATTCCCATTTTAGCGTTTCTTCAAGCTGATTCCTTATATTTATCCATATAACCTTCCTATATGAAAGTAACGCGCGTTTTTGACCTGTTGGATTTTTACATTGAAAAGTTCGGTGATAAGCCGGATGCATTTGCAGGAAAAGCGAATGGCGAATGGAAAACCTGGAGCTTTAAAACATTCAGCGAGCTTGCGCATACACTTGCCGCGGGATTGATAAGCGCGGGGATCAAACGTGGCGATCGGATTGCTCTTCTTTCCAATAACAGGCCGGAATGGAATATCATTGATTTCGCTGCGCAGCTTTGCGGATCAGTGCTTGTTCCTGTTTACCCCACTATTTCAGAAGCAGATCTTGCATTCATTCTTAAAGATTCAGAATCAAAAATTGTTTTTGTTTCAAGTAAAGACATCTACGAAAAAACAAAATCTGCTATAAAAGACCTGTCATCACCGCCCGAAATTTTCGCGATCGATGAATTTCCAGGCGCTGAATCATGGAATAAAATTCTTGATAAAGGCAGAACGGATACACAGTCTGATGCAATTGCAGCAGTGAAGCGCGAAATTATTCCTGATGATGTATTTACAATATTGTACACCTCCGGCACAACCGGCACTCCGAAAGGTGTAATGCTGACACACAAAAATTTAGTCAGCAACTTTACCACTCTTTGCGATCTTCCTCCTGTCGATCATACACACCGTGCGCTCAGTTTTCTTCCGCTGAATCATGTGTATGAGCGCATGATCTCTTTCCTGTACATGTTTCGCGGGCCATCTATTTATTACGCCGAAAGCCTCGAAACGATCGGCGATAATATCCGTGAGCTGAAACCACATATTTTTTCATGTGTCCCTTCACTGCTGCAGAAAGTTTACAACAGGATCACTGCAAAAGGCGCGGAGCTTACCGGAGTCAAACGCAAGTTGTTTTTCTGGTCAATACGAATTGCTGAAAAGTATGATGTCGGTCCAAATGCGCCGGGCATGTTTTACAATATGCAGCTCTCTATCGCGTCGAAGCTGGTGTTCAGTAAATGGCGGGAAGCACTTGGCGGAAATGTAAAATGCATGATCTCCGGCGGCGCCGCACTTGATCAGCGTTTAGCAAGGATCTTCTGGGCTGCAGGAATTCCGGTACTCGAAGGATATGGCCTCACGGAAACTTCACCTGTTATTGCAGTAAATAATTTTGAGCCCAACAGTCTGCGTTTCGGAACAGTGGGACCTGTGATAAAAGATGTGCAGGTGAAATTCGCTCAAGACGGAGAGATCCTGGTAAAAGGCCCAAACATCATGAAAGGGTATTACAAACGCCCCGACGCGACAGCTGAAGTGATTGATAGCGACGGATGGTTTCACACCGGAGATATCGGAACGCTTGTGGAAAATCGTTTTTTGAAAATAACAGATCGCAAAAAAGAAATTTTTAAAACAACAGGTGGGAAATATATTGCACCACAGCATCTTGAAAATTTATTGAAAAATTCACGCTTCATCGAACAATCTATTACCGTCGGCGATAACCGCAAATATCCGACAGCGGTGATCGTTCCTGCATTCCCGTTTGTCCGCGATTGGGCAAAACGAAAAGGAATCGAGATCGGACCAACAAATGAAGACCTGGTGAATCATCCTGCGGTCGTAAAACGTATCAACGAAGCTGTTGAAAAGCTGAATGCCGCACTTGCACAATATGAACGGATCAAGAAAATTGCGTTGATTCCGAAAGTGTGGACCATTGAAAGCGGTGAATTGACACCGAAGCTTTCGTTGAAACGGAAAGTGATCCTGCAGGCAAACGAAGCGATTATCGAGAAGATGTATGTGGAGCAGGAGTAATCGCTCAGAAAGTTAAACGCAGCCCTTTCATCACGATCAATACGAGTAACGCAGGGCCAATGATCTTTGTCATCACTTCCCAGCCGATGATCCTTCCCGCATTTCTTTCTCCGTAAGGTGTGTCTGTGATCGAAGCGGGAACTTCTTTTCGTAATGCATCAGCAGCATCTCCGTCTTTTGCAATATTGGCATTCCCCCCGGCGGCCTCTACGAATTTCTCCATGTCATCCGGGACTTCATCACCGAAGAAAACAACAGAAAGCAATATCTTCTCTTCTTCAGACGCAGTGATGATTTTTTCTTTTTCTTTTTTCGGCAGATAAATTTTACCATCGGTAAGCACGATGATCTTATTAGTTCCTTCGGGCAACATTCGTTTTCGTATCGCCGCATACGCCAGGTTAAATCCACCGACAGGATTTGTTCCTCCTCCCGGTTTGATTTTTTCCAGCGCTAACCGGATCTGTGCCGTATCACCGGCTGTGATATTATCTGCGATCACTGTCGCATTATCGTTGTACGTAATGATGGTGATGTGATCTCCCGGAGGAATTGTATTTACTAATGGAATGATAGAATTTTTTGCCGCATCCAGCAACCCTTTCTGAACCATCGAACCGGAAACATCAAGCATAAAAACAATATTGTTCCTTGTTACCGAATCTCTCGGAGCCGAGCATAATACTTCATCCGGCTGCACTTCCATCAGGCTCACGTCATCGATATAATAATATGCGAATTTGTTAAACGGATTTACACGCAGGCTGGTATGCTGACTTTTTTTCACTTTGTGTATCCGTTTTGGAAATTCAGTTGAAAAGCTGCCAAGCGTGAGAAATTGCTCGCCACCAATCGCAATAAATGTATCGCAGATCATCACCCATCCCTCATCGCTGGTAATGTAATGATCCGTTGCCTCATTAATATGCGCCACAGGATCATAACCCGATAATGCAGCATGAGATTTTGAGCGGACCATCTCTTTCGTAACAGCGAACCCGAACTGATTGGAAGCAAAATTACTTTTCCGGTCAAGCGCGACATAATAACGCACGCAATATAATTTTCCTTCCGTTAAAGGCTGGTTCAGTTTGCATTCAATGTATTCGCTGTACGTATCCTGGTAAAACATCCAGCTTACTAATCCGTTTTTGCAAATGCCGCTGATGATGCCCATTCTGCCGGTTCCTGTTCTTGCAGTTTTTGTTTTAAAACCAAGCAGGTGTGATTTGTCAGAATTGAGAATGTCGGGAGTGCCTCCTGTAGGTTGGAACCAATTGGCAGCCACAACAAGATTGTTGTCAGGTTGCGTGTAAAGCGAATCTTTTATCCAGTCACCATAATGATTCCAGTTAAAGGTCGTAATGACCGGTGCGCGGTTGTCGGCTTCGAAAGAAGGATTGGGAACAAAGTTTACCTGCGCAGGAAGAGAGGTGATGATAAAAATAAATAGAAGCGTAAGATGAAGAAGTAGCTTTTTTTTCATGAGCAGATGGAAGCAATTAATATGCCCTAAAGAACTGGCGGTATAAATATCAGGATGTTGATTGATAAGTGGTCAGTATTTTCTCCTATTTGGTTAATTCATTTTTCCGGTTAGCGCAGTGAACCTCGGATCTCCGTGTAGCGATGCGAAGACAGGATCGTTCTGTAAACGTGCTTTATCATTAAATCCCAGCTCTGTTGCTTTTTCCAATGAGCTTAATGCATAATCATTCAACCCTATTTGCATATAAAGATTTGCTCGCATGTAAGCCCATTCGCTGTTTTCCGGATCAACGATGGCATAAATTGCAACAAGCTTTTCGGCTGCGTGAAGATTATTTGATTTGAATGCCTGGTTAGCGTAAGAATAGCACATCAGGCTTGTATAACCGCGCAAACGCTGATGCATGAATTTATCCGCACCGTCTTTTTTAGATTCAAAATATTTATCAGCATTTGTTTTCCACCACAAAGTATCCTGCGACATAATTGCGCTTGCGAGCTCTTCCTGTAATTTTTTTTCTTCCACTTCCGCTTTTCTCCACGCATCCCGGTCTGATTTTACGCAAGGATTTTTTTCAAATGAATTGGCTGCTGATTCAATCCTTCGTTTCTTAAGAATTAAAGTGTCATGCGCTGATGGTTTTCCGGCTGTTTTGAGGCCGGTCTGCAATAAGTTATTTGCGATCAGACAGCTCGTCTTTTTAATCGAGTCGGCCTGTGCAAGTATTGTTTCTTCCAGTGCGTCAGATTTAGAGGAGTCAAGATCATAAATACGCGTTGCCATATCATAAGTGGAACAAATCAGTAACGCATTTTGCATCATGTTCACCGGCGCCCATTCGTGCTTTCCATCAAAAACCAAAAGCTCATAAGGGAAATCATTTCCACTTTGAAAACCCATAAATTTTTTCATCTCGAGATAATTCATGTCACCAAGGCCGGCAAGACCAACATAAACTTTTCCATGCATAGGTTGCGGAGGAGCAGCTGAATTACAGATCAATCCTTTTACTGCGTTGTTCGTTAATGCAATATTCGAAGCTACTCTTGCGCCACCTGAAAATCCGCAAAGGATTATTTCTTGTTCATTCACGTTCACGATTTTGCTGACTTCTGCTATCAGCTCATTCCCGATACGCGTGGCCTGGTTTCCGTCCATTCCATTTTTCGAGCTGTTCGATCCCACAAAAACATACCCCCATTTTTCTGCAATGCTTTTGTATTTCTCCATCGGTAATTTTCCGTTTCCATGCGCATCGAAGAAAATGACAACCGGGTGTTTTTTAAGCGAATCATAACCCGACGGCAAATAAATAGAAAATAAATTGGAAGCATTTCCGGTCACAGCGAGATCCGTGAAATCTCCTTTTCTGAGAACGGGAGCTTTTACTGCAACTGTTTGAACTGAATCAGAATTTGTTTTTTTATGTTCAGCAGAGCCGCATGAAAATACAAATGAGAGGGCAAGGAGTGGCAATATAAAACGCATCTTCAAAGATAGATTTTTTGTTTGTCAGCTTGCTAAAAGAAACTCTCCTTCCTGTAAGTAAAAATTGATCAATATCACTATCTTGGGATACCAAATTCAGGCATGAAATTTTACTTTCTCCCGATTATCATTCTGACTGCTTTCTATTTATCCGGCTGCGGGAATGAAAAAGCCATTCCGTATGTTCCATTTTCCTGGAATGTGGATTCTTCGAAATACGATTTCACGAAATATGTAAATCCGATGATCGGAACTGCCGGCCACGGGCATACATTTCCCGGCGCCACTGCTCCTTTCGGAATGGTGCAGCTGAGCCCGGATACGCGCGTGGATGGCAGCTGGGACGGATGTTCGGGTTATCATTATGACGACGATACGATCTATGGATTCTCTCACACGCATTTGAGTGGAACAGGTTGCAGCGATTATGGTGATATTATGTTCATGCCCGGAAACGGGAAAATTGAATTCAATAACGGTGCAGATGGTAAAGCAGGATATTCTTCCGGTTTTTCACATGCAAATGAAAAAGCCGCTGCAGGATATTATTCTGTAGTGCTGGATAATTCAAAAACCAAAGTTGAGCTTACCGCTTCTCCGAGAGTGGGCATGCACCGTTATACATTCAGTAAGAAAGATGAAAATTGGATGGTGATCGATTTGAAGCATAGAGATGAAGTGCTGGATTCGAAAATTGAAATTGTAAATGATCACGCCATACAGGGCTACCGCACTTCCAAAGCGTGGGCGACAGAACAGAAAGTTTATTTCTATGCAGAATTCTCAAGTGAAATTGACCTTACAACTTTTTCACAGGGAAGCAAAGATCAGGAAGAAAAGCAAATGATAATGTCGGGGAAGGATGTCCGGCTCGCTCTATCATTCAAAAATCCGGAGAATGAACCATTGATCATTAAAGTTGCAATATCTCCTGTCAGTTCAGAAAATGCAAAGCTGAATATGGAAGTTGAAGTTCCTGATTTTGATTTCGATGCTGTTCATAAAAAAGTAGTGCAGCAATGGAATAATGAATTAGGGAAAATTGAAGTGCGCGGCAATGATGAAACAAAAAATAAAATATTTTACTCTGCACTTTATCATTGTTTCATCGCCCCGAATATTTATTGCGATGTGAACGGCGATTATATGGGAATGGATAAAAAAGTACACCGTGATACTATTCATCCGCAATATTCTGTTTTTTCATTATGGGATACCTATCGCGCGTTGCATCCTTTGTTTACGATTATTCAGCCGAAGCGCGACCAGGATTTCATCAATACGTTTGTAAAACAGTATAAAGAAGGAGGAAAACTGCCTGTATGGGAACTTTCCGCAAATGAAACGAATTGCATGATTGGTTATCACAGTGCGCCTGTTATCGTGGATGCGTGGATGAAAGGCCTGACTGATTTCGATACTGCAATGGCATACGAAGCGATGAAAGCAAGTGCCATGCAGAATACAAATGGATTGGAAGCGTATAAAAAGTTTGGATTCATTCCTGCTGAAGGAGAATCTGAATCGGTTTCAAAGACGCTTGAGTATGCTTACGATGATTGGTGTATTGCACTCGCCGCAAAACGAATGAAGAAAGAAGATGATTACACGTATTTTCTTCATCGCTCGCAGTCATGGCGAAATCTCTATGACTCCGAAACCGGGTTCTTCCGTGCGCGTTTAAATAATTCTTTTGTTGAGCCATTTGATCCTAACGAAGTAAATTTTCATTTTACAGAAGCAAATGCATGGCAATATTCTCTTGCGGTGCAGCAGGATATTCCGGGATTGATTGCAGCGCATGGTGGAAATAAATCTTTCCTGTCACATCTGGACAAATTATTTTCTGTTTCTTCTAAAACTTCCGGACGTGAGCAGGCTGACATTACGGGGTTGATCGGGCAATACGCGCAAGGGAATGAACCGAGTCATCACATGGCGTATTTGTATTGTTATGCCGGTGTTCCGCTTCTTACACAAAAGAATATTCTTGATATTTCGAATCTCTATACTGATTTTCCGGATGGATTATGTGGTAATGAAGATTGTGGTCAAATGTCGGCATGGTATGTCTTATCAGCTATGGGTTTTTACCAGGTAACGCCGGGTTCAGTTCAGTATGTTATCGGAACTCCTTTGTTTGATGAAATTAATTTACATCTGGAGAATGGCAAAACTACTGTTATAAAAGCACCACGCCAGGCTAACAGTAATTTTGTGGTTGGAACAAAAGTAAACGGTGAAAACCGGAAAGCAGGTTGGCTTGATTTTTTTGAAATTGCCAATGGATCAACGATTGAGTTTACAATGAGAAATAACCCAATGAGCTTAGTAGAGACTCATTTTCAAGGTGTAGAAAATGCTTATGCGGAGGATAATCGTTTTACTACTCCATTCCCTTATACGGCACCGGCTTTTCAAATGAATTGGAAGGACATTGCGATGATTCCGGATGTTCCGCGCATTACAAATTTCTCCGGGCGTACGTTTACTAACGAGGTTTCATTAAAACTCTCTTCACAAACGAGAAGTACAGTTTATTATACGCTAAATGGCGGTGAACCCACGAAGTATGGTGGCTCTATTATAATAAAAGAGAATGCAACGTTACAGTGCTGGGCTGTTCGGGATATTTTTATCAATAAAATTTCGGAAATCTCACATATAGTACGAGGCAGCGACACTGTAGTGGCATACTTCACAAAATCTCCGGATTACAAATCAATTACACTTACAAACAAATATGCAAACCAATATTCCGCAGGTGGCAATCGCGCATTGATAGACGGCATTCGCGGCAGTGATAATTTCCGCACCGGTGACTGGCAAGGCTATGAAGGAACGGACCTTGACGTTGTTGTGGATTTGGGTTCCGTTAAAGAGATAAATCATCTTTGCATCGGATTTCTTGAAGATGAAGGAGCATGGATATTTTTTCCTTCGCTGGTGACTTTTTATTCTTCAGTTGATGGAAAAACATTCACCGAGATAGAAACAGACGTTAACACCTATACCAGGAACACCGGGCAGGTATTTCATGACGATTTTTGTTGTAAAAAAATAAAAACGCGTTATGTGAGGATACTTGCAAAGAACGGAGGCCCATGTCCCGCCTGGCATCCCGGCAATGGAAATAAATCATGGCTCTTCGCCGATGAAATCGTAATTGAAACAAAATAAAACTTCAGCTGCAAACAAACATGGATAGAAAATCTTTCTTACAACGCACCGCAATGTTCGCAGCCGCCACCACAATCGGCGTAAATGCATTCGCGTCCACAAGCAGCAAAAAAAAGCCGAAGCAAAATCCTAACAGCTCCAAAGGCGGGCCGCTTGTTATTTCAACATGGAGTCACGGTATGCCTGCGAATGAAGAAGCGATGAAAACTCTTCTTGCCGGCGGTTCGCTTACCGATTCCGTTGAAAAAGGTGTGATGGTCATCGAATCGGACAAAGGAAATACCAGCGTCGGACTCGGTGGTTTTCCGGACCGCGAAGGAATTGTAACGCTCGATGCCTCTATCATGGATGAAAAAGGAAATGCGGGATCAGTTGCGTTTGTGCAGGGAATTGATCACCCGATTTCGCTGGCTCGTGCAGTAATGGAAAAAACGCCACATGTGATGATCGTCGGAAAAGGAGCGGAGATTTTTGCGAAATCCCTGGGAATGATCCAGCATCCGAATGCATTGACAGAAACTACTGACAAAGCATGGAAAGAGTGGCTGAAAGAAAAAAAATACAAGCCAATCATCAATATTGAAAATCACGATACAATTGGTTTGCTGGCGATGGATGCCGAAGGAAATTGCGCGGGTGTTTGCACGACAAGCGGGCTCGCATGGAAAATGCACGGTCGTGTCGGCGATTCGCCTGTGATTGGCGCAGGATTATTTGCAGACAACGAAGTTGGCGCTGCGACCTGCACCGGTTTGGGTGAAACTGTTTTGCGTACACTTGCATCTCATGTAGCAGTGGAAATGATGCGCAATGGTGCAACACCACAGGAAGCATGCGAAGAAGCAATCAATCGCATTGTTCGAAAACACGCCAATCACAAAGAGTTCCAGGTTGGAATTCTTGCAATCAATAAGCAAGGCGAACATGGAGCATACGGACTGGCGAAAGGATTTAATTACGCATTGCATCAGCATGGAACGAATAAATTATTTGACGCCGATTATTTTCTAAAGTAAAAGCGCGAACTCAATTATCAAATTATCAAATTACCAGATTATCAAATTACAAATGGAAGTAGTTGCCGGAATTGATATTGGCGGAACAAATACAGAGATAGGCCTTGTGGATAAGTCAGGCGCAGTTATTTTTTCTGCACGACTTTCAACCCGCGACTACGCTGCGCCGGAAGAATTTGTAAAAGACGCTGCAGCAAAAATCAGGGAAGGAATTAGAAAGGTAAACGCGCAATTGCTCGCGATCGGGATCGGTGCACCGAGCGCGAATTATTATTCGGGCAGCATTGAGTTTGCTCCCAATATGCCGTGGGAGGGAAAAATTCCGCTTGCTGAAATGTTTGAAAAGGAAATGAACACAAGCTGTAAGCTGACCAATGACGCGAATGCTGCCGCACTTGGAGAATTGCTTTTTGGCGACGCAAAATTCCTTCGTGATTTTATTGTGGTGACATTGGGGACCGGTTTGGGAAGCGGATTTGTTGTGAACGGCGAAGTGCTGTATGGCCATGATGGATTCGCCGGAGAGTTAGGCCATGTAATTGTTGAACGTGACGGAAGACTTTGCGGCTGCACAAGAAATGGCTGCCTTGAAACGTATGTATCGGCGACTGGAATTGTGACTACCGCAAAAGAATGGCTCAGTTCAACCAATGAAAAATCCGAATTGCGAAATGTTTCGCCGGAACGAATTTCAGGAAAGCTGATTACAGATGCTGCTGCGGGAGGAGATAAAGTTGCTTTGAAATTAATGGACGCAACAGCTGAAAAATTAGGATTTGCATTGGCCAACACCGTTGCAATTACCAGTCCTACACATATTTTTCTGTATGGCGGATTGGCAAAAGCAGGGGATCTGCTATTGACGCCGGTAAAACACTATTTCGATCAATATATCCTTCGGAATTATAAAGGAAAAGTAGAAGTGAAATTGTCGGGCCTCCCTGAAAACGCGGCGGTGCTTGGCGCGGCTGCTTTGGGATGGAAAGAGGTGAAACAGTAAATCGTGTTTTATCATACGGGAATTATTAAGCATTGCTCACTTCTCCCTATCTTAGCCAAAACGAAAAAACCATGAAAAAACTTATTCTTTCTTCTGTATTGGCAATCGCATTTCTCGCATCTTGTGGTGGCGACGCTGATAAAAATAAATCGGACAGTGCAAATGCCGTTGTTCCTGCAAATGGCGGGACAAATGTTACGGCGGTAAAGTACCAATGCCCGATGAAATGCGAAGGTGAAAAAACATATGATGCAGCGGGAAAATGCCCGATGTGTCAGATGGACATGAAAGAAGTAAAATAATTAAATTCAGTTAATGAAAGATCCGGATTCCATACGTTGGGATTTGGATTTTTCATTTTTGGATTTTACGTCAATGAGAAAAATAATAAAAGCAATTGTAAACCGCACGTGGAAGCCAATGGTAGAAAACTACCTCTCGGTGCCGCGTGTTTATAATTTCCGGAGGATCACTGTAAATATTCCACCGGGCGTTTTTCATCCCGGCTTTTTTTTTAGCACAAAATTGCTCATCACCTTTCTTGAAAAGCAGCAGCTCAGCGGAAAACGTTTTCTCGAAATGGGAAGCGGCTCCGGAATGATCAGCATTTTTGCCGCTCAGCAGAAAGCGGTTGTTACTGCCTGCGATATTTCTCCTTTAGCCGTAGAATGCACGCTTGGAAATGCAAAAAATAACGGCGTCAGCATTTCTGTTTTTCAGTCTGATCTTTTCAGCAGTTTGCCTGCGCAGCAGTTTGATATCATCGCAGTCAATCCCCCATATTACAAAAAGAATCCCGCTTCTATAGCTGAAAATGCGTGGTATTGCGGCGAAAATCTCGAATATTTCCGTGCCTTTTTTTGCCAGGCGAAAAAATTCATTTCGGCATCCTCTGACATTTTTATGGTGCTTTCCGATGAATGCGATCTCCATGGAATACAAGCGATTGCCAATGAAAATGACCTCACTTTTACGCTTTGTGTTCAAAAACGCACGATGTGGGAGCAAGGATTCATTTTCAATATTCGCCTTAATGAAAAATGAAATGTGTAACTTCGGAGTAGATGAATCCGTCCTCCCCGAATCCGTCAATTCCTGCACATCTCGATGCTATTGACATCGCGGTTTTGCATACGCTGATGTATTTCGATATTTTTCGTCACCCGCTCACCACCGACGAGATTCACCGCAACTGTCAATTGCAATCCTGCTCGCTTACCGAAACTGCAGCTGCGCTCGAGAATTTACAGCGTGCAGAGATCGCGGAAGAAGCAGAAGGTTTTTGGTTTTTAAAAGGCGGTGAAAAAAATATAAGACTGCGGCTTGAACGCCAGGAACGCGCCTTGCATTTTCAGCGTAAAGCAAAAAGATATTCCCGCCTGATCGCTAAATTTCCTTTTGTACGCGGTGTTGCCGTTAGTGGATCGCTTTCCAAGGGCACAATGGATAAGAACGGTGATATCGATTATTTTATCATCACCGCTCCGGGCCGGCTTTGGATTGCAAGAACAATGCTCGTGCTTTTCAAAAAAATATTTCTGCTCAATTCAAAAAAATATTTCTGCGTCAATTATTTTATCGATACAGAGCGCCTGGTTATTCCGGACAGGAATTTATTTGTAGCCACTGAAATCGCTTTCCTGCAACCGATGATCAATAAAACATTGCATGAAGAATTTGTTCAGGCCAATCACTGGGTAAAATTATTTTACCCAAACCGTGAAATGCGATCGCGACCGGAATCAGGAGATGTTGCTTCCGGCTTTCTGAAACGCGCAATAGAAAAAGCTTTCCGCGGTGCTTCCGGTGAATGGCTGGATGAACAATGTTTAAGAATAACATTGAACCGTTGGAGAAAAAAATTCCCACATCTGTCCAAGGTGGAATTTGATGTTGATTTCCGTTCAAAAAGAAATGTTTCCAAACATCATCCGCAGGGATTCCAGCGTAAAGTGGTTGTAGAAATTGAACGACGTAAGGCAATGATCATGGAACAGACGGGTATCCTGATTCCCGCAATACGATGGGAATGGACCTGCGAAAATGAGTCAGTTAAGAAAGCGTGATGAAAATTCTTTTTTCACATTCCTATTTTATGCGCTTCGATTCCAAACAATGGGAATTAGGCCAGCCTTTTCCTCCATTGGGAACTATACTTGCTGCTTCAGTTTTGCGCGGGGCAGGGCATGAAGTATCGCTTTTTGATTCACAGTTTTCTTATAGTGCCGAAGAAGTAATTCCGCACCTTGAAAAAAACAAGCCTGGTATTTTTGTGATCTGTGATGATGGATTTAATTATCTCACAAAAATGTGCCTCACGAATATGCGTGAAGCTGCTTTTCAAATGCAGAAACTTGCGAAAAAAGCAGGTTGCACCGTTATTGTAAGCAGCAGCGATTCAACAGACCATTTTGAAAAATATCTTTCTGAAGGTGCCGATTATGTAATCAAAGGTGAAGCAGAGATCACGCTAAGAGAATTAGTCGGCGCAATAGAAAAGAACGAACGTGCAGATAAGATCGCGGGTGTTGTTTTTCGTGCAAATGAAAAAACAATTATCAATCCTAAACGTAATGTGCTGGAAACGCTGGATCAGTTGCCAATGGCGGCCTGGGATTTAATTGAAATGGATCGTTATCGTTCGGTGTGGATGACGCACAACGGATATTTTTCCTTGAACATGGCCACCACAAGAGGTTGTCCGTTCAAGTGTAACTGGTGCGCGAAGCCGATTTATGGCAACCGTTATAATTCACGTTCGCCGGAAAATGTTGTGAAGGAATTGATTTATCTCAAAGAGCAATTTCAGTTTGATCATATCTGGTTTTGCGATGATATTTTCGGACTTTCTCCGGGTTGGATAAAACATTTCGCGGAGCTTGTAAAAAAGGAAAAGCTGCAGCTGAAATATAAGATACAATCCCGCGCTGATCTGCTGCTGCAGGAAAATTATATTGCTGATCTTGCAGCTTCCGGGTGCGAAACAGCATGGATGGGTGCGGAAAGCGGCTCGCAGAAAATTCTCGATGCCATGGACAAAGGAACAACTGTCGACCAGATAAGGCAGTCAACCGCCATGCTCAAAAAATACGGTATTCGACCTGCCTTCTTTTTGCAATTCGGTTATCCCGGCGAAACTTTGGAAGATATTTATAAAACAATTGAGCTGCTGAATGAATTGCTTCCGGAAGACATTGGCATTTCTGTTTCGTACCCTTTACCCGGAACAAAATTTTACGAAAATGTCAAATCAGAACTGACTGAAAAGCAGAACTGGTCGCATTCTGATGAAATGGTATTGTTATTCCGCAACACCTATTCAACAGAATTTTACAAAGCATTGCACACTTATGTGCACCGCAATTACAGGAAACATCAAGGGTATGAAAGCCTCAGAAAATTATTCACCGCGCCTGCAAAGCTCCACAAGCATGATTTCCGGAGAGCGGCTTCTGTTGTTTTTTATATTCCCGCAGTGATCCGTCAGAAAAAACGCCTTGAGCAGCTCGAACATGCACCAGACTGAAGCGGCATTTGATCAGTACGCCCTTGCCTATGATGAGGAATTTACTTTTTCTCCTGTAGGCAGGCTCCAGCGTGAGCGAGTGTGGAAGTTCCTTTCTGAAAATATTTCTTCAAAAACACATTCTGAAATTCTTGAGCTCAATTGTGGAACAGGCGAAGACGCGCTTTGGTTTATAAAAAATGGTTTTAAAGTAACGGCTACTGATCTTTCCAATGAGATGGTACATGTGGCGAAAGAAAAGCTGCAAAACAAAGCCACTGTTTTTCAATCCGGCATAACAGATGTAGCTTCAAATCTCAGCAATAAAAAATTCGATCTTATCTTTTCTGATTTTGGCGGATTAAACTGCATTGATGCCTCCGCAATCAAAGAAATGTCAACTGTTTTTTCAGAATTGTTAAATCCTGGCGGAAGGCTGATCTTTGTAATAATGTCACGGAATTGTAAATGGGAGCAATGGTATTTTAAAAGAAAGTCCGATTTGCAGAATGCATTTCGTCGTCGTTCCCTGCAAGGCGTGGAAGCAATCATCTTTGAAACAAAATTTTCAACCTGGTATTATTCACCGGAAGAAGCGGCCTCTTTTTTTGCAAAACATTTCAACCTTTTAAAACACAAGCCTATCGGAATTGCGATTCCGCCTTCTTACCTCGATAATTATTTCAGGAAACATCCTTTTATTTTACGGATGCTCAACCTTATTGAAAAAATCCTGGGCCGTTTTTCATCTCTCTCCGATAAGGCCGACCATTTTATTATTGACTTTACCCGGAAAAGCGATAAATGAAAATAATACTCACACACGGATATTTCCTGGAGGAAGATGAGCGTGAAAAGCTCATTATGAAACCGTATGTTCCGTTGGGTATTTTATATATCTCCGCTTACCTTGAGAAAAACGGGTTTGACAATGATGTATTCGACAGTACTTTTTCGTCTTTCGAAAATTTTAAAACAAATTTAAAGACCAGTTCTCCAGGTGTCATCGGTATTTATACGAACCTGATGACGAAATTGAATGTGCTGCGCATTATAAAATTCATTCGCGGCGATAAGCAGCTTGACGGAATGAAAATTATTCTTGGCGGACCTGAAGTCAGGAATCATGCGCAGGAATTTCTTTTGCATGGCGCCGACGCGCTGGTGATCGGTGAAGGAGAGGAAACGATGCTGCAATTGATAAAAGCATTTTCAGCAGGTATGAAAGATCTTTCCGGAATAAAAGGAATAGCTTTTATTGCCCCGGACAATGAAGTAACCATTACAGCTGATCAGTCGCTTTTAAAATCCATTGACGAACTCCCTTTTCCGAACAGGAAAAAAATTAATCTTCAGCGCTATTTTGATGCATGGAAAAACGCACATGGCAGCAGCACACTTTCGTTGAGCACTATGCGTGGTTGTCCTTACACATGTAAGTGGTGCAGTCGCGCAGTTTATGGCGGAACTTACCGCCGGCGTAGCGCCAGGCTTGTTGTTGATGAGATACTAATGCTGCAGTCGGAATATACATTTGACAATATCTGGTTTGTGGATGATGTATTTACGATCTCGCATAAATGGCTGAAAGAATTTGCTGATGAGATCGCGCAACGAAAAGTAAAAGTAAAATACGAGATCATTACGCGCGCCGACAGGCTGAATGAAGAAGTGATCGATCTGCTTGTCAGTAGCGGTTGCTTCCGTGTATGGATCGGCGCAGAAAGCGGTTCTCAGAATGTCATTGACGCAATGGATCGTCGTGTGGATGTGATACAGGTGCGTGAAATGATCCGGCTTACCAGGAAAAAAGGCATGGAGGCAGGCACATTTATCATGCTCGGTTATCCCGGCGAAACCCAACGCGATATAAAAGAAACTATTCGCCACCTGAATGAATCCATGCCGGATTATTTCACCATCACGCTCGCGTACCCGATCAAAGGAACGCCGCTGTATGCTGAGACAAAAAGTAAATTTATAAATCCACGTGACTGGGAAACATCCACCGACCGTGATATTGATTTTAAGCGAACGTATTCACGGCGTTATTACGACTTCGCGCTCCGCTGGGTGCATAACGAGGTTGCTTTTAAAAAAAATCTGCACATCGGAAAACTGTCTGCATTGCCGCTTTTAAAAATGAAATCGCTGGCGGCGCAGGGTGGAATGTTTTTCCAGCGTATCATAAAATGAAAAGTCCCTCCCCGCGCGAGCAGGAAGGGACTGAGGATGTATTAAAGCAATATTATTTCTGTTGAATGACCTGTGCGCGTTTTGCAGATTGTGGCGCAGGCACGGCACGTTTCATTCTCACATTTCTTTTAACTGGTCCGGATGCTTTGGTAGAAGGAGCAGTTGACGGAGTTTGTGCTGGTGTCTGTGCCGGACGTGTAGCAGGCGTTTGTGCAGGCGCGCGTTGAGCATTAGACGATGGTGCAGGAGCAGGCTTTGGTTTAGGAGCCGGTGAGGTTTGTGCTTTTACTGCAACCATTAAAAGCATACTGACTGCGAATAGAAAAATTGACTTTTTCATAGTAATTTGTATTTCTTAATAGTAGTAAGACAATATTAGTGCCAAAAATCGGATTCATTGCCTGCAGGCTTAACTTTACCGTGTTAAAAACACCCCAAATTGAAAAGCTGGCTTAGTAAAACAGTATTGCTTCTCTCTATTGTAAGCCTTCTGAATGATGTGGCGGGCGAGTTGCTTTACCCGGTTTTACCATTATACATGGCGGGTATTGGCTATGGCGCCATCTGGATCGGAATGCTGGAAGGATGCGCGGAAGCGATTGCGGGATTAACAAAAGGCTGGTTCGGTGAATGGTCGGACAAACGTGGCGTACGGCTGCCTTTTATCCGTTTCGGATATTTACTTTCAGCATTAAGCAAACCGTTATTGGCAGCTTTTGCTTCGGCTCCGTGGGCTTTACTGATGCGTTCGTCAGATCGGTTGGGAAAAGGTATTCGCACAGGCGCCCGCGATGCATTGCTGGCAGAAGAAGCAGGATCGCATAAGGGGAAAGTATTCGGCTTTCATCGTTCATTAGACACGTTGGGAGCTGTTATCGGTCCGGCGTTAGCGCTTACATGGCTTGCATTTCACAAAGAAGGAGAATACAAATCCTTGTTTTATTTCGCGTTGATCCCCGGATTGCTTTGCGTGCTGCTTTTATTTTTGGTCAAAGAGAAAAAATCGGAGCGAAAAGAATTTAAGGTCACCACCTCACCTTTTTCTTCTTTTTCTTATTGGAAAAGAGCCGGTTCAGAATACAGGAAGCTTGTGGGCGCAATTCTCGCATTTACATTATTCAACAGCTCGGATCTTTTTTTATTGCTGCTTGTGAAAAGCATTTTTAAAAACGGAATGACGTTGTACTTTGATACTCCTGTAGCGATCAGCAGTGACATGATCGTGGTTGGCTTTTATATATTTTACAATATTATTTACGCGGTTGCATCTTATCCTGCCGGCGTGTTGGCTGACAGGACCGGCGCCAAACGAATGATGATCATTGGATTTATTTGTTTCGCGCTTGCTTATGGTGGAATGGCTTTTACCGCGCTTGGATGCATCTCCGAAAAGGCAAGCCTGGGTTTTGTATTGGCTTGTTTTGTGATTTACGGATTTTACGCGGCTTGCACTGATGGCGTTTCAAAAGCGTGGGTGAGTGCATTGTGTAAAAACGAAGACAAAGGTTTGGCGCTCGGACTTTTTTCTGGATTGCAGAGTTTTGCAACGCTTGGCGCAAGCCTTGCAGCAGGAATAATCTGGACATTTATTAATCCGGCTACTGTTTTTTTCTCAGCCGCTGTCATGTCGGTGATAATTATCTTTTACATAACTTTTGCGTTGAAATCGACGAAGAATATAATTCCTTTTAAATAAGCTTATGCGTATAAATGTTTTTGTTATTGCCGTTGGACTTTTTTGTATCACCGGGTGTGGTGATGAAGCGCAGTCACCGGGTGTAAATGATTCGCTTTCTGAAAAAGAAGCGATGAAGAAAGCGTTGCAGGAAGACCTTCCTCCTTCATCTGATATCAAACAATTCAATTGGTTTTATTCCGCTTTTGCACATGCAGCAACTACGGGGAATGACACCATGTTTGATGTAGTGATCCATCCGCAGTATGGGCTTTGGATCATCCATTCCGCAGGCGCTGTTCCGAATTTCACGCGTGTAGATCATATCCGTGAATTTAAACAGCCGGATGGTAAAAGCCTGTTGCCATTTGAAAGGGACGCGATGATGCGTGTTCCGAAAGAGGAATCATTGCCGGTGCTTGAATGCGAGAATGACAAAGTTTACAATAAGGAAGGTTGCTTCACATCCTTACAAAACACATTCGCAGAACAGAAGATATGGACCTATTCCGGCCTGCCTGCTGAGAAAGACAAGGAAATTTCAGAAACAGCATCTACAATTACCCGCACAGTTATCAATACAAAAAACTACCGCTATTATTTTTCACTCATCAATGGAAGCTGGTACCTCACTTTCCTGGATATTATGACTCCGTGTGAAGCGTAGTTTTTTAGTTTAAAGTTCGGAGTTTAAAGTTCGGAGATGTGTGAAAATTTCCCGAACTAAAAACTCCGAACTAAAAACTATTTTTTCTTTTTTCGTTGCTCCATTCGCTCTTTTTTCCGGTCTTCCCATTTTTGTAATTGGTCAGGAGTCAATATTGCTTTCATTCCATTCTCAAAATCCGCACGCACTTGTTCGCGTTCGGCTTTTGATGCGCATGGGTCCTGGCCTTTGTATTTTTCACGAAGCTGTTCATTGGCATTTTCACGGGTCAATGCAAGCTTCTCCACTTTTGTCTTTTGCTCCGGTGTAAGCGTCAGCTCTTTTTCAAGATGAGTAGCGAATCCTTGCGCGCGCTGAACCGGTGTTTTGGAATCCTTCGGATTGGTAGCAGCACGTTTCTTGTGGCGCTCTTCTTTCTGTGCATTCCATTTCGAGTATTGTTCGGGAGTGAGCGTATTTTTCATCCCGGTAAGAAATTCATCCTGCGCCAGCTTACGCTGATCTGCCCAATCGCACCGGTCTTTGCCTTTATTTTGTTCGCGCAGCTGGCCGATTTTCTGCTCTTTTGCCAATGCCAGATCATGGACTTTTGTTTTCTGTTCCGGGCTCAGTGCCAGGCTTTTTTCCAGATGAGCGGCCATTGCTGTTGCTCTTTCTTCGGGGGTTTTCTGTTCGTGGCCGACTTCCCTTTTGTCTGCAGTCTGCGCAAATGCTGTGAATGCCACCAGCATAAGCAAGGAGGAGATAATTCTTTTCATAGGATCTGACTTTTGCTGTTTGACACTCAAAATGCATTCCGGTTTAATGCAGGGGTCATTTTTTTGTCATTAATTAACGACATTAAAATGTTTTCTTTCCGGCGGTAAGTGTAGCTGTTATTTTTACGAACCTCTTTTTTCTCGTTTCTTCTTGTTTGGCGCCGGCGATATGTTTTCGCGTTTATTGGTGAACGACAACTCGCCGAAAAATATTTTTGCTGTTTTGTTTTTCAAAAACCATTGCGACAGCTCACCAGGGATTTCAATTTTTCGTTCTGATTTTTCTACCGCATTCGCCTTATCTGATTTTCCTGATAAGTTTACTTTGACAGCGTCTTTTACATAAACGATCAGCTTCTTTTCATTTACTTCTTTGGCCTTAGTGAATTTGATCATGCGGTTGTGCGCGTTATCGAGGCCGGAGTTAAACAGCTTATGTTTATCACTCATTTATTTTTCAGTTAATTTGCCACCAAGACAAAGGCATCAAGTTAATCTTTCAACCATTTTTCAAATTCCTTTTTTAGTTCTTCATCCGAAACACACTCGCCTCTTTTATATTCGGCCTGTGCTTCTTCAACAGACCTAAGTTGCTCAAGTGTCAGCAGGTGAACGTCGTTATAATTTATTTCCCCTATCAAGGAATTAACAGTCATGGTCTTATTGTTTAGACATAAAAATTTAAAATCAAAAACAATATTTATTCTCTTCAATCATCTTCCCTGCAATTCTCCGATATGATTCTTTAATGTTCAGCGGATCAACTTTCGTAAATCTCCGAAGTCCCATCAGCATCATGCGTTGCTCATCACCTTCTGCAAAACTATTGATCGCGTCTTTTCCTGCCTTGGCAATTTTATCTCCGGATTCGTAAATGCAGGCGCGCATCATATCAAGCTGGCTTGCACACGCTTCTTCTCCGCGCATCGACACGAGCTTTTCCACGCGCAGCTGAACAGATTCGGCAGCATACAATTCGATGAGCATATCAGCGACATTCATTAAAATTTCCTGCTCTTTTGCCAATTGCATCATCAGCTTCTGAACAGCGGCACCGGCTACCAGCAAGGTTGCTTTTTTGAATCCTGCAAGCGCACGTTTTTCTGCGGCGAACAATGAATTATCCGGCGTGCCGAAATCAGGAATAGACATCAGGTCGGATGCAACTTTTGAAGCAGGCCCCATCAAATCCAATTCACCTTTCATCGCGCGTTTCAAAAGCATGTCTACAATAAGCATGCGGTTAATTTCATTTGTTCCTTCAAAGATCCGGTTGATACGCGAATCCCTATACGCGCGATCCATCGGCGCTTCTGCGGAATAGCCCATGCCGCCATAGATCTGCACGCCTTCATCCACCACAAAATCCAAAACTTCAGAGCCGTGTACTTTCAGGATTGCAGCTTCAGCGGCAAATTGTTCTACGCCTTTCAATTTTGATTTTGCGAATTCCATTCCACCGGCCTGCAAGGCTTTGATCGCATCATCAATATTTTGTGTTGCGCGGTATAATGCAGATTCCATGGCGTAAACACGTGTGGCCATATCGCCCAGCTTGTGACGAATCGCGCCATACTTCGCGATTGGCCGACCGAATTGCTGACGTTCATTGGAATAATTGACAGCGATGGAAATAATTTCTTTCGATCCGCCCAATGCCGCAGCAGCAAGCTTAATCCTTCCGATGTTGAGAATGTTTACCGCAATCTTAAATCCATTTTGTCTTTCGGATAAAAGATTTTCTGCAGGAACTTTGCAGTCGTTGAAAAACACCTGTCGCGTTGAGCTTCCTTTGATTCCCATTTTGTGCTCTTCCGCGCCGAGTGTAATTCCGCCAAACCCTTTTTCCACAATGAACGCGCTGAGATTTTCGTCTTCATCAATTTTCGCGAAGACAGTAAAAATATCCGCGAAGCCACCGTTGGTGATCCACATTTTTTGTCCGTTCAGGATGTAATGTTTTCCATCCGTGCTCAAAACCGCTTTTGATTTTCCTGAATTGGCATCTGACCCTGCGGAAGGTTCAGTTAAGCAATAACAGGCTTTCCATTCTCCGTTGATCAGCTTCGGAATATATTTTTTCTTTTGCTCTTCATTTCCATAATATAAGATCGGTAATGTTCCGATACCCGTATGAGCAGAGATCGCAACCGCGAAGGAATGTCCGGCACCTGTAATTTCTGTCGTAAGCATCGAAGCTTTGAAATCTTTTCCCATTCCACCATATTCTTCAGGAACAGAAATGCCAAGCAAACCGAGCTCAGCGGCTTTATTGAGAAGGCTTACCATCAATCCGTCTTCCTGCGCGTCGATGCGATCAAGATTGGGGAAAACTTCTTTCTCAAGAAAATCCCTGGTGGCCTGTGCCATCATTAAAGATTCTTCATCCCATTCTTCCGGAATAAAAATATCTTTTGCTTCTGTGTCACGGATGAGGAATTCGCCTCCTTTGATTGCTGTGCTCATAGTGTTGGGTATTGAGTAGTGAGTATTGAGTAGTGGGTATTGAGTAGTGAGTAATGGTGATTTATATTTTTTCCGGAAGTGTACTTATCAAGTAATAGTCGCCGGGCATTGTACCCAATATCCAATACTCAATACTCCCTATAACATTTCAAATATTCCTGCTGCGCCTTGTCCTGTTCCTACGCACATAGATACAAGGCCGTATTTCTTTTTGCGTTCTCTTAATTCGTTGAAGAGCTGAACTGAAAGTTTCGCACCCGAACAGCCAAGCGGATGACCTAACGCAATCGCGCCGCCGTTCACATTCAGAATTTCTGTATTCAAACCAAGTTCTCTTGTGACGGCAATCGATTGTGATGCAAAAGCTTCGTTCAATTCGATCAGGTCAATCTGGTTTAAATTCATTCCTGCTTTTTCCAACGCTTTCGGAATAGCGTAAACCGGGCCGATTCCCATAATTCTCGGTGGAACTCCAGCAGCAGCAAAACTCACCAGACGTGCGATCGGCTGCACATTTAATTTTTTCAGCATACGTTCGCTCACTACAATTACGAATGCTGCGCCATCTGAAGTCTGCGATGAATTTCCAGCCGTTACAGTTCCGTCGGCAGCAAAAACCGGTTTTAGTTTTGCCAACGCTTCAGGAGATGTATCGGCACGCGGACCTTCATCAGTATCGAAAATGAATTCGCGGGACTGGCGTTTATTTTTTTCGTCGAGATAAATTTCATTCACTTTTACCGGCGCAATTCCGCTTTTGAATTTGCCTGCTTTAATCGCGGCAATTGCTTTTTGATGGGAAGCCAATCCGAATGCATCCTGGTCCTCGCGGGATACTTTGTATTCATTCGCGACAGCTTCGGCGGTTAAGCCCATTCCCCAATACCAGTCAGGATGGTTTGCCGCCACTTCATAATTCGGGATCACGCGCCAGCCGCCGGTAGGGATGAGGCTCATCGATTCAACACCGCCTGCGATAATGCAATCTGCAAGCCCTGCATGAATTTTCGCAGAAGCAATTGCAATTGTTTCCAATCCTGACGCGCAGTACCGATTCACCGTCATGCCCGGAACTTTATCCGTATCCAGGGCCATGAGCGAAATTAATCTTCCGACGTTGAGCCCTTGTTCCGCTTCCGGCATCGCGTTTCCGACAATGACGTCGTCGATAAGCTCTTTGTCGAGATTCGGAATTTGTGCGACAACCTGGCGGATTACCTGTGCTGCGAGATCGTCGGGGCGCATGAAACGAAACATTCCGCGTGGTGCTTTTCCGACTGCTGAGCGAAGACCTGCGATGATATATGCATTCATAATAAATTGTTTTTATTCCGGGCATCTTCCATCTGGAATAGCTCGTGTAATTTTTTCTTTAATAATGTTTTATTGATCAGCTTGGTTTTATATTTTGAAATCATTGTGGGAGAAAGGCTCCTGCTCAATGCATATTCAACAACTTCATCATCTTTTTGCTTACAAAGCAAAACGCCCACGCTTGGATTTTCATGTTTCTTTTTTACTTCGCGGTCAAGCGCTTCAAGGTAGAAATTTATCTTGCCAAGATATTCCGGTTTAAAATCATCAATCTTAAGCTCGAAAGCAACAAGGCAGCATAGTTCACGATGATAAAACAGCAAATCAATAAAAAAATCTTTGCTTCCGACTTTAATTTTATATTCTTCACTAATGAATGAAAAGTCTTTCCCTAATTCGAGCAAAAGTTTTTTAATATTCTGGACTAATCCTTTTTTAAGGTCATTTTCGGAATGAGTTCCGGGTAAGTTCAAAAATTCAAATACGTAAGTATCCTTAAATACCAGTGAAATATCTTTGCGTAAGCGTGTTAATGCCGGTGAGTTCTTTCTCTTTGACAGCATTACCCGTTCATAGTACCCGCTGTCAATCTGGCGCTCCAGCTCACGCGAGCTATAAGCTTCCTTTATAGTCAACAACAAGTAAAAAATCTGTTCTTCGCGCGATGTTGTTTTTGATAATATTAAACGATGATTTGTCCAGCTGATCTGCACCAGCATCGTATCTTTTATTGATGATAAAGAATCAATATTAATTTGTGTCCGCACTGCGGACACTTTTGGCTTTTTAGCTTTTGTTCCCAATTGTGTCCGCACTGCGGACACAATTGCAAGGTCGGTGCCACTCGTGTGTGAATTTGCAATTTGCTGCGGGCTGTAAGTTTCAAAGAACTGTTTCATGCGGTATAAGCC
>JALYQL010000298.1 GCA_030855855.1 Bacteroidota bacterium | reverse complement strand
GTTCTGGAGTTATTTGTCCTGCAGGAACTATTTCATAATGTCCGGGTTTCTCTCCTCTTTGAATAATTTTTAATCCATCTGGAAGTGATTCTATCTTATACGCACCTCCAAATTTAGTCATTGATTCTGATGTTGGATTAACATTAACAGAAAGCCCGTGAGTTGTTTCTACAAAACCAGTCTCTTTGTCCAGTCTATAATCATATGATCTTAATTTAAAACTATTCCCACCCCTATAAACAGGTACATTCTTCCCGTTATATATAGCAGTTACCGAAGATGTTTTCTGTGCTACTTTCGAGACACTGTTTTCTTCTTTTAGAGTCTCCTTCACATTCCCTTCCGCTTGTTTCTCTGGTTTAGGATTTTTCATCGCCGAATTCCCCCTCGCCTCCGCCTTCATCATCCTCACTAAATTCACCATTCCCACAGCCATTCCCGGAACGCCCCCCGCCACATCCAGCATCGCACCCGAAATCAACATCGAAGAAGTAAGTCCATGATAGTGCGAATCCGGAAATCCGCCTTGCAGCAACATCGTTAAAAAATCAGGATCACCGAAAGTATCTTCGTCTGCATCGACTGCGAATTTCCAGAGTTTGCCGGTTGTGATCTGGTTAAGGAAGATTGGATTTTTACCTGCGTAGGCATTTTTAAATTCATCCACTTCCCCGGTAATCCGCATATTGCCATCAATCCGTTGCATTTCAAAATGGCCCATAAAAACGCCATTGTAAACAACTCTATACCTGCATCCTGTCATTGCTTCAAGACCGGCGGCAGCTTCCTCATAAGTCATTTCCAACTTCGAAACATCGATGCCGAGTGAATCCAGGTTTGTGGTATTCATCGGTTCGGGTTCGTATATAACTTTTTGCGCGTTGTTCAGATGTGGACGTGCGCTATCAGAAGGTTTATTTGCAGGAGCAATTGCAGATTTAACAGCAGGTTGTGCATTTGCTTTCATTTCACCCGGCGCAGTTTCTCCATGTGATTGGGGAGTAATAAGTGTCGGCACCTGCGCGTTCGTATTTTGAGTGGCGTCCTTAAACGCTTTCATATTATTATCCGCTTGTTCAGATCTGAAATGGGTAAACCGCAACCCTTTGCCGGTCATGTCGAATGCATGCATATGATCCGCATTGCCGGAAGCATCTATGAGCACCAGCCGGTGATTTCCATCCCAGGCATCATAACGCAAACCTCCCCACAGTAAACTTGTCGGGTAACCTTGTCCGAAAAGAACCCAGGGCTCAATTTTTGTCAGCAAACGTTCAGCAGAATCAATATCAACAGGATCAATCATGCTTTCAAGTGAACTCCTGAGTCCGAATTTTGCGACGATCAGGTTAAAACGTTTACAAATACGTTCAATTTTTTGAAGTCTGTCTTCCGGTTCCGGAGCCAATGCTTTTTCCGATTGTTCCTTAAGATCGGCTGATTGCTTAAAGGTGATAAAAGTAATTTTTGTTGTTGCATCTTTTCCTCCTTTGTGAAACACGCTTTCATAAGTTACTTTTTTATCGGCAGTTGTAATCTTTAATAAATAAACTCCTGCATTAACGCCGGTAAGCGTATAACCATCCCCGGTAATTTTTCCCTTATAAACTTCCTGCCCAAGAATTGATGTGATTTCAATTTCTGAAATATTGAGCGAAGTCACTTCGACATTTCTAAAAACAGGGGGCGCGTCCTCTGCTTTATTTGTTTTATCTGTTTTGTTCAACATACCCGCCTGCTCCTGCTGCCTGCGATGCATATTCAGAATATTATCACTGCCAAAGCTATTATCGTACATAAGCTAAAAGCATTATTATTGATAATGAAAAGATAAAGTCTCACCAAACGATAAAAAAATTACAGTATGTAGCAAAATGCGGCAGGAAATTTTATCAACGAATTTAATCCAGTATATGCTTTAGCACGGCTCAACTTATATAGTTCAGAGCTTTTCAACCATAACATTGATTAGTCTGTTGAGGTCATATCTACAAGAAAATATCCCCTAAAACTGCCTCAAATGCCCGGGCAAAAGATGTCTTCCACCTACCATCTCAAAATTCCGGTACGCCTCTTTTAAAAGTGTCAAGTGTTCTGGTACTTCAAGATTTAGCTCGGCATCTGTTAATTGAATTACCAGGTCGCCGTTTTGCAACTGCTCTATCTTGTAAAACATTTTTTCAGCGAGACTAATATTCAACTGTGCATTCTTTACTAAAAGGCAATCCCAATAATTTATCCATGCAAAATGCCCGGGTAACTGTTGAGATTCATCACCAAAATCTTTTTTATTTAAAACCGCCGGCAATCCATAAGGTAATTCAAGCGGCTTATTTGGGATTACCAACTGATGGTAAATAACATTTGTATTGTTGGGCGGATGTATATGAATTTCTAATGGGTTAAAAATGCTGCCAGTTTCTTTAATAAGTTCAAACCAATCAGTTCCACGCCAGGTATTTTCGTACGCCTCCGTCGTCATAAACAAATATGGAAATTTATTACTTATCATGTGGGCCTTCATTGTGCTGATTATAGTCCCTGAATAAAAGGATTCATTTCCATTGCATACGAGCAGTCTTTCGTTTAAAATATCCCGTTCTTCGAGCCACGATTTTCGGTCTGAAATAAAAACAGGCTCCGCCTTTTCATTGAGTAAATACCGAAAGGATTCAGAAGGCTGATATTTTTCCAATAAGCCCAGGTATTGTTCTGCACATGCTGACCAGTTATCGCGAAATGTACTGATCGTATCAATGTAAAAAGTATCCTGCATAGTTTATGATATAACACGGATATCTGCTCCGCTTCGACTTACCTCTTGATTTAACTCCAGATCTTTCTTAAGTGTGGCGTCGGTCACTCCCAAAACATAATGCAAACCACATGCATCGGCAATTGGTTTCTCAATTAATATATCAGCTACAATTTTATTCAATTCCATTCCTTTAACAAATTTAGTATATGTGCTGTATTCCGCCGTTTTAATTTCCCAGATTTCTTTTTTTGGTTTACCGGTCCAGGCGTCAAAAGATTTGGTTTTTACATTCCAGTCGGTTCCGATAATAAGATTAGGCGGCACACGATCGGCTAGCTCATCATGCTTCCAGTTTCCGCCCCTGTGATACCCAAGTGGAACGGGGGTACAATCATCCTGTTCCTGTAGTGCTACTGGTGGCAGCGGTGGTATACGACCCGGATCAAAAAACGGATCTGGTTTTGTCCCGGTATTGGGTTTAGTACCTCCACCAGGTTCCGTTCTTGGCTTACGTAAGTTAGAAAGATCAAGATCATTGCCACGAAAAAGATCATCAAAAGCACGATTAAGTCCCTCCAATACCAAACCGGCTAAATACGCCATAGTTCCTGCAACAACTAACGTCAGAACGATTGCTTCAATCAAAGTTGCAACTCCTATTGCCATATTTGCTTCCTGCGTTTGCGGCTTATCCGGATTCTGATCTTTTTCAATTTTATTCTCTCTCTTGTACTCCTCATTGATCTTTGTGGTCATTGCCACAAGAGAAAGCTGCAGAGTCGACTTTTTTGTGATTAGCGTATTTCTTTCATTTGCATCTTTTGTCGAATCAATTTTTTCCTGGATTAAATCCAATACCTGTCCGTAAAAAAACAATCCGTTCACTACATCTTTCTTGAGCTGTTCGGGACCTTTCGTTTCGACAAGCTGTTGATCGAGCAAATCCTGTGAGGGAATATATTTATCTCCTTTCAATTTCATTTTTTGAGCATACATTATTCGCCCGGCAGATGTACTCAGATCGAAATAATATCCATTATTGTAATTTGCCATGCTCCCTTCAAGCTCACTAAGTGTCATCGTTTTATCACCTGTGAGCTTACGCATTTCAATCAGCCTATTGTACGACTTTGTCGGATTATAACGAAACCCGCTCGGTTTAAATTCGTCATATCCTGTTATCTCATCCAGGTTAAAATTTTCCATTGCTAAAGCTACCTCATACTGCTTCTCACGTGTCCATTGTGTTTGATCAGATGAGAACATAAGTTCGGTCGAATCTTCAGCTTTATCAACCGCTGTGTTTTTACCAGAATCTTTCTGCTTATTTCCCTCTTCCCTCTTACCCGCCATTCCCTCCTCCCGCTGCATACTTCGCCGCATCTCAAGGTAATTATCGGAACTTCGTTTGTTATCGTACACCGGCAGTCATTTAATCGTTTAACAAAATTCTGGCCCGTAATAAATTACCACTCCACATAAACCGTCTCCTTATTCCAGGGCATCTTTATCATTGAAATTGTCCATGGCAAACGATCAATGATAATATCCACTCCTGAATCGCGATGAATGAAGAGACTCCAGTTTTTAGCTTCGCGTTTTAGCTTTCCTTCTTTTTGCAGGAAGGTTATTTGCAGGCTTTGAATGGATATCCTGTTTATGATTTTCCAATTCTGAATTACCGCCCGCAATAATATATTCGCTTCCTCTTTTTCTGCTTCAGAAAGATCAGGTTCCAGCGGTACGGGCTCAGCAATATCTATTCCGCAAAGAATTTTATTCAATGCGAGATCGTGCTCATTTATTTTTTCATCGCCGGCTACATCATTTTCTTTTTCTTCCCTTGCCCCTTTATCGCCATACACCATCCATTGAAGAAGATGCACTGCTTTCCACCGCGCTTCGTCGCTTACAAATTCCTTACCTTCAACCAGCCCCATATTTCTGAAAAATCCCGGAAGATAAGTCGCCAGGATAACAAGCCCGGCATTCGCAATGTAAATCCCTTCATCCGCTTCGGGCGCTTCAGGGAGTTCTTCTTTTATTTTAATAACGACTTGTTCTTCTTCCTGTAATTGTTTTACTGCTTTACGGGCCGGTTCTTCAAAATCTCCTTTCGGAAGTTTGATGCGGGCTATATTAATTTCAAGCTCAGTAAACAGACGTTTTAAAATACGGGCAACAAAGTCTGCTTCGGGAGATGATGCCGCGCTTTTATTCCCGATGGAAAAATACTGAAGGGTTTCCTGCCACAAAAAAACTTTAACTGTTTTTTCAACAGTTGATTTTATTGTATGCTTCTCCTTTGCCAGCTGCTGCATTATCGCTTCAACGAAACGACGTATCTTATTGAAAAGATCAGGCAGATCCGAAGAAAAACCGCAGCCCGTTATCGACGCCAGGTATTGCAACTGATCGTCCCGGAGCTGCAGCGCAAGACGTCGGAAAATATAATTCTTATTTTGAAATTGCATTAATGCTTTCCGCAGTTCCGCAGGGTGATGGATCATCGCTTCTCCGAGCAGAAACCGCAATCCGGGCTTTTCTTTTTTGTCGCTTGTCCATGGAAGCAATCCGAATTCAAGATAATAGATCAGCGTATCAAAAAGGGATGCGGAACGATCTTTAAAGTTTGCGCGCACAGTTATCGCGTTTCCGTCCTGTGCTACAAAACGAACTTCAGCAGCTCCATTCTGCGAACCGCGCGCTTCAAACAAAAGCTTCACAAGCGCTTCTTCAACTTCTTTTTTTATTTTTTCAGGAAGCTCGTATTCAAGATCACTTATCGCAATCCTGCCGATATCAATTTCAAGCTTGTCAATGGAAAGAAATTCATCCCCGCCAACAAGGCGATCGAATACTTCGCTCATCGATTTCAGCAACAGTCGCTGGTAATCATTCACGATTTTTGTCTGCAGTCCAAACGCTTCATCACGCGAATCCAGTCCAACCTCAATGATAAGCTTCTGTACAATATGCTGCTGGCCGCTCATATAACAGGATTAAAGCAGGCATACATTTTCATGCATGCCCGCCTGTTCAATTATTTACCGCTATTACCTGGTAGTGCTTATAATTTCGGTCTGGGCAAATTCAGCAGTGGCTACAGTTTTCCCTGTGGTTGTACAACGGCTGGTTACAGAAATGGTCACAGTCGATTTACCTGAACGTAATTTGATATTGTTGTTGAAATCATATACTTCAAAAACATATTCAAATGAATCCATTCCTGTAAAATTGGCCGGTGGTGTGTAAATGAAGTGCTGGTAAAGTCCCTGGCCGTTGGTGATAAGCACTGTTCCGTTCTTCTTCGTGTTGATGAAGCTTGTTGCCCGCTCTTTGGTATTTACAAAGCCGTCCTGGCTGTCACCATTAACAACAAATTTCAGCTTAACGAAAGGTTCCTGGATACCGCTGGCGCTGTACCGTATATTCGGACGCACATCGATCGTGAGCTGCTGCGGGTTGGCGCATCCGTAAGTGCCGGTGATAATTGGCTGCGCAAAAGCATAATCCCCCGGGCTATATTCGAAGTACAATGGCATCGCGATAGCCGGTAATCCAAGCTGAAGCTCTGTCGGAGGCGGAATATCTTCGCATTCGCAATTGCAGTTGGAAAGATAAGGAAGTGAAAAATCGGCGATGATATCATTTTCACCAATAGAAACGCGTTGTGCCGAAATAATTGATACGGCAGCAGTAGCGCCAAGATTGAAAGAAACCGGGCGTGATACCTGCGCTGCATAAAGATCGCAAAGTTTGCCTTCGATGCTTGCCAGCTCGAACTGAAGCGCCTGTGGTTTGGCACGTATGGAACGTAGCTCGGCTTTGCGGACCTCCAGTTTTTTAATTTCCTGGAGATTAGTCGCAATGAAATTTTTTGTTTTTACCGAGAAGTTTAACGTCTTGCCCGGGTAAACGAGCACGAATGTTCCTCCCGGCACCACACCAGCGTTGTGAATGATACCAGGATTTCTTTTGATGAAATTGGAGAAAAGTCCCGGATCATTTGTCTGCAGGTAAGTTATGCGGTACTGCAATTCATAGAATACTGCTTCCAGCTTTCTGAACTTACAGTCGGTGACAAATTCATTAATGAAATAGAATTGCTCCGAGAGCCACTGACCAAACACAAAATACAGCTCTGGTGTAAACTGGGTGTATGTGCTGCGTGTTACTTCATCGGCAAACTCATTCAACAATGCTTTTACGTTATTAGCCAGCGACACTGCATCAATATAGGAGCCGATGAAGCTTTCTTCAATGTCTGTATTATCGGCGCCGTAATCAAAATCGTCGAGTTGTGTCGGCAACAAGGATTTCAGCACAATCATTCTGCTCATTAATTGATTCAGGTAGCTGTTGTAATCCGAGCTGATGCTCTGTATTGTCCGTGGAGAATATTGGATCGGCGGAATAATACGCGGCAAGGATTGTCCGGGCAGAGCAAAATATGCAGGCATAAAAGAAGCAGAAGAATTTCCTTTTGAGAGCGGGGTTCGCGTATCGCTTCCTAACTGGCTAATGAAGGCTGGCAATTTTTTCACACTGTAGCTGTAGGATGGCGGATTTCCTTCTTTAACAATTGTGCTGAAGAAATGATCAAAGAAGCGTGCCATGAAACAACGTTCTTCATTGCTATAGGCAACGTATTGCGAACGGAGATCTCCGAAATCACAACGGGCGAGTAACTCATCGGACGTTGCGGTACCCTGGAGGCGAACGGCAACAACATTGAACGGCAAATCGTATTTTGCTTTTTGCGCATTCAGGTCATCCACTACTCCGGTCAGCGGGAATACGGACTTCCATGATTTGCGTAAATGTCCTTCAATGCGCAGGAAATTGAACGGATCGAGATCGTAAAAATTCGGTGTCTGGATACGATCAATTGCCTGGTTCTGGTTGCTTGACTGATTTCCATAAGCAACAACAGGATACTGACCGGCATTATCTTTATTACGAAGCACGTTTTTATAATTCCAGACTTTTTCAAGTGTTCCGAGCTGCGGATCTATTACGTCAATTCCATAATAGAAAGGAATAGAACGTTCAGAAAGTTTTCCGAATTTTTCAAAGCTCGGCGTAATGAGCGTTGTCGGCGGCGCAGACATATCCGGATTATGTACTAATGAAATTTTGAAAGTGCGCATCATGAGCACCATTCTCTTGTGATAAGCGATGAGCGTATCTTTTGCCACACGCTGATCGGGTGTCAATGGAATTCCTGTAAAGCCTGTGCGGTAAACAGAAGGTTTATCAGTATCGATCGGAATTGCTTCACCGAGTATGAGATGCATCGGAAAAAGATTCATATTGAAGCAGCAATCCGACATGAACGCAAAAGCTGCATCACGGAATTCATTGTACGCGAGAATAAGATCGCGCATAAAATCATAGAAATACTGAATACCGAAATAGCTCGGACCATTGGCAACACTATTTACTCCATCCATTATTTCATTCCAGATCGCAAGGTTAGGGATCTGCGCGTTACCGAATGGATTGATATTGCCGTAAATATTTTTCAGTACCGGCTCGAATACGGTGTAAGTCTGGCGAAGCACATTGAGCAGATCATTCGGATCATTTATATTTCTACGGTAAACGCTGGCGGTCGCGTTTTTAAAATTCTGCTGGAAAGCGTAATAATCCTTGCTGTTATTTGCTGCCGGATCAAAAAGCGGGCGTAGAGAAAGCAGGTCGGGCAGATCGAACTTTCCGGTATAGGTAAGATCGTAAGAGCCGGTATTTGCAATTACAATTTTCAGATCGTCAATAGAGATAAGCAGCTTACGAAGCGTATAGCTGCGCTCTTTGCCCATATCATCGCAGCTTTTTCCGAGGCAGGATGAATTGTCGATGTCTACTTTTTCGAGATAAAGCAGCACCACTTTTTTGCTTCCCGGCGGTGGGCCATCCACAAAAACGGGATCAAGCGGTGCGATTACTTCGCTTGGCAGCGGAATATAATCCTGGCGGAGCAATTCCCACATCGGAACCTGGAGGTTTGTCGCGGTATTTATAAACGGCGAATACGGTGGTTCTGAAACCGGAAGCGTATAGGTGCGGTATTTTGTAAACTCGCACGCGCCGCTTTCAATCAGAAAACCTTCAGAGGTGATGCCGGTTCCTTCAGTGATCGTAAGCTTATTGGTTACAACATCATAGTTCTGGTTGAAACCACAAACAATTCCGATTCCGATAAGCCGGACCCTTGTAAGCCGGGTCTGCTGATCGAGATATGAGGATAGTTCGTTAAGCTGAGAACTGGTGAGTACCTGGTTGTTCTCAAAGAAGGGGTAAAATGTTTGGATATTGCTCATGTTGCTGCTTAATTTTTAAATAGTGCCTAAGATTGTATTGTTAAGAATGATCGCGTTTTCTTCGCCGGAATCAGCTTCGCAATCATGTAATGTTCCTTCCTGGTAAACACTCCGAAGCCGTGTAATAACGTCGATCACCGCGTTGAGGTCTTTTGATAGTTCTGCTTTGTCACGGTTGAGTCTTGCGTTTTCAACCAGCCATTTTTTATACTTCAGCTCAAACTCGCCCATCTGCTCACATTCGATCCAGCAAATGTTCAACACTAAATGTGCAGGGCATTCAAGACGGAGCGTGCGATCGAAAAATTTACGGAAATCGTGATTTACAAATCGTCCCTGCCACGCCGGAAGAACAATTGAAACGATGTATGAATAAGGATTCTCAAAACGGCAGAAACCACATTCATTGTCGATGTCGACGGGCAGGAAATCATCTTTAATGACTGACACGCGTGTATCGAAAATCAGCTTGTACACAGGACCGGTTCCTACCACGCTCGCCAGGTGAAATCTTCCGTCGTTGATCTCATCAAGTGAATCTGTAATGATGATATCGTTATTATTCGGAGTAACAAAAAACGGATCGCTGATTTTAATATTATCAGCTACTGCCGCGATAATATTAAATGTCTTCGAGTATTGCAGCCCGCCTGCAACTGTTGAATCCGGAATATTTTCATAGATCTTAATCTCCGTATTTCCTGCGTTATTGACGGCAGAACGGATCGTATAAATATTATCGTTGGCTGGAGAGTTTATGATACGCATACTCTGCAATGGCTGAACATCTCCTGCAAAATTGCCGGTGAAAGTAAATGTCTTCGTTCCCTGATTAATTCCGGTAAGCGTAAACTGTTTCACGAAAGTCGCTTTACCTGGAGGATTAACATTCTGCAGTTCATTATTGTTTGCAGGAATGATCGCGACCGGCGGCCCGAGCATATTATACTTAGGACGCAACAGCACATGTTCGATCACATGCATGCCTTCATGACTGAAGAATTTATTTTTCACCCAGCCGGCAAGATCCTGTGCTGCCACCACATCCGCGCCGGGAGTGATATAGAAATCTTTGTTCGTAATCAAATTATCCACTGCTGTTACCGGAAGCAGTTTGGTATAGCTCATGGTTGTGAACGGAGGCACAATCGTTGAAGGAATGGTCTCTTTTACATATACGAGCGAATTGTTTAAACCAAAAGGCAAAATTTTCACCACAGTATATTCTGTCACAGCAGGATTATTGATCACCACTTTTTCACCCGGAAAAACAATGCGGTAAAGACTCCTGTCGACGGTGAAATAATTATCAGCAATATTCGCGTCGAGAACGGCAGGAAGCAATGTTGGCTTTGTCGAATCAACAACAATTTTGATAAAGCCATCTCCGGTGGCGGAAGGAATCACCTCGTTCGTGGTCACGATGAGCCTTCTTGCGTCGGTCAGATCGATGGAAATACCGGCGGCAGTGTACAAGCCGTCATTGCCGGTTGAATCAACAATTTCCAGCTTATCATCAGGTGGTGTAAGGGCCATGACAGCCATCAACAGATCCTGTATATGCTGATTGAAATCTTCTTCAAAGCTTGTTCCCAATAAATCACCGCAGCGATCAACTACCGTAAAGACTTCCATGGTAGGATCTGTAGGATCAAAGCCAAAACGGTAATTCGAAAAATCGGATGCGGCCCGCAGCATATCCATCAGCAGCTGCTCTTTCTTTTCATCAGCCTGCACGCTTGTTACAGGTGGCGGAAACGCAAGCGCTTCTACCTTGCCGGTAAGCAATGTTTTAGGAGAATCGGGATCGCCATCGGTTAATGTAAATGGCCAGATGAATCCTTCAGGACAAGGAGGATTTGCAGGGATGAGTATGTATGTCGCCGGAGTCTGAACATACTTATCCATGAAGCATTCCAGGTTATAGCGGTTTGATTCGGGATTATTGTAATACTCCTCTTCAATAAATTGAATTACATCGGCAATATCCTGCTGCATTATCGCAAAAGTTCCGGCAGGATAAACGTCGGCATTTATACCAACAACAACTCCTTCACAGAAAATCTTAAAACGGTAAGGCCCTGTGCCCGGCAATGCAGGATCTGTGATGACACCACTATTATTGTACATCACGTAATTTTCCGCAAACAAGCTGGTAGTAATAAGCGACTCCATTGCAACACGCGCTTCATCAGTGCTTCCATATCCTGTAGCCTGTCCACCGGCGCTATAAACAAGATCACGTATTGCAACGCTGTCTTCTATCACCAGGTAATATTCATCCGGTGCAACCGCGGCCCTGATATCAAAATTTGCACCGAAAGCCAAAGCAGATGGAAGTTGCCTGTCAATTCCGCAGAGATAAGACACACGCCGCTCCAATCCGGAAATATTATCAATGCTCCAGAGATTGCATGGCTTTTTATAATTGAACCCTGTATCACGCGCTGAACTTATTAACGGATAGTTATTCAGGAACGCAAGCTTGTCTTCAATAAGCTCAGCAGGCGCTTTTGGTCCGTCAACTTTATATTCGATCAATGCGTAATCAGCAAATGATTCTGAAAAACGCGCCATCAGGTGATCAAGAAAACGGTTGCGGCGCTGGTGATAAGTTTCAATATCTTCTGTAATCGCCTGCAGGTCTTCCGGATTAGTAAGCGGAGAAATGTAAAGCGGCACAGCGTCAGGAACAATATTGACAAGTGACTGCGAAAAATAAGTTTTGTTAATGATCGGATCTCCGTTCAATCCTTTTTCTTCATTCATCGAAAAAAGATCTTTGACATGGAAAAGCTGAGAAAGAAAATTCGCCAACAGCTGATCAAAGAACAAAAGATAACCTTTCAGCTGCTTTGCCTGCGCCCTGCGTTCAGTAGTTGCAGTTGCGGGCAAACCCGGCGATCCCACTCCGTAAACTACAGGAAACTCTTCTTGTATGCTGTAATAATTTCCGATGTCTTTATATTCTCCCGGAGGAAGATGAATTTCATAATCCGGGTTGGTTATTTTTTGCGGACGGTCTGTCTCTTCCAGCTTATCCAGGATTTCCTGGGCTGTAACCGAATTGGCATGATACGGAAGCTGATCTTTATAGAAAATAAGCTTCGAACGATCAACAGTCAGTCGTGGTACATAATTTTTTTCCAGCGGAACTTCCAGGCACCATTTCACAACTTCGGTCGGAATATTATCATCATTATCAAGAGGAATTCCTGCGATCTGAATATTCTTTATTGCCACCACTCCCGGAATATCCATGATACTATTTATCAGGTCGGATACGTGGATGGTTTTGCGGCGCTCTGCTTTTGCAAGATCTGCGTCATCAATAAATCCATGCTGCAGTAACGGGCCTTCAAAGATCTCGTCTGTCGTTTTGCCTTTTTCATACATTTCCGAAAGGCTGTAAAATAAAACGGTCGGATCGAGAAAATGCCGGATCGCGTAAAAAATTTCTGCCTGCACTTGTTCCACCACCGCGTTGTTGAGCACATCGATATCAGCGCACAAAGCAATCTCGTCTACTTTAATCGCGTTGTAGCGGAAAAAATCTTCGCCCAGGTTCCTGTTGGCCATCAGGCGTGCTTCCGCAGCCGCAAGCACCTCATTTATTTTCTGAACTTTTTTCTGGTAAAGCTCAATCAGCGGATCGACCATTGTATAGATCCGCTCGTTGATCTCAAAATTGATAACGGTAGTGTCTACATTATTGATCACGTTCAATGACATCACCACCCACACGTCGCCGTTTGTATTCAGCCCATAACTATCGACTTTATAGCCCTGCGGGAGATGAATAAATTCAAGAACAATTCCCGTCATGTTCTGCTTGATGCTCGCGGTGTTGTTCCAGTCAATGCCCGGCGTATCCCAACGCGGGAATTCCACTTCCATTTTTACTTTAATACCATTCAGCGGCACCGGAATGTCAGGAGTAGTTCCACGTAAATAAAGCGAGAAGGTATCTTCGATCGTATTTTCATTCAGATCGCCGAGCGAATTGCAGGAAGTAAATTCCAGCAATACATCGTACAACACTTTCGGCCGCGTCGGAAGCACAGAAGCATCGGGTTGCGTATAGCTTAATGTTTTATTGATTGAATCGAGGTAGAAAAGAATTTCATTCTCTCTCGAAATTTCGATCCACGCGTTTTTTATTCCCAACGATTCGCAATCCAGCGGATCAAAAACGGGAATCTCCACATCAATCATCAACTTCCGGTA
>JALYQL010000290.1 GCA_030855855.1 Bacteroidota bacterium | reverse complement strand
GTCAAATCCTTTCAGATCGGGACTTTTTTTCTCCATAAACTCTGCCAGTTTATCCACAACGTTCATTCCCCATTCCGCACTTTCGACTTTACAGCTGATGTATTCTCCGACCTGCCAGTATAAATTTATCAGCTCCACGTTCACACTTTTGTATGCACTGTTTCTTGCCTGCTGAGCAAGGTTTAAAATTTCAGTAAATTGTTTTGTGAACGTTTTTATCGGCATAAAATTAATTCCTTAAAACTTTTCCCCCTGTCAGTATGGATTGCATTCTTTCCAATGTTTTTCTTTCACTGCAAAGCGAAAGAAAAGCTTCCCTTTCAAGGTCCAATAAATACTGCTCGCTTACCAATGTCGGTGCCGACAAATCTCCACCGCTCAATACAAATCCAAGCTTTTGCGAAATTTTTACATCATGCTCCGAGATATATTTCCCGCTGTACATACTGTTTGCGCCAACGAATGCTAATCCTAATGCCTGTCTTCCCAGCACGCGTATATCATGACGTGGAGTTGGTTTGGTGTAACCTTCTTCCGCCAAACGGATTGCCTCTGCTTTTGCTTCTGTCAATAAACGATTGCGTGACATCACTACTTTATCTTTTCCTTCGCGCAAATAACCGAGGTCAAATGCTTCATAAGCAGAAGTAGAAACTTTTGCCTGCCCTATTGTGAGGAAACGATCGCGGAAGGCGTTTAATTCTACATCACCCTCATTCAATTCATCCGATAAACGCTCAGCGAATTCTTTTGTGCCACCGCCGCCGGGAATAACACCGACGCCGAATTCCACAAGTCCCATGTACGTTTCCGCATGTGCAACGACAGCATCGGCGTGCAGGCAGATTTCTGTTCCGCCACCGAGGCATAAATTATGGGGAGCCGCGATAACCGGAATAGAGGAGTAGCGCACGCGTGATGTTGTAGATTGAAATGCGCGCACAGCAAAATCAAGCTCGTCCCATTCCTGCTCGATGGCGAACATAAATACCATTCCAAGATTCGCGCCGGCTGAAAAATTCTGGCCTTCATTTGAAATGACAAGCCCACGGAAATTTTTCTCCGCCATTTCTATTGCGGTGTTTATTCCTTGCAGCACTTCACCACCAAGCGTATTCATCTTGGTGTGAAACTCTAAATTCAGAATTCCGTCACCGATGTCTGTTAATGTAGCGCCGGAATTTTTCCAGACTGTTTTTTCGGCACGGATATTATCAAGAAGAATAAATGATTCTGTTCCCGGAATTAATTTGTAGGATTTCGAAGGAATATCATAATACAAACGTTTTCCGTTTTCCGTTTTGTAAAATGAAGCTGCTCCTGACGCGAGCATATCGTAGATCCATTTCGCTGGTTTATTTCCTGCAGCTTCCATCGCTTTAACGGTTTCCGCAATGCCCAGCGCATCCCACGCTTCAAAAGGCCCAAGCTCCCACGCGAAACCTGCCGACATTCCCTGGTCAATTTTAAACAGCTCATCCGCGATCTCAGGAATGCGGTTGGAAACGTATGCGAATAAACCGAAGAAAGAGGTTCTGTAAAATTCTCCCGCTTTATCTTTTCCCGCGATCAGCACTTTCATGCGCTCGCGTAAATTCTCAATTGGTTTTGTCTGCTCCAGCGTCGCGAATTTTGCTTTCACCTGCGGACGATATTCCATCGTTTTTAAATCAAGCGCGAGAATTTCACTTTTTCCACCCGCACCTTTAATTTTTTTATAAAAACCCTGGCCGGTTTTATCGCCAAGCCATTTGTTTTCTCCGAGCTTTGAAACATAGTCGGGCAAAACAAAAAGCGCCTTTGCTTCATCATCCGGACAATTCTGCACAACGCCATTTGCAACATGAATTAAAGTATCCAATCCCACAACATCAGTCGTACGGAATGTTGCAGATTTTGGCCGGCCGAGCACAGGGCCTGTCAGCTTGTCGACTTCTTCTACTGTCAATCCCATTTTTTCTACCAGGTGGAAAAGCGCCATGATGCTGTAAACGCCCACACGGTTTGCGATAAACGCAGGTGTATCTTTCGCGAGCACGGTGGTTTTGCCAAGGAATTTTTCACCGTACAATAGAAGAAAGTCAATAATGTCGTTATCTGTTTCTGGTCCGGGAATAATTTCGAGCAAACGCAGGTAACGTGGCGGATTGAAAAAGTGTGTGCCGCAAAAATGCTTTTTAAAATCTTCCGAGCGGCCTTGTGTAAGCAGGTGCACAGGAATTCCGGAAGTATTCGTGGTGATCAGCGTTCCCGGCTTACGAAACTGCTCTACCTTTTCGAATACCTGCTGCTTGATATCAAGACGTTCCACAACCGCTTCGATTACCCAATCACAGCCGGCAATATTTTTCAGGTGATCATCAAAATTGCCTGTAGTGATCCTGGAAACAAAAGATTTTCTATAGATCGGCGAAGGATTGCTTTTTAAAACCGACTGCAGCGCATCGTTGACGATACGGTTGCGTACTGCCGGATCGTTGAGCGTTTTACCTTTTGCCTGTTCTGCGGCATTCAGCTCTTTCGGAATTATGTCGAGCAATAAAACCTCAAGACCGATATTCGCGAAATGACAGGCGATGCGTGATCCCATTACACCGGATCCTAATACTGCTACTTTAGAGATATTTCTTGCCATTGGATGTACGAATTATCCCGAAGGAACGCCTTCGGTGCGAGTTACGATGGACGATTTATTTGTTGATGTAAGATTCAGATCTTTAAAATCGTAATTCGTACATCGTATATCGTCCATCTTTTTTTTACACTTTTCTTTTATCTGCTATTGCGTTGATTTCATTGATGACCTGTGAGAAGATCTTCAGCTTTGAAGGCCCGATCTTTTTGACAACTTCATCGTTGAAAGCGTTCACGGTTTTCTTTGAAATATCGCGCTTCATTTTCCCTTTTTCGGTCAGGACGATCATTACTTTTCTTGCATCACTTTTATCTTTCCTGCGCTGGATAAGCCCTTTTTCCTCCATTTGATTCAGCGTGCGTGTGAGGCTGGTAGGCTCCATTCCTATGGCCGGACCGATGCTGGTGGAAGCAATTCCGTCCTTGTTATCAATTTGTAAAAGAATGAAGCCGATCGTAGTAGTAAGATCGTGTTTGATCGCTTCATTATTGTACATTCTTGAAATAGCGTGCCACGACTGTTTGATCCGTGAACAATTAGTTTCTTTTTTGGGTGGCATAGCTTGGTTGATCTCACCGAATTTAAGAAATTATATTATGCATGCATAAAAAATATAAAAAAAATATACCATTGCTTTTTCCTGTTGTTCAACTAAATAATGGTAATTTTATTCTTCAACACGCAGTTATGAAAAAACAAGTCAAAACCATCGGATTCCTTGCAATATGTCTTTTCGCAGTCAGCGCCTGTAAAAAAGCGGGAACTGACGGCGATGCGACGCTTGTAGTAATGGCCAAACACCATGGCACTATGATTCCTAATCACGTGGGTTATCCTGATACAGTATATGTGAAATTCAACGCGAAAGACCTTCCTTCCGATCCGACGCATGATTATGATGCCCTTTTTGTAGGTGAGGCAGGCGAAGATCATGTGCATTGTGCAGGGCTGCACACCGGTACTTACTATTTATATGTAACCGGTTACGACAGCACTGCGATGGCGCGTGTCACAGGCGGAATGTCGGTGAAAATTAAATATAAGGAGCGTAAGCAGGAAATTGCAATAGATGTTCCGGTAACGGAATAAATCAGCCGGCCAATAATTTATACGGTGATTTCTGAAAAGAGATCACCGTATTTTATTTTGATCCGGAAAGCTTTTTGTTTTTGATCAGCCAGACCACGAGCAGGGGGAACAATAAAAGATCAGTTACCACTGCAATCAGCAATGTAATACTCACCAGCAGTCCAAACAAAAATGTGCTCTCGAATCCGGAAGCGATGAGCGTTGTAAATCCGGCGGATAAGATCAGTGAAGTTACAATCACCGCTTTTCCGGTGGAAAGATATGTTCGTTTCAGCGCGTAGGCGACACTTTTTCCTTTTCTCAGCTCAAGCTTTAATCTTCCGAGAAAATGCACTGTATCATCTGTGGCAATTCCGAACGCGATTGCGAATATGATGGATGTGGACGATTTCAGTTCGATACCAACTATTCCCATCAGTCCACCGATGATCACGATCGGCAAAAGGTTTGGGATCACAGCGATGATCGCCATCTTCCATGAATTATGAATGACAGCGATGATGAAAGCGACAATGAGTATCGACAGCAGCAAACCCTGGAGCGTATTTGTCACGAGATATTCATTGTTCTTATCCAGCATTACCGCTGCGCCTGTGAGTTGAATGTTCACCGCCTGCATATCAGGATCTGTTTCTGCAAAAGCATATAACGCTTTATTCCGTTCACGGATGATCTTGCTGCCGACATCATGCATTTTTCCGCTGATCCGTCCCTGCTTAAAATCTTTCGTCAGCACTGTTTTTAATTCTTTTTTCTTGCGGAATTTAAGCAGCTCATCCTTCAGCGCCACTATTTCAGCTGAATCTTTCGGGAGGATAAAGTATTCAGGGCTGCCATTATTTTCTGCTTTGTTAATTCCTTTGATAATACTGAGCGGGGAAAGTATAAAGCCGACGTCATAATTTTTTTTCAGCCACGTTTCCATTTTATCCATCGCCCGCAATTCTTTTACACCCAGAACAGTACCGCTTGTATCAGCAGGTGTGACGATCATTTCGAAAGGACGAACGCCGGAAAAATTCTTTTCAAAGAAAATAAAGCTCTGTCGCAGCTCATCACGTGTGGTCAACCCTTCGATCATATAATTATTGAGATCGATATTGCGGATTCCCCAGAAGCTTAACAAGATGACAACAACTGTTCCCGCCGCAATTGCTTTTCCATTACGGAATACCCAGGATAAAAGGCGGATCAATCGTTTGTTCCAGAATTGTGAAGAATCTCTTTCAAGCTTTAATCCCGGCAGCGGCATAATATTCAGCACAAGCGGCACTATCGTAAAAGCCAGTATGAACCCGATAAAAACACCAATAGAAGTGTACATTCCGAAATCGCGGATAGGAATGATATGTGAATTCAGCAGCGACAAAAATCCGAGCGAAGTGGTCAGCAACGTAATGAATGTTGCAAAGCCGACATCTTTAATTGTTTTTAACAGCGCGTCAAATCGATTCGTATTTCCTTCCCGTAACTCCTCCAGGTATTTTGTCACAATATGAACTACATCCGACATTCCGACCACAAACATCATTGTCGGCAGCAGAACGGTCATAATGTCAAGCGATTTTCCCATAGCGGTCATCAGCGCGAGCGTCCACAAAATCGCCAGCAGCACTACGAGGATCGGAACCCAGACGCCCCAGAAGGAACGGAAAGAAATGTAAAGGAAAAGGACTACGAGGAAAAAAGAAGCAAGAAAGAATACATAAAATTCTTTCGTGAGCCGTTCCAGGTAAGTTTTCTGTCCTTTTGCTTTGCTGGCCGTATGGACATCGTCAAAATGCAGGTTGACCAGGAGCGTATTAATATTTAAAACCAGGGAATCGGACTTCGCTTTGCTTATTCCTTCGGTGGTTTTCAAAAAAAGACTTACTGATTTTCCATCGGCCGAAAAGAAAGAGCCGATAAGCTCCGGTGAACGGAAAATAAGCGCTGAATCTGCTGCATAACGTGAAGGATCATCCACATGCAGGTAGGGCAATTGCACAGGCCCTAATTCTGTAAGCACTATATTCTGTATCGACGTCGGCGAAGTAACAGAAGTAATGTCAGGAACGTTTTTAAGAGAATCGGTAAGTGTTTCAATTTTTTCGAGAAATTCTTTTTGAAAAACACCTTTTTTGTTTTCGATTCCGATCAGCACAAATTCGTTATCGTATTCGAATGTTTTCCTGAATTTGAGGTAAACATCGAGATCAGGATCATCAACCGGAAAAAAGCTTTCGAAATCGTAATTGAATTTGATCTTTCTTAATTCATAAACAGAAAGCCCGGTAATGATCAGCACCAGCCCAAAGCTGATCCATGAAATTAGTTTGAAATGCTTCCTGAGAAAATTCATTCGGGCACAAAGATAATGCTCTGATCGGGTCACATAACTTTAGGATGACCTTTTTACTCCTGCAGCCGCTTAAAAAGAAAAAAGCCATCCGCGAAAAGGACAGCTTTCTTTAAACCGGTGAAAGTGCCGTCAGATTTTTTTTACATTAACGGCATTCGGCCCTTTCGTTCCCTGGGAAATTTCATAAGACACTTTATCACCTGTATTTACAGGTTGATCAATGAGTCCGGTGATGTGAAGGAAGATCTCATTCCCGGTTTCATCTTCCTTAATGAATCCATAACCTTTTGTCGCGTTGAAAAATTTGATTGTACCTGTTTTCATGCAAGCTGGAATGATGTGAGTATTCAATGAATTACACGCCGGAAAAATACCTGCCGGTAACGAAAGGTAATGCGATTTCCATATTTCCTGCAAATTCCACCTTGAAAAAGCGCTCTTTTGGGCCCGGAATCCGGCACATTTGGTATTCCTTGCATGATCTGTCAATGCTGTTTCTTACTTTGGCGGAAATATTCATCTTATGAAAGATACCGTCAACGAGCCATTGGAAACCATTGATTTTCTTCAATTCATTTACAGCAAACGTAAAGCAGTGCTGCTGACTGTGATCAGTGCTTTGGTGCTTGCTACGATAGTGACGTTGTTGCTGCCGCATCGCTTCCGTTCTTCGGCTATCATTTTCCCGGTTTACAATAATAATGTCGAATCAGTTATTGAAAACCCGGTTTTTGGCTACGATGTGGAAGCAGATCGCCTGATACAGCTGCTCGAATCTGATGAAGTGCGCGATAGCGTGGTAACGAAATTTAATCTCTTAAAATATTATGAGATCGATAAATCTTCGCCCGACTGGAATGATCAGCTGCGGCAGAAATTTCTGAAGGATGTGGAGTTTGTCCGAACGCCATATATGTCTGTTATTATAAATGTCGTTACTAAGCAGCCGGAGCTAAGCGCTGAAATGGCGAATTACATTATTCAGCTTGCCGATGGAGTGCGTGCCCGCATATTTAAAAAGAATGAGCTTGCTGCGTACCGCCAGGTAGAAAAGGAATTTATTGCGAAGCAGGCAGAAGTGGATACGCTCAAAATAAGGATCAATAAATTGCGTGGCGAATCGAATTCCGATCTTGTGGCGCTGGTGAATATGCAGGGCTTTGTGCAAACGCTTGGAGGAAAAGAAAACACGGGAACCAGCACCGAGCTGGAACGTTCGCTCAACCAGTATATTTTTGAGCAATCGCGTTTAAATGAAATTGCAGGAAGGTATGAAAGAGCAAAAGCGCATTACGAAAGTCCGATCACCCAGGTGTACGTTGTCGATCGTGCACGGGTGTCGTATAAAAAAGTATCTCCTTCTTTACTTTTAAATCTGGCCATAGCAGGATTTTCTTCACTGATTTTCTCTATCAGCTTTCTGCTGTTCTACGAAAAGTTGCGACAAGTAAGGCAATCTCTGAAAGCTTGATGAACAAAACAACGACACGTTTTAACGAAACTCTTCCTGCTGCCATTCTGCTTTTTTCATCGCTGGCAGTAGCGTTGTCTTTTGTATTTCCTGCGTCTTTTTTCATTGGATTCAGCAGTTGCCTCGCTATTGCACCGGTGCTTGCCTATTTACTTTTTTTCAAGCGGGCTGTTTTTTACCCGCTCCTTGTTTTTCTCGTACCGCTTTCTATCAGCATATTCATTGGCGATGGAACAAAAGCCGATCTGCCCTCTGAACCGTTGCTTGGCCTTATGATGCTGATGGTGGTTGTCGGGATGATCGTCAGGCCAACAGTCAGCAAAGAATTTCTCCAGCACCCGGTTTCTATATTGATCATGATTGAACTGTGCTGGATGATTTTTTGTTCTCTGAACGGCGAGCTGCCACTGGTAAGCTTGAAAAGATGCATCGTGCGCTTCGGATTTGTCACTGTTTTTTACATTCTTTTTTCGCAATGGATGACCAAGCCGCTTTCTGCCGGAAAAGTTTTCATTCTGTACGCTGCCGGATGTGTAATTCCGATCATTCATGGAATTATTTTTCACGCGAAATTTAATTTCTCCTCTATCGCCGCATACCTGATGCCCCGGCCATTTTTTGCCGAACATACAATCTATGGAGCATGCCTTGCTTTTATTTTGCCAATGCTGGTCATCCTTATTTATAACTCAAATATCTTTCGCATCCGGGGATTGAAATTGCTATTGCTCTCGGCGCTCACTTTGCTCATTATTGCAGGTGAATTCCTTTCTTTTTCACGCGCGGCATGGGTAAGCCTTGGCGTTGCGTTTGTTTTTCGCATCCTCATATTTTTCAGAATCCGCCTTTGGATGATCTTTGTGGTGCTTTCTCTCGCAGGAATTTTCGCTTACCAGAATTCCGGAATTATTCTGGAAAAAATCAAACGCAATGAATCGGTCAGTAATAAAGGAGGGATTTCTGATCACCTGATGTCGGTTGCCAATGTGCAGTCCGATGCTTCAAATCTTGAACGCATCAACCGGTGGAAATGCGCGCTCCGGATGACAAAAGAACGGCCTGTTACAGGTTTCGGGCCGGGCACTTACCAGTTCATCTATGGTAGTTTTCAATCGCGGGCGGATCTTACACGCATCAGCACCTTCCGCGGGACAAACGGTCATGCACATTCCGAATTTTTCAATGCGATTTCTGAAACCGGAATTCCCGGTGGCCTTATTTATCTCGCGCTGCTGTTTTTAGTGATTGGTTACGGGCTGCGTGTTATTTACAATTCGAAAGAGAAGCAGGAAAAGGCAATTGCGCTTGGAGCTTTGCTCGGACTCGTTACATTTTTTGTCCACGGATTTTTTAACGCGTTCCTCGATACCGATAAAATTGCCGTGCTTGTTTTTGGCAGCATCGCGATCATTGTTTGTCTTGATATCCGCCAGCGCAAAAGCCCGGTTACAATTGAACCTGTTTTTGAAAAATCCGGCGCATGAGGAACAAACAAGTGCTGTCGTGGAAAATAACCATGCTGGTTACTGGTGTGTTTGCCGCGCTGGGCACATTCGGAATCCTGCATCATGAGATCTGGCTTGACGAAGCGCATCACTGGTTGTTAGCGAAGGACAGCAATTCGATGAGTGAAATGCTGTATAATGCGAGGTATGAGGGCCATCCCGCATTATGGAATGTGCTGCTCTTCGTGCTTTCACGTTTTTCTTCGGATCCTTTTTCAATGCAGGTGCTGAATTTGGTGATTGCGACAACGGCTGTTTGTATTTTCCTGAGATTCTCTCCATTTAAGTTGTTCATTACACTTGGCGTTGTCTTCAGTTATTTTATTTTTTATGAATACACGGTGATCAGCCGGAATTACGCGCTTGCATTTTTGTTGTTGGTGCTGGCGTGCATCCTGTTTCGCGAAAGACAAAAACGTTTTTTTCTTTTTGTTGTTATTCTTGTTTTGCTCTCGCAGGTTCATTTATTCGCTGCTGTGATTGCCGCTGGATTTTTTACGCTTTCAGCATGGGAATATTTTTTCACTACTGACAAAGAACAGTACAGGCATTTTTATTTTGGGGCTTTTTTAATACTTATATCATTCGCGCTTGTCATTTACCAGGCAATTCCTCCGGATGATCATTTTCTGTATGGATATGATTCTGACAGGCTTTTCTCGTTTAATCGTATTGGAAAAGCGTTTTCTGTGTTGTTGAAAGGGTTTTTCCCGCTTCCTGATTTTTTCAGCTCTCATCCGTGGAATTCAAACTTGTTTATTTCATTCTCAAAACAGCTTGCAATTATTCCGGCAGCATTGGCATGGCTCATTCCTGTTATTTTACTTCACAACAGGAAGGCAATCGTTTTCTTTTATTTTTCGGCGTTCGTGCTTGTTCTTTTCATCTACATTTCACCACTTATTGTTGCTTCCCGTCATTGTGGCTTTTTCTTTTTACTGTTGATCGCTTCTTTATGGATTGATAATTATTTTGACGAATCAGAAAAAACGCCTGAAAATACTTCACGGATCAGGAAGTTTTCTGCAAAGTTTGCAAAACCACTATTGGCTACGATGCTGCTGGTGCAGGTTATTTCCGGGATCTATTTGTATGTCGTCGATTGGAACAGGCCATTCTCGAATGCAAAACAGGTCGCAGAATGGATTAATGAAAATGTAGATCCACAAAAACGAGTTATTGTGAATGATCACTTTGCAGGCCCACCAGTACGTGCCTATTTCCTGCGTAATATTTATTATGCTGAAAATAATGCCGAGGGCAGCTTTTGTAAATGGAATACGGATCCGTTTATGATTTCCCGGGACACTTTGTTTTTTAAGGTATCAAGGTTATTGTATAACAATCCCGGCGGTGGCGCTTTGTGGCTGGTATCAAACAAGCCACTCACAACAGCTACATTTGATAAATATCCAGGCATGAAAAAATTTAAACTGGAATTGGTCGTTGAATATTCCGGTGCTTTGGTGAGGGCTGAAGAGTATTGGATTTATAATATTACTTCTGAATGGAAATACGAAAAGCATATATACTGAAACGCATTTTTCCAGTATTGATCCTGACTTGTTGTTTTTTTTCGTTTTGTTCAAATGAAAAAGAATCCTGCAAGATTCGCCTGCGTTGGGTAAAAGCTTATCCAACCGAAACATGGGAGAATGTTAAAACGGGATTGTTGTGGTCACTTTCTTACATGGGTGCTACACTTGACAGCGCTTATGGTAATGAAATAATTGAGCGCGAAGATTCATCCTGTTTTACACTTGATCTGATCAAAGCAGGATTCGACAAACAAGCGCTGAATGCTTTTGAAGTAATTATCGATTCTTTGAAGGAGACGGATGAATTCAAAAAATTCAACGCCATTGACTTGTCGAGGTTTCTTGTGTTAACGGAACACAGCTCCTGGCATTATTATGAGATTACTGGTGTAGCGAAAACGATTGATGAGTTTTATAAGCGGCATGGTAACGGTTCAGGAAAAGAATTTCATGTGTATAATTCAGGAGTAGCGAAACATCAGCGAAATCTTCGTTTTGTGATCGGGGCTTCTGCGCTTGATATGGCATGGATTGCCGAAGAAGGCGTTGGCTCGCTGGATAGCGGAACTTTTACGAGAAAAGCATATGAAGTTTTTGACGTCATGAAAAACGGGCAGCTTCGTTTTGCAGTGTATGATGAAAGTGGGAAATTAATCGCGGGCTCGCCTGCTGATTTAAGTGCTGCCGGTAAACCTTCAAAATGCATCTGGTGCCACGAACTGGTGGTGCAGCCTTTGTTTTTTGAAACCACAGAACCAGAGAAAGGAATTTCAATTGCAGCGTTTGGCTTGCAGGTCGACTCGACACAAAAGCAATTGGAAAATTATCGCAGGCATTTACATTCCGTGATTGATTTTTCAGCGAAACAGGCGCACACGCAGGGCGAATTGCTTTACATCAGCTTTATGGAACCTTCAGCATACCGGCTTGCGAATGAGTGGCAGACAGATACTGTAAACGTAAAATCTGTTTTTAAAACATTTCCCACTCACGTTTACAGTGAGTTTCCTTTTCTCGGCGCTTCCTATTATCGCAGGCAGGCAGATTCGCTTTCAGGATATTCAGCTGCGCGTGTGCCGTTGTCTGTTCGTGAGGCGATTGGAAATGAACCTGATTTTTTCAGGAAGCTAAACAAAAAGAAATGAGCATGCTCTCGCTATACCGGAAATACAAAAAGGTAAAAAGAATGGAACGCTTTTACGGAAAATTAATTCCGCAGAATGGACTTTCTTTTGACATCGGCGCAAATCAAGGGCGATATACTGTGTTGTTTTTAAGAAAAAGCAGTAAGGTAATTGCTGTCGAGCCGCAGCAAAGTTGTTTTGATGAGCTTGTGAAGCAATTTAACGCAGATGATCGCGTAGTAATAATCCAATCTGCGATCGGAAGCGCAATCTCGAAAGGAATTCTTCATATTGGCTTAAACAATGAAGTTTCTACATTATCACAAGATTTCATTTCAGCTTATTCAGTTTACAAATATAACAGTTGGCCGGATCAGGAAGAAGTGCCAATTACAACTCTTGATCAACTCATCGCTGAATATGGGATACCTGATTTTTGCAAGTTGGATATTGAGGGCTGGGAACCGGAAGCGTTCAAAGGATTGTCAAAAGAATTGCCACTTGTCTCGTTTGAATATAATTTTCTATTGAAGCCGAAAGCAATTGAATGTGTAAAATTGCTTGCTGATAAAGGAAATTATCTTTTTAATTTCTCAGCTTATGAAGAGTGCAGGTTCCACTCGGAGCAATGGATGAACGAAAAGGTATTTTCAGCGTTCATTGGCAAGATGCCTCCAGCTATTCTTCACGGTGATATTTATGCAAAGTCATACAAATAATTATCGCTTTGCTTCCGTAAATGCAAAACCGTTTTTAATATGCCATTGCACATAGGAACGATGAAGGTGAACCAATCTTCGCGGATTGCTTTTAATACCAATTAGACATTCATTCTCGCCTAATATGAAACTACAAAATACACTTAAATCAGATCCGCTTATCCGTCAAATCCGTGTCATCCGTGTTCCATTGCGGAATAGAACGCGGATGACACGGATTTGACGGATTGACACGGATAAAAAATAAAAAGCTTGATGTTGATTGACTATTATATATATCTAAATGGTATAAATTATCTGATTGTTCAAATAAAATAGATAGTAACCTGCAGGAATTTTTTGTCCGTTCGCCAAAACAAAGCAATTTACACCGTCCGAAATTTCACCTGCCGATGTGGCGATGTATTCTTTTGGAAGATGAATGCCCAGCAGCGCTTTTTTCAGGGTAACTTTCACGTACTGCAAGTTAGGACTAATTGTAAAATCATTCTTTTTTCATACCCCGACAAGACCGGATTATTGGTAATTTTACTTTCCGTGAAAAAAGTCCTTCTTTTTAATCCACGTGCCGCGAAGCACAAACCCCGTATTCCCAATTCGGTACTGCAGGTTGCAGGCAGCATTGAAGGAAAATTCGATTGGTCGATCATAGACGGTAACCGCGAAGAACATCCTGCTGCAAAAATATTTCATTACCTGCGTTCTGGTGCTTATGAGTATTTCGCATGCACTGTCATGCCCGGACCTCAGCTGCAGCAAGCCATTCCCATCTGTAAAGATATCCGTGCGAATTTCCCTGATGTGAAAATTATCTGGGGCGGTTATTTTCCTTCGAACCAGCCGAATGTTTGTCTCGACTCAGGATTTGTCGATGTGCTGATCAACGGGCCCGGCGACAAATGTTTTCCTGAATTGCTTGAACGATGGAGCAGGGGAGATTTGAATTGGGAAAATATTCCGAATCTTATTTATAAAAAAGACGGTGCAATTTTCAAAACGAAAAAGGATGAGATCTATGAGCAGGATGAATTGCCTGCGCTTCCTTATGAAAAGCTGGATAATTTTTATTCCGTATCCGGTTATCTCGGAAAAACATATCTCGGCAGCAAAACCATTGCTTATCATTCCAGTTTTGGCTGTCCGTTCACCTGCTCGTTTTGCGCTGTCGTTCCGATCTATAATGCGCGATGGAAAGGTAAGTCTGCCGGGTTGATCTATAAAGATGTAAAATACCTTAAGGAGAAATTCGGCGGAAACGCAATTGAATTTCATGACAATAATTTTTTCGTTTCTGAAAAGCGTGTTGTTGAATTTTCAAAGCTGGTTCACAATGAAAAAATGATTTGGTGGGGCGAAGGTCGTATTGATACTATAGATAAATACAGTGACGAATCGCTTACAATAATGCGTGATGCCGGTTGCAGAATGATTTTTTTCGGCGCGGAAACCGGGAATGATGCACTGCTGAAAAAAATGGATAAAGGAGGAACTCAAAGCGGCGCACAGATTGTTCGTTTTGCGGAGCGGATGAAAAAGTTCGATATCATTCCGGAATATTCATTTGTGCTCGGAACTCCGGCGGATACTGAAGCAGAAGTGATGAAGCAGATCGACGAAGACATCGCATTTATCCGCAAAGTGAAAGAAGCGAATCCTGAAACGGAAATTATTATTTATGTCTATAGCCCCGTTCCGACAGAAGGTTCCGCCATGTTTGAAAAAGTGAAAGCATCAGGATTCCGTTTTCCGGAAAAGCTCGAAGATTGGATTTCGACTGATTGGGAAAATTTTGACCTGCGAAAAAATCCGCTGACTCCCTGGCTCACCGCGCCGATGATCGACAAAATAAAAAATTTCGAAACAGTTCTTAATGGATATTATCCGACTGTTTCAGATGTGCGCTTGTCGCCCTTTAAAAGAAAGCTGATCTCCGTTTATTCTTCCCTGCGTTACAAGTCGCAGCTTTACGCGTTCCCAATCGGAATTAAAATTTTGCATAAGCTCTGGAAATACAGGCAACCGGAGACAGAAGGTTTTTAATCGGGCCGTAATGCAAGCACACGGCTGATCTCCATGAGCATATCATTTTCTTTGTAAGGTTTCTGAACATATCCATCTGCTGAGGTGATTTTATTCACTGAAACCTTATCCCTGCTTCTTCCTGTAACCGCGATGATGCGGATTTTATTTCCCGTTTTTTCTTCCGCTTTCCTGATCAGCTCTATCGTTTCTTCCCCGCTCATGTCGGGCATCTCAAGATCGAGAAGTATGAGGTCTATTTTTTCTTTGGAAAGAATTTCCAGTGTTTCTTTTCCGCCGCAACATTCTTTTACAATTCCTTCATATGTTTTTACCAGGTGACTGGCCAGCATACGATTCATCGGCTCATCATCGCATATCAGGATTGATTTCCCTATGAGCAGCGTTTTGTCAAAAGCGGGTTGGTCATCACTGAGAACAATTTTACTTTCACCAGCCGCAAGAGGAAGATATATAATAAACGTCGAGCCTTTTCCGGGCTGACTTTCTGTGGTGATCGTTCCATTCATTTCGGAAATAAGAACGCGGGTAATAGATAATCCTAATCCTGTTCCGCCATATTTACGTGTGATAGTAGCGTCGGCCTGTTCAAATTCTTCGAAGATGGTATTGATCTTGTCTTTCGCGATTCCAATACCGCTGTCAGAAATACGAATGAGCAATTTTTTTGTGTGATCGGGCTGAACTTTTTCATCAAAACGGATCGCGATGAAACCTTCGTCTGTAAATTTTACTGCATTCGAAACAAGATTAAAAAGCACCTGCCGGAAGCGAACGGGATCGCCCATAATAACAGGAGGCAGCGTTGGTGAAATTTCAACTGAAAACAGCAGTCCTTTTTCCCTTGCTCTTAATCCAAACGCGTTTTCCAGGTCGGCGCGGATCTCTGCCAGCGGGAATGGAATTTTTTCAAGCTGTAGTTTTCCTGATTTTACTTTTGAAATATCAAGGATGTCATTTACAAGCGCGATCAGGAATTCGGAAGACCTGTAAATTCCTTCTGCTTGCTTTTTGTTTTTTACATCCAGGTTTCCTTTCAACAGCTGGGCTGAAAAACCTGAAATAACATTGAGCGGGTTCCTGATCTCGTGGCTCATATTTGCCATGAAATCTTCTTTTGTTTTAGCGAGACGTTCCGCATTTTCTTTCGCTACGAGCAGCTGTGCCTGTAGTTTGCGATTGCGGATAATATCGCGACTGATGAAGAAAACGGAAAATAAAATAATGCAGATCGCTGTAACGATTGTCCAGCGAGTCATGGACCGAGTACCTTCCGAAGCAGCGTTGGAAGCAGCTTTCAGTTTTTCGGCGTTTTCTTTACCACATAATTTTTCATATAGATCTGAAACATTATGTATCCGCGACATGATCTGCTGATCGGCTTTTAACAAACGGGATTCTTCACGCAGCACGGAATCAGCCCTGGATTCAATGCGGATCTGCCCTGTCTGGATCGTTTTTCTTATTTCTTTTGTTTCTACAACCGGGATGAGCGAATCTGTTTGTTTCGTGCTGTCGAATGCTGCAATGGCGATCGGCATATACGTCCTTTTATTTTTCCGGATAAGCCTTTGCCAGAAGCTTTTTTCTTTTTCAGCCGAGACCACTATATTCTGACCTTCTGAAGAGAGTGGTTCCTCACGTGCTGCCATCTGCTGTGAATTTTTTTCTGAAACCGTTTTTTCCCTTCGGGCCATTTCCAGTAGAATATCATCCAACACGCTATGCTCTTCATTTTCGATGAATGAAAAATTGATCCAGTCGCCCAGCACTTCAAACCTTTCCGCGCTCAGCAACCGCAAAGAATCGCAGTAAGCCAGCCCTTTGACAGAATCGCGGTTCAGCTCATACAGCTTAATAATATGCATCGCCTGTGCCGAACGAATACTGTCAAACGCTGTAAGATCTTCCTGGTTCTTTGTCACACGCCAGCTGCGCGCGCTGTTTTCAGCTTCATACAAAAGATTGACCGCTGATTTCCATTCCTCGAGACGTTCATTTGGCTTTCCTGCTTCTTCTACCGCAATTGAAACATCATAAATAGAACGATACATAAATAAAATAGCCACAGAAAGCACTGCGGCGGTCAGCAGAAATCCGATAAGAACTTTCCCGATCAGCTTCGTGCTTTTCATTCCTGTTTTATTTTTTCTATATGTTCATCTACGGCTATCATCATGGGGTAAGCGGCATGAATAAAATTTTGTGCGCCAGCTAGAATGTCTGCTTCATTTTGTGTGCCGCCGCCATTTTCAATAATGCCCAGTAGTTGATTAAGGTCGGGTCTTCCCAGGTAATGGAATGAAGGTTTGAGCCGATGAGCGATGTGCTTCAGTTCAGTAAAATCTTTTGCTTCGCTAGCCCCTTTCATTTTTTCAATAAAAGGTGGAACCGTAAAAGAAAAAGTCTCCAGCATTTTAATGATAAAAGGAAGGTCATCGCCGGCCATGCTTTCCAGCTCACGGGTGTGAAATTGTTCGCTATTTTCCATTACAAAAAAAATAAATTCTCATTCAGCACTTAAACACTTCCCATACAAAATAAAAAACGCGTCGGGCCTTACTGATATAGCGGGGGAGAACTTTTTTATAATTGAAAAGGGGCAAAATATGTTAATCACCGCTCAGCAGGTTGATCTGCTGGAGCAATGTTTTTATTTTCGCACGGCTTACCGGTATCACTTTATCACCAATAATAACTGAGTTATCTTCAATGCGGTTGATTTTGTTCAGGTGGATGATATAGGAATTATGGGCCCTGAAAAAACGGCTCACAGGCAAAGCGCTTTCAATATTTTTCATGGTGGAATGCACCACATATCTTTTTTTATCGGATTGGATTTGCACATAATCCGCCATCGCTTCAACATAAAGAATGTCTGCGAGCTCAATTTTTTCGAGCACAGAATTTGTCTTTACGAATAAGTGATCTTTTTCGGCCCCCGACAATTCGGAAGGTGATTCGGCCGAAGCGCGGATGATTGATTTTAAGAATCGTTCATCCGTAAATGGCTTGAGCAGGAAATCGGTCACTTCGTAATCGAATGCTTCTGCAGCGTATTCTTTTTTGGAAGTGATAAGAATAACGGATGGTTTTACCGGATGCAGTGTTTTCAAAAGCTGCAGCCCGTCCATTCCCGGCATTTCAATATCCAGGAATACGAGATCGATTTTCTCTTTCATCAGGATCCCGGCAGCTTCTGTTGCTGTTCCGCAGCTGGCAGTAAGCTTAAGGTTGGCCATAAGGCTGATTCTCTTCTCGAGGTCGAGCCGGACCATGGCATCATCATCAACAATCAAACAATTCATTCAGTAAATATAGGTTATCAATAATTAATCCTGCAAAAATAAAGGAAGGGGACGAGCGGAATCGTTCCTGCTGTAAAAATGCGAAATAACCTTATTTAGCCGAATGTTGAAAACATTTACAAATCAGGCCTAAAAAAGCGTATATTTGCACCGATTTTCAGGGCAAGTATTCAATTTCCGTGGTTATGAACGGGGATGGTGGCCGGAAAAGGAGTAACAACGATGCGGGATGGAGCAGTGGTAGCTCGTCGGGCTCATAACCCGAAGGTCATCGGTTCGAGTCCGGTTCCCGCTACAAAAGCAAAAGGTAAACCTCTATAAACGAAATGTTTGTAGAGGTTTTTGCTTTTGCTTTTTGGTTGACAGTACGGTTCCAGCTACATAGGAATACAAAAAGCGCTTCATTTTGAGGCGCTTTTTTGTTTTACGTCGACTAACAAGAAATTATCGATTTCAAAAATACGATTACCATTAAAGAGGATAATTGAATTTGAAAAAACTAAAGGTATTTTCAATAAAACATTGAAGAATATTAAAAAGAATCTTGATAAAATAAATTGCCATTGAATCATCGCACTATATTTGTGGGAGTATTTAATACTTACATTCATCCAAAACTACACTAACATGCAACCTAAATTTATCGCTCTCAAAACCATTGATGGGCCGATTATCCTTATCAATATAGATGCAATTGCCTACATCGAACCAGACGGAAATAACAGAGCGCACATTTACCTATTATTAAACCGTGAGGATGGCCATCCCAAAAGCGTTTATTGTGCTGACAAATATGAAGATGTTATTAAATATCTTCCATACGTTAGTATTCAATAAACATCAGGTACCGTTGCGGCTAGGTAGTTTAAAGTATTTTCATTTTTCGATTCACAACTGATTATTTGAGGAAGACTTCTATCAGCGGAAAACAGGCAATCAAAAAGATCCAAATTAAAGGGCTTAAAGTTTAAATAGATAGTAAAGCGTCTCAGTTTGATGCGCTTTTGTTGTTTTCAGATGTTTAATGCCTATCCGATTACAAACGTTTGTTACCGACTAATGCTACTCTTTATGCTGACATTAACAAAACCAAAATTGCTAATTATTTTGGCATTACTTCATTTGGTTAAATTTTAAATTTATATGCAGCGCCTGAAGTATTTCCAAGTGCGACTAGAAACAGTCCATTGTTAAATGAAATTAAATTTATGTCTGCAATCAGTCACTATCTTTTGGGATTTGAAAAATTAAACTACTGCTTCGTTGTCGTAATAATTGTTATTCATTTATTTAATCAATACAGAGATTATAATTATACGCGATTCCCGTCTATAATATGTGGTCTGTTTTACGTTTCTCCCTTATTTCGATATTTCAGATACAGTCTAATTCTGATTTCCATTTTTCTTTTCTCAAACCATTTTTATTGCATTCTTAAAGAAGAGTATTCAAAATACCATGACAGCTATCCGCTCATTACAGATATTTCTAATTATTATCCTCAGTATTTAACTTTAATTATTCTGTTCTCCGTTGTAGTATCACAATTATTTCGATATAGAATTGAAGGAATGATATCAGGTCCTGGTGGATATAATAGAGACCGGTATATATGGTTTAAGTACCTTGTCTTTACATTAATTTCTTGTGTATTACTAGTCGCTTTTATTTATCTCTCCTATTATCTAATTCGCTTCGCTGATTTTTTATTACTTCATAATGACATTTTTCCATTAGGAGATTTTCATTCTAATGGCAATAGAATCGAAAGTTCGCAACTAGTGTATAAACGTGGAATATACTTGTCAATATTTTTAACTGCCATAGTTTTCTTTGTTTGTCTCAATTCCGTACATAAAAGACTAAAAGAAAACAATCCAACTATTGACAACATTGTATATTTCTTTATTCTTATAGTAATTTCAATTGGAATTTATTGCGGACTTTATGCAATCCTGAATTATGTGCTGAATATTTATCTTCCTGGGAGCACTGAGGAATGGCTTAATAATGATAAGCTGATTGGACATTTTTCGGTGAGAATAACTGCAGTGATTTTGGCATGGAGTATTTTAAAGTTTGCATTCTATACTTTATATAATGGTAATATTGGTACAATCATATATGGTATTCTTCCTTTAAAACCAAGACAAGTAGATCGCACAAGACTTGGAGATGTAACCGGTACGCGAGCAAACTATTATGATATGTACTACTTTAACCAAGTTGGATATTACGTTCTTATTGTATTCACGGCAGAGTTTTTGATTTCGACTAACGATTTAAACACTGCAACCATAATACTGTTCGCTATATTACCTATAATGGTCGATGATTACTTGGCAATTCATGTTTACTTCAAGGAGTATGGTAAAATGGATAGATGGCATCGTTGTAAAAAACTACTTTTCAATATCGCGATGTTTATTTTTTCGATTATTACATTGCTCAATGGCCACCATTACTGGCTTTTTACGATTTTCATGATATGTAGTATTTGTATTTTCATTTCTCATTATGCCAACGAAAACCGGGCTAAGAAAACAAGGTTTCGATAAAATTAAATTGTATGCTAATCCCATTAGAAATTAAAATTACTATCATAGATGAAACCGCGCCATGGGCAGAAATTCTACTATCGCTTGGTGGCGTTGTTTTAGGGTTTGTATTGAGCGAAGGTGTTTCATTCTGCCGAAGAAGAAGAGAAATCAATAAAGAAGGAGAGTCTTTTGATTTTGAAATTACTTCTTTAAAAGATCCTCTTACCAAACAGATTGAGGAATTGAACAGATTGATAAATGAACTTGGGACCTTTATATATAATCCAACGACAATCTTTCTTTTTAAAAACCTTGAGTTTATTAAAAATACAGACCGTCATAAATTAAATTCCTATTATGAAAAAAAGCATGGTACCGATTCATTAAAAAAACTGAGGACGATTAATAATAATGTAGTCGTCATTGACGCTGAAATATCACGTTTTGACTTGTCTTATAAGGAGTATAGTACTCAAATGGGTATACTTTATTCTGACTTTAATGAGGCCTCAAATAAATTTGTTAGGGCGCTAGGTGCATTTCATCAACAAGAAAAGAATAGGAATGATGCATATTTGAAAGCCATCATGGAATTAGCAGCAGCAACAGTTTTGAGTCGGAAAGAGAAAGATAATATTATGTTATTAAGAGATAGCTTGCACGAAAGACTTATGGGAATGGATTATGAAAATAGTACCCATTTTTTGCACGGCACAATATCAAATTTTAACCAGGAAGGATTGGATGCGTTGAATGCAATCAATATGCAAACAAACTCTTTTATTAGGAAAGTAACAGTGATAAACACTTCTTTACAAGGATGCTTAACTCAGTTATTTCCTTGAAATGGTAGGGCGATACACCGACTAAAAAGCATAAAGGTTCGGGCTACTAAACCACAATGAGCCCTTGTAAATTTAAATATTTATAAGGGCTTTGTTATTCTATGATGCGCAGGGGATATGTTTAGGGCAAGCAGTATATTTTTTAGCTTTGTACTATGACTGATCTAATCAAATTAAAAGCAATTCGGCAAAGAGCAATTAAAATCCGCGACGATTGGCATTCTGCAATTCCTAAATCAGATATTGATCCTTTAATCGAACAGTTTGCGGAGACAAATAGTTTCTTTTCCCCATGATTTCTTCTCACTAAATATTACATATTGTCAAACTGCTTTTTCCTTTGATGAAATTCATGAAATTGGTTTAGAGTCATGTCCAATAACATAGAACACTTATCATCAAAAGCGTTAGGGTATTTATTTTCGAAATAATTTATTATCTCGTAAGAAGTTTTGACATTTTCAAAATCCTTCGAAATAAATTTCAAATCATTATTCTTATGTCTGTGATACATTGTCCGCCAATGATTGTACATCTGGAGATAAGACACAACAATTTTGAGACTAAAATTTTCTAAGTCCTCATCTGTGATTAAATCCGTTCTTTTACTTTGAAAATGGTCTTTAACAATCTTATAATTTTCTTCAACAACTCTTTTGGTTTCCTCAATTGTTTGTGAAGGAATAAAATAGTCTATGTTGTCTGTTATAAAACGCAGTCCATTGACGTTAAGCATAGGACTTTTCTCAATTCTTAAGGTTACAGTTGTATTATCAATTTTAAATTCCATAATCAGTTAGCCTGATACCTAATAAAACACAGACTGACCAAATATAGTGCGGGTTTTGCGCATTTGTCTATAGAAAACGCCAACAGATTTGAATTTATACTCCACTAAATGTATCTATCTGTGAGCCAAGTACAAAATGAAGAAATTTTTCCATTTGTAAGCTGATAAATTGACGAAACTCACCTAATTTCGGTACAGTGGATATTCCGAGCAAACTGACCACCTTATTCCGTTGCAAATTGACCACCTGAAGTTGACTGCATAATTGAGATGAAAAAAGTGCTGAGTTTCCGGTTGATGTGGTTCATTTTTTTAGTTGTCGTTT
>JALYQL010000238.1 GCA_030855855.1 Bacteroidota bacterium | reverse complement strand
ATGCTTGGCCGCCCCATATTTTTAAGAACATAAGTAGGTGGACCCGAACCTGGAGTTACTTGTGGTGGTGTAATATTCTGTCCAAAAGCAGAAGCTATATTAGATCCATCGTTTTCAAAGCTGCCATCATCTTTTCGTTTTAGTTTGCCCCACGTATATTCTATTCTCGTAGGAAAATCCTGAACAGGGCTCGCATTACCGTAGGTAATGGAAACTGAATAATGTAAAATTGTCCCCGGTTCAAGAACTGCTCTGACAGCCGGACTTTCAATACTATTATAAATAAGCGTATTGAAAGCACGTGGCGCTGCTACTAAATTAAACGCTTGTGCAGGGCCATGCAAGCTGCTATGGATTAAATGCATTCGCACCCAATCGTTGTATATAGTTCTGTCATTATTTCTTGTCGTATTTATTCCATCGAGAACCGGCCAACCGGGAATCACTCCTCCACTTTGTGCGTTTGCATTTCCTGTTGTATTTCCCCTGAGAGCAGATAATGGTCGTGCAGCTATCCTAAGTAGTTTCGAACCACCAGCAGGTTGAATATCCGTAAGTACAGTTTCTTCTCTGGAATTACCAATGCCAAGGATTTTAACACTTTCAGAAAGAATGTCATATTGTGTTCTTATCGTTACTTGTTTTTGATTTAATTGACCACGTTGTGTAGAAGTAGGACTGTTTCCAAATGAAGTTTCCATCGCTTTCAAGTTTGTCAATTCAGTTGTAATAGTACCCTGACTTGTTGTCGCATTTTGCTTCGCTTGTGTTTTAGCAACATCTGTCGCAGGAACAGTTAGAGTAGACAAGTATTGAGCAAATGGTTGCTTTTGACTGGCAATCATTAGCGTAGGACGCCCCTGCACATCTTCAACAAAAATGGAATGATTCTGACCATCCCTGGTTTGAAATGATTTTCTTAATCCAAGCCAATTGACTAAAGAACTCACAGCATTCCTCCCCGCCTGCATCAATCGCAACGCCTGCGTCTTTATCCAATTAATCACCGCATCCAATTTTTCTCCTACCCAATTCTGAACAGACTCAATCGCAGTCTTCACTTTCGCTGCAACATTTCCAAGGCCAAGGAAACGCGCGAGGAAATCAAGGAGGATCGGAATCGTGCGGGCCATTGTCCGCTCAATGAAACCTGCTGCCTGGCCGAGATTTCCTTCTGCAATGGCGGCAACTGAATCGAGAACTGAATTGACAAACTCGACAATGCGCCGGATGTTATCAATGAAAAACATAACCGTGTTGTATGTTTTCAGGATTGCATCAATCACTGCACCCACGGGAGATAGTAATGCAACAAGCTGTTGAATTCCGGCGGTGACAATTTTTTCAATGATGAACGATTTGATCTTATTCAGCAGCAGATCTTTCAAGCCACCGAAAAATTCTGACACACGATCTTTGAGCGCCTGCACAACTCCCTTTTCACGGATCTCCATTACAATTTCAACACCGGTTTCCATCGCTTGCACAACAGGCGCTCCCAGAATTCTAACCATCCGTGTTTTTACTTTATCCCATGTGAGTCCAAGTATCTGCAAACCGAACCAGATAAATCCTTTCAGATCCCAACGCTCCGGCATTTGTATTCCTGATGCAGCAATCGGGCCGGTAAGCCATGCAATCACACCATCGCGTAAGTGTGTGAGAATATTCGTTCCGAATTGACGAATACCTTGACCGACCGCGCGCATTAAATTTCCGAGGAAACGAACAGGATCACGGATGATGGTGAGGAATGTGCTGCGTGCTTTTTTCAATACTGCAAGTACCGCCGCACCACCCGCACCCATCACCGCTTCGAAAATAAATTCGAGCAATTTCTCCAATGCGGCAAGCGCAAATCCGCCAAGATCAATGAGAAGTGGGGAAACAATTCCACGCAAACGATTAAATGTATCTATCGGATGAAGAATATCATTCGCGCTCAGGCTATCCCACGCCTGAGTAAATGTTGCCTGTATACGTGGCCATGTGAGATTGCGCGCAGTAGTTTCTGTGACAAACCATTGATAAGCACGCTCAAGCGCTTGTGACTGCACCAGCTGATCTAATTTTTCTTGTCCGCCGGGAATGAACGCAACAACGCCGCGTAAAACATTCATCGCTGTACGAGGTTTGTTTTCGCCGGTCAACGGATTCGATCCGATAAGCGTTGTAATCAATTCCCATCCCGGAATATCTTTCACCACATTATTCAGCGGACGTAATAATGTTTCGCGAAGAATCTCAACTACTTTAGCAAGCACACGATTGACGAAAGTTCCGATACGTGTGAACACCGGACCGAAATGCCTTCTGAAAATCGCAATGTTACCATCTATACCTTCCAGTATTCCCATCTCGCTCCAGCACCGGTCCCACGTTGCACGGATTTCTCCCATTGAAGGAAGTCCGGACATCGCAGTGTTGAACCATGCTTCTGCACGGGCGAGCATCCCGCTCGATTGCAGCTTATCGAAAATCGAAGGACCAATAACAGGAATAAGATCCAGCATACCCTGGAACCATTGTATCGGGCCACGCGGAACATTTTCACCGAGGATCGGGTTATAACCCATGATCACAGTGAGCAATGTCCAGATCGGCACTACGCGACGCACTGCATTATTCACCGTGTCCCAACCCAGTCGCTGAATACGCGGTGATGTGGAAGAAATATTTTGTTTTGATTTCTGAACTTTTTCTTCCGCTTTTGCTGCAGGTCGCACGGGCGCTTTTCCTTCAGCTCCTTTTTGCGTGGCATATCCCTGCTGAATAACGTCTGTCAATTCATGCGCGAAAAGAAAACGACCCGAGTCTGTATCCGGTTGATATTGCCCGCGATTAAAATAAACGTGATTCTGGTATGCAAAAGCGCGCGCGCCGATTTCGTTACACATTTGAATGGCCACCGTATCCATGTGAAAACGAACCGCGCTGAAATCAGCGCCAAAACGCGACTCCATGTATGCGCGTAATGTTCGGCCCATCGGTGTGCCGCTGCTGAGCGTGCCTTGCAGCCGTGCTTCAAATTCAGGAGTAAGCTCGTTTTCACCTTCTCCGCTCTTCATCACTTTTTCCTCACCCGCCTTCTGCACTTTCCCTCCCGCTCCCGTAAACTCTTTCTTTTCCTGCTCAGCTTTCATCACTTTCTCTTCGCCGGCTTTCTGCACTTTACCTCCAGCCCCCGTAAATTCTTTCTTCTCCTGTTCTGCCTTCATCACCTTTTCTTCATTCGCTTTCTGAATCTTCTCTTCTTCTTTCAGCTGAACGGGTTTGGTCTGAACAACAGCAGGTTTTGCCTGAACAATTTCTTTCGGAGCAATTTTTGGCTCGGGCGCTTTGTGAATTTTTTCGTCCGCAGCTTTTTGAAGCTTCTGTTCTGTTTTTTTCTTGAGCTCCCCTTCCATTTTGCGCAGCTTCTCTTCTTCTTTCAGCTGAACAGGCTTTGTCTGAATGGTGACAGGTTTTGCCTGGATATTTTCTTTGGGTGCAACTTTCGGTTCAGGTGCTTTATGGATCTTTTCCGGTTCAGCTTTTTTCTGCAATTTTTCTTCAGTTTTCTTCTGCAGCTTTTCATCTTCTTTCAGCAACACAGGTTTTGCCTGTACAACAACAGGTTTTGCCTGAACAACAACAGGTTTTGCCTGAACAATTTCTTTGGGAGCAATTTTTGGTTCAGGTGCTTTCTGAATTTTTTCCGGCTCAGTTTTCTTTTGTAATTTTTCGTCTGCTTTTTTCTTCAGCTCAGGCTCTTTTTTCTGAAGTTTTTCTTCTTCCTTCGCCTGAACAGCTTCTACGCTCTTCTGCACTTTCTTTTCCGGAGCTTTTTGCAGCTTCTCGCCTGCCACTTCGGGGTCTGCTTTCTTCTTGATCTTCTCATCCTCTTTCTTACTCACTTTTTCTTTTTCTGCAGAAGCCCGCAGCATAAAAGCGCCCGGCTGATCTTTTTTCTGAAGCGGGGTGCGTGAAGCTTTTTCGGCTGATGGATTTATTTGCCGTGCAGGAGATTTTTTTGAACTATTTTGCTGCTGAATTTCTGCAGGCGACATGCTCACTACCTTTTGAGCCATCGCATCTGCTTGTTGCTCGAAGCTGTCGTTTGGCTTTCCTACAGTAAGCTTCGGCTGAATATTCGGTTTGGCAGAAGGTGTTCCCGACTTCACAAGATTCGCGCTCGCATTCGGCTTCGTCATCACCGTCCCATTTGCATGCTGACTTGCAGGCGTCACATGGGGAGTTGAACGGGAAGGCGAAACCTTTCCTGCCGTTTTTGATTTTCCCGATGTCGTTGTTGCTGCCGACATGCTGATGGTAAATTATTAAACCGAACGACCTTCTTTTTTGTATTCGCGCCTGACGCCTTCTTCTAGATCGGCAAGCGTAATCATTTTGCTGCCGCGACGTAATGTCATCAGCAGGCAATAGCGTACTACATTCATCATCGCGCCACCGGAGATCTCATATTTTCCCGCAACCGAATGCAAGCTGACATCGTCACCGAGCGTCACCGCATCAGGAATTGCTTTTTTCCAGAGATCAAGACGTTCGCCGGGACGCGGCATAGGAAAGCTGATCACTGTCTGAAAGCGACGTGTGAATGCATCATCAATATTCGTGATGAAATTGGAAGCGAGAATGATGACGCCTTCAAAATCTTCAATGCGCTGCAAAAGATAACTTACCTCCTGGTTTGCGTATCGATCATGCGCGTCTTCTACTTTTGTTCGTTTGCCGAATAGCGCATCTGCTTCATCAAAAAATAAAATCCAGTTCTTGTGCTCTGCCTGCTCAAAGATCTTTGAAAGATTTTTTTCGGTTTCACCAATGTATTTGGATACGATCATTGAAAGGTCAATGCGATAAACTTCGCGGCTGGTATATTTTCCAAGCAAACAAGCGGTAAGTGTTTTTCCCGTTCCCGGAGGTCCGTGAAACATGGCGCGGTAACCAGGCTTTAATTTTTTGCGCATTCCCCAATCTGTCATGATCGTCTGCTCGAATTCCATCCACGCTTTTATTTCGTCGAGCTGATCGAAGATGTGTGGTTCGAGTACAAGATCTACCCAATCCATTGGAGTGGTAATACGTTTGGCAGGAAAATCTTTATCAAAGTTCGGACGACGGGCGTGACCGAGCGTAACAAAATCAAGAATTTCTTTTGAGATGGTAAGCACACCGCTCAGGTAAGGATCATGGCCTTGCGCCGGCTCTAGCTTAATAATTCCATGCTGCATAAAAAAGTGATCGTTGTCAAAAAGAAAGCTGAGCGACAAACGGCGTGTAAGATCTTCACCGGCGAGAATAAAAAGCGCTGTTTCTCCGGTTGGCAAAAATCCACCGTGCGCTTGCCCTTTAACGCCGCCGAATTCTGTAAAACCGCGGTCTACATTTCCGTTCTTCACAAAGAACACATCCAGCATTTGCGGACGGAGATGTGGTATCATTCCGAGCATGATCACAACACGCTCTTCAAAAGAGGGATTGTAATGTTTTAAAAATCCGGCGTACATAGAAGTTTCATGCAGCGGCTCCGGTGGTTTTATTTCATACACATCTTCATAAGCACATTCATGCCCGAAGTAAATCTTCAGCCTTACATCTACCACTTCGGTAAACCATGCAAGCTCACGTTCGATCGTCTCGGCATTAATTGAGATCGGATCGTTTACCATTCTGTCTGTAGCAATTGTTGCATCCATGGTGCTTTTATTATTGAGATTGTCCAGGGCAAAGTATCCAGCATAATATCCATCCCGCCACGTTCTACGCGTAAAAGCCAGGCACCATCCTTCTTTTCCAAAATTCCGTTTCGCCTGAAAAAAGTATCACGTAAAGCTTTTCCGGAAGTGCTGCGAATAGAAGTCCATTGCTCAGCGATATCATCAAGAAAAAGCATTGCTTCTTTTTTTTCTCCGGGACTTAGCTTTACACTTTTAGGAACAGGCTGTGTAATTTCTATTCCGCAAAGCAGCTTATGAAGCAGTAGTGTGTATTCCTGTGCTGAAGTTTTTCCTGACGCGAGAAAATTAAGCAGGTGCAACGCTTTATACTGTTCGGCCTCACCCACGAATTTTCCGTCTTTGATAAGCTTCAATTCGGCAAAAAAAGCAGGAAGAAAAGGTGCGATCAAAACCAAACCGCCGAAACGTGTCATTCCGGCCGATGGCTTTTTTTGCAGCAATGGATGCTCGTCATAAAAAAAATGCTCTTCTTCCTCTTCTTCAAAGAATCCTGCTTCTTCTTTTTCATCTGCCACTGGTGTAATTTCCTGCGTTACTTCTTTAGCTTCTTTTTTGATATTATCCGTTATGCTGTTTATTGGTTCAGCTTTTTTTGCTTCAGTATTTGCACTAAAATCTGTATTGCCTGAAATTTTCTCCGGCGCACTTTTATCATCAGTCGTTTTATACCAATTGATCTTTACAATATTTTCATCGCTGCCATAAATAGAATCTGCAGCATCATCTGTTTCATCCGGATGAGTGCTAACCGACGAATCTTTGTTTTTAATTAAATCGCCGGAATACTTTTCTTCATTACCAAATCCAGAAACTTCATTATCGTTTTTGGGTTTCGTCTTATCATTTTTATCAATCGTTTCAATGGCATTCTTTTCATTGTGCTCAACTACAACTGATTGTTGTTTTGTCTGCTTTTTATTTTTCACAAGCACCTTTTTCCGTCTTATCCTGTAGGCTGCGTGATTCTCCCCGAATTCCCTTAACGATTTTTCGATCACATCTGCCAGCTCACTGATGCTCAACTGATCATTTTCAGAAAGAATCTCTAGCGCCGGAATAGTGCTGCCTGTAACAAATCTGGCAGCTTCAGGATTTTTCTTTTCCCAATCCATAAAATATTCCGTCATGTCAGGAGCTGTTGCAGCCTGATGGCGTGAAGAAATAATTCCGGATAATGTCGCTGCGTACAGTTGTTTTTCAATCACCTGCTGATCGGCAGTATAAACTATTGCAAGCCGGCTGATAAGCATCTCTAATATCTCACGATTTGATTTTTGCGGACCTGAGTGTGCTATTTCCTGAGGAAGGATCAGCGCGGAAAAAAGCACAGCGTCGCCCTGGTCATTTTGCCATGGATAGTGACTGACTCCGTTTTGGATCAGCTGGAGTTGTTTTGTTAATTCCTGTATGGTGCTGATTATTTTATCAGAGAACGCAGCAAGAATAATTTTGCGGGTACTTTTATCAACTTGCATGACCACCCGGCGGATGGCCCACGGAGATTTTACTGCCAGCTGCTGCAGCCATTGTAATGTTGTGACAGGCTCTTTATCAAACAAGCTGACAATGATCTCATCAATATCTGGCGCTTCTATTTCATCTGTCGCCCACCAGGGTAAAACGCCGGTTTCAAAATAAGCCGAAAGCAATTCCCGTTGCGAAAAACTGTTGCTCATCACTTCCGCCCGCGTTCTTTTTCCCTCCGCAACAGTTTCTATTATGGAAAAATCAAGCTTTCCTGTTTCCTGTTTTTTTTGCCTCAGGCCCGGCAATTGTTTTAAAAGCGCTTCACGCACCCGCTCTTTCATCTGCTGTTCTAATTGATCAGACTTCAGAATGCCAAAATCCAATTCAAGCCTGTCAATGCGTAGCACTTCATCCGGACCGGCAAACTCATCCAGTACATCACTGATGAGCGGCAACACATTATTCATATAAGCATCACGCACCTGCTGCTGCAACCCGAAAGCATTTTCTTCCGAATTTACTTTCAGGTCTATGATCTGCTTATTGATGACATGTTTGTTCATACCGGCTTATTCATTTTAATTCTTCCCTTCAAGCATAAATTCAATGTTATTAAATGCTTTCTTCAATTCAACGCGATCGAAAACTTCCGGCTCTACGCTGTCAAATTCCCTCACAAGAAGCGGTGGCGCTGCGTAACGTGCATTTATCAGACTTTCAATTGCTACAAGAACAGTGGCCAGCGTCGCGGCCATTACCGGCACCTTTTTATCGGCGTCAGATCCGCGGAGCGCAAGCAAACAATAAGTAATAATGGAAGTTGTAAATATGATTTCAAAATAAGCATCGTCTTGAGGAAACCCGTTCGCTGGCATCAGACTTCTGATGTTTGCTCCTAATTCGCCAATTGATTTATCAAATCCTCCTTTGTTAATAACCTCAAGTGCAACTGCATTATCAACCTGGCTATCCGCTACAACAAGCAACGTTTTTAAATCCGTAAATACTATCGGATCAATTGCTTTTTTAATTGCCGGATCCAGCTTATCTATAATAAGTGGAACCACCTTCGAATAGTTATCAATAATCTCAATTGTGCGCAAAGGCTTACCACGCATCGCTGAAATCCCGACATCCATTTTTAGTATGTCTATACAACCTTCAGGAGACCGGCCTGCTAATGTTACGGTTAACATAAAATCCGCATTACGTGGCGTCTTCGGTAAAGGCAACACCACGGTTTTGTCGGCCCCAGGCAAAAACTGCCCGGTCTGAAT
>JALYQL010000230.1 GCA_030855855.1 Bacteroidota bacterium | reverse complement strand
GGCCTGTGAACCTGCTCAAGGCTGTCATCTCCGTAAAAAAAGTGCGGAACACATTTTTGCCGCCGCCTGCAGATGCGTCTTTCGCAGGCACTTTTACACTTTTATCTTTTGTTTTTTCTTCGGGCGACATATAACTATCTGATTAATTCAGGTAACGTCGAAGCACCCACGCGATGGATTCATGCGATTCCATAATGCCAGTCAGGAAGTCGGCTGTTCCCGCGTCTTTTAATTTTTCACCGCATTCATCCTGCGCTTTTCGCAATTCACGGATAACGGTTTCATGATCTTTGAGCAACTCTTTGATCATTTCTTTAGATTCGGGATATTTCCCCGGGTATTCCTTCAGCGATGTGTATTTAGAAAATTCTGACATGGTGCCGATTGTTTTTCCACCCAGCTTACCGATACGTTCAGCCACTTCGTCAATGATAATTTCAATTTCTTTATAATGTTCTTCAAACAAACGATGCAGCTCCATAAAGCTCTCGCCTGAAATATTCCAATGAAACTTTCTTGTTTTAATGTACAGTACTGTTTCATTTGACAACACAACAGAAAGCATTTCATTAATTTGTTTCAGGTTGTTTTGTGCAATGCCAATATCAGGTTTCATATTTTTATTTTGGTAAATGATAAAATTTAAAGCTTGTCTGAGGTGTTTTCTTTTGGTGGATCCACACTGTGCTCATTGTTATTTCCTGCGTCAAACGACGGAAATTTAAGCTTGGCGAATTCAAATGTTTTCGGAAGATCATCACCGATTAGATAGCCCCACGGTTCCAATGTTTCAATGCGGTCAAAAATAACTTTGATGATCGCAAGGATCGGAATCGCAAGGAACATTCCTGCGACTCCCGCTACCGCGCCGCCAATAACGATTGCAATAACCGAGATGATCGCGTTGATACGGACCTTTGAACTTACGACAAGCGGCACAATGAGATTGTTATCGATGAGCTGAACAATGACATTGATGATGACCACACCGAGCACGTTTGAAAAATCTGTTGAGATTGTAAGTGTGGCAATGATACTGAGCACACCTGCAATGAGAATTCCTATATAGGGAATCAGGTTCAGAAGGCCGGTGATTACCCCGAGGAGCAACGCATAGGGAACTCCGATAATCATATAGCCAACGGTGGTAAGCGCTGTCACGATTCCCATTTCGAAAAGCAATCCGACAAGGAAGCTATGCACCGCGATTTTGATGTTGAGAAGGATCTCCTGTAGTTTTCCCTGGTTCTCATGTTTCACCAGCTTCGAAAGAAAACGCATGAAAAGATTACGGTACAACAAAATAAGAAATGTATAAAACGGAATGAGCAGTGCGCTGAACAGCACGTCAGTAAAATTGCTGAGCGTATTTCCCACAATAGCCCCATCACCCGTAATCGAATTGTTGGTCGCTTGTTTGATATAATTTTCCTGTTCTTTATAGCTGATGTTTAAGGTTTGCTTCGCCCATTTCTGTAAATGATGGTAGTGAATCTCAAGATTTGACTTGATAGTTTCCCATTCCGATGAGATAGCGCCAATCTGGTTCGAGACGAAAAGCACAATGCTTGCAATGAGCAGTACAAAAATGACCACCGCGATCAGAACCGCTATCACGTGTGGAAATTTCATTTTTACATTCATGAACCGCACAACGGGGCGCAACAGAATGGCAAACAGCAACGACATCAGAATAGGAACAAGAATGTGCTGTCCCAGGTAAAGTAGCAGCAGGATCAGCGTTATGCTGAGAAGAATAAAGGCCAGCCTGGCATAATTGGGAAGCTTACTTGTGATCTGCATAGTGGCGTTTGATGTTATGTAGTCGTTAAAAAAAGAGCCGGGATACTGCCTTCCCGACTCTAATATATGATGAATATCCCGGTCGGGAATTACTTCATGATGTTATGATCTTCCTGTTTCAGAATAATCTTTTGCCTTTTCTTTTATTCCTTCATATTCACATTTCAGTTCATCAACAAGGTCAGTGAATTTCTTCTTGAACTTATCGGAAAGATCGTCGGCTTTGTCTGCCATCTTCTTACGTGTGTCTTTTCCTTTATCAGGCGCAACCAGCAAGCCAATTGTTGCACCGGCAGCGACAGCTACCAGCAGTGCGCCGATCATTTTTTTATTCGATAGAGCCATGATTATTCTTTTTAGTTGATTTAGTGTTCTTTGGTTTTGTTTTATCCGCGTCAGTATCAATTTCCGTTGTATCCGGATCTACTTCACGCTTTGGCTTGTCATAACGCTGAGGCTTCTCATCCTCAGTTTCTGTTTTATCAGCATCTGTATCAGTTCCGGAATGATCGTTGTTTTTATCCTTTCCTGATGTCGGATCAGGGGTAATCGACTTTCTGTCTTTACCCTTACCTTTTTTAGGTTGTTCAGGATCATGCATCTTTCCCATTAAGTTTAGCGTTGAACCATATGAAATTCTTTCCGATCGCTACCATCCATGTAATAATACCAGAATGTTTTTTCTTCAAGCTTGAGAATAATCATTCTGTAGGATGATTGATTTGAAATGCCTGTCAATTGAATCTCTTCATCACTATTTTCAAAAGACCATGTGCCTGTTCCGGCAAAACTTCCCCATGAATAAGAATAATTGCCGTCTTTTGAATATGTTTCGGTATAATCCGCAACAAGCGACGTATAATCAGTTCCGTTGACTTTGTAATTTTCAACCTTCCATGTATTCGCTACACGTTGCGTTCTTGTGCGCAGGCTGAAGGCCGGGCCTTCGGGATATTTTTTGCAGGATTCAAAGCCGGTAATTGTAAACGCGGCGAACAGCAACATCAGGATCGAAAATTTAAATTTGGATTTCATAGCGTGTGTATGTGTGGATTTAGTTTAATTAAAAGTGACATGCAAGTCTGACCATTGAATAGAGATATAATCCGCTTGTACTGTTTCTGCAAATTTTACTGTTCCTCTTTATAATCATAAATTGTAAATCAAATTTAGTGCTACGTTATGTGCGGCAATATCTTATTCGTTCCATTGAATAAATCTATCGTTGGAATGAATAAATGACAGGACTGTTTGAAGGGCAACTTTGGATCTGCAGTAAATGAGGAAAACTGCTCCCCGGTTTGAAGAACTGTTTTCGAATAATTGTTTTGTAGAATCAGTTTATCGCGGGCGTGGCCTTGAAGATGGCTGTGGCGAACGTGAAGGTGTTGTGCGGGGTGATGGTGACTGGCGTGGCGGCTGCACATCAGGATGTCTTTGCGGTCGTGGTGTTGCCTGGTCACGCTGCCTTTGTGGTGCCGGAGACGCATCTGATTTGCGTGGTGCAGGAGTTGCATCCTGCTGTCGTGGCGTGTCACCTTTACCTGCGGTAGGGCGTCTTGCAGGAACAGGACTCTGGCCGTTTGCTTTTCGTGGCTCTGTTTTTTCACTTTGAGCAACACGTTCATGCGCTGGTGCGTTGCGCTGATGCACAGTGCCTGATGCAACGCGGCGCGGCTGGTAAACGTTATGCGCTTCTGTCATTCTGTAATCATTTGTCCAGTAATAATAATCATGATACATATGAACGTGCTGGTAATACATGTAATAAGGCATTGGCGCCCATGGATAATACCAGCCCGGATAATATCCCCAATACCATGGCGATACCCACACTACATAATCAGGATACCACATGTAAGAAACACAAGGCCAGTACCAGACATTCACGATCACAAACTGTGGCGATAAATTTTTCCAATAGCCATCGGAATCTGTTGTTTTCTTTTCAGCTTTAGGCTCGATGATGTAATCTTTTCCATATAGCTCTTGATCACCCACGATCTGCAGCTGAGCGTTTTTCTCACCTTTCTTTTCCAGCTCTATAACTGCCACATCCTGCGATTCCGTTTTGCTGATCACAGCCCTGATAACAAGAGCGTGTGCATCACCTTTTGAATTATCGATCACACGCAGGTAATCCACTTTGCCGTCGGCATTCAGGTCAAGGTTGTTTATTTTAGTGTCTTTTTTATTCAGCGCTTTTTCAAAATCATCCGGCGATCTGGATGCTTTAAACAGTTCAAGCACTCCGCACAAATCAAGATCATCTCCGGGTAATCCCAATGAATCACTTTGCGCGCGCATTGTCAATGTGGTACACAGGAACAATGCAATTGCAAAATAAGATTTCATGATGGATTCGTTTTAGTGAATACTATTTTCACTAAAACACTGCAAAATCACTGCCGTTATTGATCCGCAAAAATGCAATTCGTTCCAATGAACTATTTTATCGTTGAATAGCAGCTTGAATGTGATTGTTGGTAACGGCCGCAGTTAGACCCGCGATGATAAAGCGAAACGAAATGTTAATTTTCTTTCCTGAGCTTGCGTTCCAGCATCCGGTTGTATTTTGTTCTCAGGCGAAGATATTTGCGTCTTGGATTTTCGCCATTGAGCGTGCTGAGCTCGTCATATGCTTTTTCAAGCGATCTCGGAAGTTCCCCTTTATACTCTATTTTGAAATGAGAGAATCCATTAATAGGAATGCTGCTTTCGCCGGCCTTGAATTTCACCCGTGAATTAGTCCCGTTTTCTTTAAAATAGAACATGAACTCTTTTTTTCTACGCTCCTGCAGTTGATTATAACGCGTATTTACGAGATTGTTGCTGACAATGAAGGCGCATTTTCCCTGGATGGTAAATACCAAAGAGTCGGTGACATGCCTGTTCAGATATTTAACAAAACCAGAATCTTTAATAGAAAGATATTCCACCTCCACCGAATCATCTTCCGTGAAGTTTGCTGCCGTTATTTTGTGCTGGTGGATGTAATATTGCTTTTTTGCTTCAAATAATAAAATCGATTCTTTTTCTTTGATTTCATAATTAACAGGCGCCACAGTTATTGTAGCATCAGGATTGTCTTTAAGAAATTCCGCCATTTTTTTTACAAACTTCTCCTGCGATTCTTCCAGGCGGCTTTGTGTAAAATACCAGCGCAGCGAAATTGATTTTTCAATTTTTTCTTCTGTACGCTTTACCTGTATCCTGTAAGGCGTAGTAACAGGTTTAATGAAAATATTCGCGATGACATCTGTGATTACATCCATCAATTTGAATTTCGGATCTTTAAGATTGCCTTGTATCGGAATTTCATAATCGATCACATTCCCGCTCTCTCTTACAAAAGCCATGATCAATCGCAGCGGAACATATTTTGAATCTTCGTTTCTAACACGGAAGGCGATTCGTGGATCCAGGATAATAAGATGATTGTTGCTTGAAATGATACTGTTGCGCACATGCCAGTTTCCGCTCAGCTCGATTGCACCACGATCTGTTGCAAACGAAGTATATTTTATGATAAAAGGATTCAGCATGGGCACAGCAAACTTGTCGAAGTGATAGCTAAGATCAAAATCAGTGCTGTCTTTCGGATTAATGCTCAGGTCCAGCTTTAAATGACCATAAGGCATGATTCCTGATTCGAAATTAAGCTTCACACGCGGGTGATTTTTATCAATAGAATCCGCGATAATATTCATTGGGTTTGCTGCAATGGAAAATTTCTCGTCCAGCGTATAGTCGTTGTAAATCAGGTTGCCGTTATAAACTGCAAGTCGTTTTACCTGGTAATAGCTTGCGAAAAAGTTTCGCGATAATAATTTTACATAATTACCGATCTCGATTACAAGGTTAAACTTCGCAGGGTTGGCATTAGCTGCTGTAAGATTTGCTCCCTTCTGGCCAAACATGGTCTGCACATTGTCGAGATGATCATAGCGTTCGTATTTGAAAAACGGGCTGTAAAGGATCAGCGAATCAAACATATATTTATGATTTTTCGGACTCAGCTCATTGATCTGCACTACAAACTTGTCGAAGGAGCAATAATCTTCACTCGTATCTTTTCCAAAATGGAAATCACTCAGCTGGAATAATCCTTTCGCCACAAGATCTTCAGCTCTTTTGAAATTTCCGGTTGCATGAATATCAGCATCCAGGTTTGCAGCGAAAGAACCGTAATTCGCAATCGCCTTAAAATATTGGCCGATAAAATCAAGGTTGAAATTTTCAACCACTGTTTTTAGCTCATAATTCAAGGTCTTGTAATCAAGATTGATGTGACCTTTCATCTTTCCGTTTCCAATTCCGGGAACAAAAGAAAAACTTCCTGCTATCGAATCCGTATTCCATCTTAAGCCCGAGCATTGAATGTTTACTTCTTTGATGTAATAATCAATTGGCATCGTATTCTCGCGGTAGCGAAAAACACCATCGTTGATTATTATTGAATTGATACTGAAATGAACTCCTTCTTTTTTCGGACCGATAGTATCACCGGCGAATTTTTGTATAATATCATCCAGGTTTATTTTTTTTTCGGTCATGACGATGGTGATGTGGGGTTTCTCCATCTCAATGCCTCTGATCTCGTAGTCTTTTGAGAAAAATTTCCGGGCAGAAAAATGGGCGCTCAGGCCATCAGTTGAAAGAAAAAGGCTGTCGCTTTTGTTTTCATAAACCTTGAAATTGTCAAAATGCAAATACCCAGTGAAGGGATTTACATAGGCCCAATCCATTGTAATTTCCCGGCCGATATATTTTACATCGTACTTCTCAACAACATATTTGGTGATTGGAGAAATGAAAATAATGATCAAAGCAGGAATTGCGATAAAAATCACCAACAGCCAGATGACCCATCTTCTCCACCTCGGGGCTTTACTTTTCTTGTCTGTTTTGTTTGATTGTTTGAAAAACTTGCGCATTGCTTAGTGTGAGCAAATTTCAATCCATAAGCTAATGTGCTCACCCGTGTAGTCTTGTATAAATTAGCTTATGGATAAAGTGTGGAAATAATTACCCATTATTTCCAATTCAGCTTTTAAAGACTTCTCCAATCAGTATTTTCTGTTCCCTTTCATGCGCATAATGCGAACCTGTGGCCGCGCTCGCGCTCTCGATCCGTGAAACCAAATGCAGGAAAATATTTTTGGCCACCCGCAAAACATAGGACCACGCGCCCATATTTTCAGGTTCTTCCTGTGCCCAGACAAATTTCTTTGCCCGTTTATATTTGGTAATTACCTGCTGGAACTGTTTTGCAGGAAAAGGGTAGAGCTGTTCTATTCTTACAAAAGCGATTGTGTCATTTGATTGCTTTTCTTTTTCTTCAAGCAATTCGTAGTACAATTTGCCAGAGCAGAAAACAACTTTCGAAATTTTGTCGGGGTCAGCAGAAGCATCGTCAATAATTTCCTTAAAGTTTCCTGTGGCAAGATCATCGAGTGGTGAAATGCATCGCGGATGACGCAGCAGACTTTTCGGCGTCATCACAATAAGCGGTTTGCGGAATTCTCTTTTCAGTTGTCTTCTCAGCACATGGAAAAAATTTGCCGGCGTGGTGCAATTCACCACCTGCATATTATCTTCTGCACACAATTGCAGGAAACGCTCGAGCCTCGCGCTGGAATGTTCCGCGCCCTGGCCTTCGTATCCATGAGGCAGCAGCATCACAAGCCCGGCCATTTGTTTCCACTTATCCTCCGAGCTGCTCAGGTATTGATCGATGATGACCTGCGCGCCATTCACAAAATCGCCAAACTGGGCCTCCCAGATGACAAGTGTATTCGGAGATGATAAAGCATAGCCGTATTGGAAGCCGACAACAGCGAATTCACTGAGCAGGCTGTTGTAAATGTAAAAAGGCGCTTGTTCTTTTGAAATCGTATTCAGCGGAGTGTATTGCTCTTCACTTTCTTCAACCGGAATAACTGCATGGCGGTGCGAAAAAGTTCCGCGTTCCACATCCTGCCCCGAGAACCAGACCGGGAAACCTTCCTGCACCAGGCTTCCGTATGCAAGCAATTCGGCCATTGCCCAGTTTATTTTTTCGCCCGACTCCATCATTTTTTTACGGTCGGCGAAAAGGCGGACAGTTTTGTCAAAGAATTTTTTCCCTTCCGGCAGCGCGCTTATTTTTAAACCGATTTCAGTGAGCAGGTTTCTGTCTACGCCGGTTTCGGGTGAAGCATCAAAATCCTTTCTGGTTGCAAAGCGCAAACCTTTCCATGTTCCCTTATGGTATTCGGGCGGGTGCATTTCAGGAAGTGTTTTCGCCTGTTTCGCCGTTTCAAGATTTTTCTGGAGGAATGCTTTGAACTCAGCTTCCATTTCTTTCACGAGATTGCTTTCAATCTCTCCCTGCTCCAATAATTTTTTGGAATAAATATCACGAAGATTCGGATGCGCGGCAATCGCTTTGTATAAGATCGGCTGTGTAAAACGCGGTTCATCATTTTCATTGTGCCCGTATTTACGATAGCCGAGAATGTCAATGAATACATCACGGTGAAAACGCTGACGGAATTCCATCGCCATGTTGATCGTATAAATGAGAGCTTCCACATCGTCGCCATTCACATGGAAAACCGGCGACAAAGTAACTTTCGCAACATCGGTGCAATAAGTGGAAGAACGTGCATCCACATACGAAGTGGTGAAGCCGATCTGGTTATTCAGCACAAGATGAATTGTGCCGCCGGTTTTAAATCCGCGCAACTGCGACATCTGGATCACTTCATACACGACGCCTTGTCCTGCGATCGCCGCGTCGCCGTGAATGAGGATTGGTATGATGCCATTTTCATTCGCGTCTGTATTGTCGATGCGTGAACGCACTATTCCCTGCACTACGGGATCGACAGCTTCAAGATGCGAAGGGTTTGGCGCCATGCTGAGATGAATTTCTTTTCCGGCCGAGGTGGTCGTTTGGCTGGAAAAGCCCAAATGATACTTTACATCACCCGCAAAAGAATCATCTTCATCATAATCCAGCGCTTCAAATTCAGTGAAAATTTCTTCGTACGATTTTCCCATGATATTCGCCAGCACATTTAAACGGCCACGATGCGCCATGCCCATGACGAATTCTTTAATGCCCAGCTCAGCGCCATATTCGATGACAGCATCAAGCGCAGGGATCAACGCTTCAATCCCGGCAAGAGAAAAGCTTTTCTGCCCGACATATTTTGTATGAATAAAATTTTCAAACGCGACAGCTTCATTCAGCTTTTTGAGGATGCGTTTTTTTTCGTCGATTGAAAATTCTTTGGAGTTGGCAGAGCGTTCCATTTTCTGCTCGAGCCAGGTAATAATTTCCGGTCGGCGGACGTATTTGTATTCCGCGCCGATGCTTCCGCAATACGTAGCCTCGAGGTGCGCGATAATGTCTTTTAATTTAGCATTGCCCAGCCCGATAATATTACCCGCATTAAAAGTAATATCGAGGTGCGATTCATCCAGCTCGAAATTTTCAAGATCGAGCGTAGGCGTATATTTACGACGTTCTCTTACAGGATTTGTTTTTGTAAACAAATGCCCGCGGTTACGGTATCCGTTAATAAGATTGACCACTTTAAATTCCAGCTTCACATCGTGGCAGAGGTCTACATCATTGCCGTTTGGTTTTGAAGAAGTAGATTTTGAAGTGCCGGCAGATGAATTTTTTTTCAGCTGTGCGAATTCGACTCCTTCGAAGAAAATGCGCCAGTTGTCGTCCACTCTTTCCGGATCCCGCTGGTATTGCTTGTAAAGCGTTTCAATTTCCTGGTTTTCGTCGGCGCTTAAATGATTCGTGTGGTCCATAAATAAAGGCTATATCTCTTAGTTAGCTCAAAGGCTGAAACAGCAGTGCAAAGTTACTAAGCCTTGGTGAGAGCATTACTTGTTTTTTGCAATTTTAAGGCCCGCATTTCAGCGCAAGCGGCGTATTACAGAAATTTAGCGCCACGCTTGCCAAGGCCGCTGGTATTTGTATCTTTGCGCTCCTTCGGAAAACAGATACAATTGGAGAGGTGTCAGAGTGGCCGAACGAGCACGCTTGGAAAGTGTGTTTACCGAAAGGTAACGTGGGTTCGAATCCCACCCTCTCCGCCAAATATTTGCTAAGAACACCATCCTGACCAGATGGTGTTCTTTTGTTTAAATAAATCCCGAAAGAAATGTTTTACGCTTATGTTTTAAAAAGTCAAAAGGATAGCAGTGACTATTATTGAAGTGCCGGTGCGTTAGAGGTAAGGGTCGAGGCACACAATTCGGGAAAAGCCTGTTTGTTTAAATAAATCGGGAGAGCAATTTCACACTTCCACGTCGGGGTCTGCCTGGGCATCCTTATTGGAGTCACCAAATTTTTAGCTGGTCAGTGTTTTGTTTGCCTTTTACCATCCCCCACACTATACCCAATGGGCTTAAAAGAAAAATTGTTCGACATTCCGGCAGAGCATGCGGTCAGCCCTACGATCAAATCCATTTCCGCTTCGATGATAATATGATCGCCGGGTTTGCTCTTTGGAGGCAAAACAGCAATCTTCCCGGTTTCACCATTTACCTGGACATGCATAAATATATTAAAACAGGTCGGAATGTTATCCGGTTTTATCCGGTGCTTTTTTAATGCGGCAGCAAGATTACCAAAACAACCGCGATGAGGTTCGGTATGGCCGTAAATGATGCGGAACATTTCGGCGCTGCAGGGAGTTAATAGAAAATCATGACGACCTACAGTGTCCTCGATGATCCTGAACATTACTTTACTCCGGTTGGAATAAAAGGAATGTCCTTTTGTAAGAAAAATTGTTTCTGAATAATCAATTGTTCTTCCTGAGGATAAATATTCTGCTTTGTCATTAAGATTATAACAGACAAAATCTGAAACCTGTTCTCCTTCAAGGTCGATCACTTTAAGGCGTTGTCCTTTCTTTAGTATAAAAGAAACGCCGCTGCATTTAGGAATTATATTTATCTGATCCATGGTTTGGTTTAAAAGGACATTGCCACTGTTTATCATATTTGCGTCCGCTGTATTGATATACTTCAGAGGACTCACCAAAATCCTCCAGCATCGGATTCACTGAACCGGAATATTCTTCATCACGTTTACGGATAATGTTTTTAAGGCGTTCATACCGATCTGTTTCCCTGAGTGCTTCAAATTGGGCATGAGGATTAAATACCAAAGCCGGATATTTAAATTGACGCGCCGTTCTGCTGCTGGCCGGGTGAAGTCCGAGAATAAAAAATGCTTCTTCTTTGAGGCTAAAGCTAAAAAAGGAATTTACCGGATCATTGCTCACACGCCTGTCATAAGAATAATTTTCTGCATCAAGATCAGCAAGCGCCTGTAATCTTTGCCATAATAAACTTTCAAACATTTCTTCGTTATGACTCTCAGGCGACTTAAAGATCACTGTTGCGCTATGAAAAAGCAGGGTTGAATTCCGGTACTCTTCAACAAAACTGTACAGGAATTGTAAAATATCCAGGTCATCGTTAGGGCAAGCCATATGACCTGCAACCATGCATTTTAATTGTTGCTTTGTGACAGCAGTTTTAGCGCCAACGCATGGATATGCTTTCTCCTCCAGGAAAGCATAATAGTCGTCGATTATATGATCTTGTTCCAAATCGTTTTATTAAACCAGTTTCAGGTTACTGGAAATTTTGCATCCAGTTGTTTTAGCAGCCTGACGTGATTATTTGCGTCTTTAAAAAACTTCCAGCCAACGCCCCATTTCCAGTAGCTAATGCCATTTTTATAATTGTATTTGGAAATTCTATACAGCACATTCCAGTGCTGCAAAAGAATCCGGCAGGCAGCCACCAACGTGTTTCCATTTCCATAAACATGATGCGGTTCAGCGCCGCTTCCATTATACTCCAGTATAGAAAAGTTCTTTCCATTCTTCAGGTCTTCTACTGATGCGCATTTAATATCATAGCGTCCATAATAAAAGTGTTTGGAATACTTGCTCAGCTCATCGAATAATTTTAAAAGCTTTTCATCTTTCTCATGTTCAAGGCTCACAAGCCTTCCGCCACGGCTAAGGTTTAAAGCGTGGGATAAATGAAATATTTCCCCTTCCGGAATTATATCATTCAGCTTATCCCTGTGCTTCAATCTCATTTCTTTCATCCGTAGAAGGGCGCGCGGCGAACAAGCCATCAGCTCAATCAGTGAAGACTTGCCATCTCCAACTACCCGGAGCGATTCTTTTTTTATAAATCCTGTAATGGTTCCTTTGTTTTCCCCGGGGAAACGATAATAAAATACGCTGACTTCAAGCGGGTAATGGATGAACTCCTGTAAAATATAATTCACCGGCATTTTTTCATGGTAAAGTTTCAGATCAGTTACGGTTTCGATCCGCCGAAACATAAAACCCATTCTTCCTATTTCCGGTTTTACAGCAACGGGGTAGATAAAGGTATTTGAAATAAAAAGTTTTTCTACTTCATCAAACAGCAAATTTTTTGAAACGAAAATACTTTTAGGATAAAGATCCGGCGGTAGCTGATCGTAGATATCTTTTTTACTTATTCCATCTAATCCTCCGAACTTCAATGAAGGATTTGATGGCGTAAAGAACCAGAAAGAACCTGACCGGATGCAATACCAGATCCAGGATGGGATCAATGGAATATATTTTATGCGCCAATCCCAGGCTTCCCAATGAGTAAGCTTATATAGTGTATTTTTAAACATCAAGCCGGTAGAATTATACGCTTACTCTTTCAGATTATTTAAAGCCGTAAGGATTATAGAGCAAAAAACATTCCCATCTTATTTATTAAGGAATAATGCATGTTAAAGTGCCCGCTTTGCATTTGTGAACTATTGATTTAAAAATATGCACGTTTCAACAGTTGATCAAGCACGTGGGAGCGTGTAGAAAATTTTCTACAAATGCAATAACGGTTAAGGCGCAAAAAAGTCACACATTGCTTCCCTCTATTATTATTCCCGTCTACTTAAGATCTTGCAGAAATTCGACTAAACCAGCGCGCACTTTGTATTAAAAAAAAATTGAAGAATAAATTTGAAAAAAGGCGCTTTTTGCATTCCTGATTCTGATTCGCACTAAAATGGAAAAAAGTAATGTGGATCTGTTTATACCTCTTTTCACATTTAGTGTATGCAGATGTGCAGCCAATGTTGTAATTGTAAACCAACTTTATCTTCACAAACTATTATTTTCATAATGCAATGATTTTATCAATTTCAATCGCAAAATCTATTGCTCCATCAAAAGCTGGATTTTGAATTAATTTTTCGAATAATCGCCCCCGATAATTGTTCACAACATCAAACACAACACACTTGACCCGCTCTCTTTTTTCTGCTAATTTTCCTTTGAATTATGCAAAGCCGCACCATCCATTCCGCCGAAAAAGAAAGCCGCTCTGTTGCACATGAAAATGGGAAAAGCAATGCGGTGGCTTGTCCGTCAGTTTCCGGGTGGCAAACAACTCAGCCCAGTCAGAAAACAGTCCAGCTTTTTAAAACAGGGAATATTGCACAGGAGGCTCACCTGGTTTCCGATGATGACGCTATGGCCGTGAGAACAGCTGGAAGTGATGAGTTTTTAGCGAAGCAATCTGTTGCTTTGGCGGAACCGGTGTTGAACCTGGTAAATAAGGTAGAGGATTACGGTGCGTACAAAATTAGCACGACTTATGACAGTGATTGCGGTGGTTATGCGGATAACCTCATGCGAAGAATTGCTTTGTTTGACCGGAAAAAGGAGATCGCCGGAAAAGAAACTGTAAATATTCAGGGTGGTCCGATTCCCCGGGCGAATCCGAATACGCTTTTTCAGGAAACCATAGCTTCGCAGCCTGCGCCGGGAATCGGGCAGGCATATATTATTGTTAATGATCCCAACGATCCGCAATTTGGCAAAAGTCATTTCAATTTTCATTGGGGCACTGTAATTGCCAAAAGCGGCAATGATGTAATGACCGCAGAAACCGGGTCGCATACCTCAACCATGAAATTTGATATGTACAGCCAGTCAGTTCTCAGCCAATCATTTCACCAACGTTATATGGATGCGAAAAAACTGAATGAAAACGCGAAAACATTCCAGGTTAATTTTACCAAAACGGCAAAACAAACCGTGTAGCATAGCAATCAAGAAGCAGTAGTGTTTTAAAGTCCTTTAAGTAAAGTCTCATTCGATTTGTGCAAATGAAATCCAAACAAAGATTCTTCTTCCCAATTATTTTATTTTTAACTCTTTCTTTTAGTTTACAGTCGTGCTTTACCTCCTGCCCCGAAATATATCCAAAGGCTTATGAAGAGGAAATGGAATGGATAACATTCCAGGAAGACGGCCAGGATATTTTTATGAGTAACGATAGCCTATTTGATACACTTAAATTATCCGGTTATAAACCAATAGGAGCGCCACGTAGCTTCCATGGGAGCCCTGTTGATATTGAAATAAAAGGAAAGTGCTACAGTTATCTGGCAATAAATGGTAATCTGGATTTTAGACTGGGCGATCTCGACATCAGAATTTTATTTGAAAAGGATACAATGAATGGTTCTCGTTTTAAATTAGAAAAACCTGGCGTTGTGAATGATTCTGTAAGTGTATGTATTTCCATAATTCATGGCCTCGGGCCATATTTAACTGATGATATTTTTTTATTTGATACGCTTACTTCAAAATTTTCTGATTCTATTTTGTTCAATGGTAAATGGAGTGAAAATGTATTTCATTATCAATACAAACAGAAACCTTCTGATAAAATCCATCACTTATGCAGCGAATTATATGTGAGCCGGAAAGATGGTATATTGTTTATCAGATTATCAGATGGAAGAAGCTGGACAAATAAAAAATTCGGAGAATAATTCCTCTTTTTGAATGATCATGGTGAATGCGAGATCATGATGTTTTTTTACAGAAAAGTACCCCAGATAATTTTACTAAAAGATAATATGCACACGTTTTAAAATAAAACAACGTGCTCAAAAAGGAAGCAGCTCAGCTTGCGGCAAATTATTTTAGTACCTGCGGGCAATGTAATTAAGGTAAGAACACGCTTAAAATTCCGTACCTTGTATGCATCCCCGTATTGATTATTTTATCCTCAAAGAAAAAATGAGCAAAGAGCAAGAAGGCACCAGGATCCTCAAACACCATTACATCCCAACTGCAGAATTTTACAGCCAGATTCTCGACAGCCTGCAGGATTATTCTGTTTTTACTGTAGATAAAGATTTACTGATCAACAGCTGGAGCTCTGGTGCGGTGAAAATATTCGGGTATGAAACAGACGAAATTATCGGGAAACATTTCAGCATCATTTTTACACAGGAAGATATTGACAATGGCGTTCCGAAAAATGAAATAGATACTTCCCTGAAAAGCGGCAGGGCTGTAGATAACCGCTGGCATATCTGTAAAAACAAAACCTTATTTTACGCTCACGGGCTTGTTTTTCCCTTCACAGGAATCGATGGCGAATTGCTTGGCTATGTAAAGATCCTGCGCGATCTCACGGACAGGAAAAAATCTGAAGATGCGATTAAGAATTATGTAAGAGAGCTTGAAGAGCTCAATACACATAAGGAAAGTGTTCTGGCGATCCTTTCCCATGATTTGAGAAGTCCTTTGGCAGGAATTATCAGCACAGCCGATTACCTGCGTTCGCATTTCAGCAAAATGAGTCATGATGATCTGAAAGAAATGCTCGAGCTCCTTTACACTTCCACAACAAACGAGCTGGCTATGCTCGATTATTTAGTGGAATGGGCAAGGATAAAATATGCCTCCGAAGCATTTTCTCCGTCAAAGATTGAGCTCGTTCATTACGTGCAAAAGGTTTTTGATGCTTTAAATGAAACTGCAGCAATAAATGCAATCAATCTTCATAACGAGATTGAAGAAAATACAAGTGTCTTTGCTGATGGTAAAATGCTGCTTTCGGTGTTGCAGAATATTGTTTCCAATGCAATAAAGCATTCCAATAAAGGAGGCAAAATCACGGTGACTGCGAAGAAAGAAGACGGAAAAATTATTGTCGAAATAAAAGACACCGGTATCGGGATGACGAAAGAAATACAGGAAAAGCTTTTCACTCCGCAGATGAATGTACTTTCAAAAGCACGCAAGGAAAATAAAGGTGCAGGAATCGGCTTGCTGCTCGTGAAAGGCTTCCTGGAAAAAAACAGCGGCGAGATCTGGGTGGAAAGCATAGAAGGATCCGGATCGTCATTTTATTTCACTTTGCCGGAAGAAGAGCCGGACGTAAAAAACGCAGTGCTGGATTAAGCGTTTATTCAAACACATTCGCCACCAGGCCGCACAAAAGGGAAAATTAATTCTCTTCCGTGTACTTCTTGAAATTGTCAAGGATCGCCTGCCATCCGCCGCGCTGCATTTCAACCGGGTTTTCTTTTTCCGCGTCAAAAGTTGTCGTCACTTTAGTTGTATTGCCTTCACCGCTGAAAATTACTTTCGCTTTTCTGCCATCACCCATGGTGTAAGCTATCAGCTCATTTGTTTTTACATTATCATAAACTCCTCCGAAATCAAAACCAAAACTTCCGTCTTTGGCTTCCATTCTTGAAAGGAATTTTCCACCCGTCCTTAAATCATTTTCAGCATGAGGTGTGTGCCAGTCATCAGATGCACTGTTCCATTTAATAATGTGTTCCGGCGCTGACCAGTATTTCCAGACTTTTTCTACCGGTGCATTAATCGTAGCCTCTATTGTAATTGCGGTTGTGTTTGTCGTTTCCATTTATCCTGAGTCTTAACGAATGATTAATTGATTACGCTACAAAGATCTAACGTTTCAATCAGATCCGCGATGTGTTAAACCGACAATTCCGGGAGGTAATTGCGACAAAGACCCGTTTACGTAAGAGGCATTATTCTTATTCTGCCGCGCCTGTCAGGATGTAACCAGGCGCGATGGCAGCACGATTACGCAGATTGCGCCGATTATTTTATCCCCGTTTTAAATCTGATTAGAAATTCAGGGCTTCAAAAATTCAAGCTGAGACACTGCCGTATTTTGCTTCACCTCGCCATTTTCCTATATATTTGTTCATACTTCATACTCCCTATAGCAATACAAATATGAGCACCTCAACAAACCTTTTTCTTGTTCCGACAGATTTTACAGCTGTTGGCGAATGCGCAGTTAATCATGCAATCTGTGTGGCCAAAGCGGTCAATGGCGAACTTGCATTGCTTCATGTAATCGCAAAAGATAAAGACCGTGCGCAGGCACAAACAAAGCTCGAAAGCATCGCGTCGGACATTGTTGCAAAGCATAATCTTCCTGTAAAGTGCGTGGTGAAAGACGGAAATATTTTTGAGGATATCGGTGGGGTGGCCGAAACGCTTGGAGCTAAGCTCATCTTCATGGGAACACATGGCGTAAAAGGCATGCAGCATATTACAGGAAGTCACGCGGTGAAAGTAATTACGAATTCAAACGTGCCGTTTATAATAGTGCAGCAAAGAAATGAACGCGAAGGATATAAACGTATCGTGCTGCCTATGGACCTGACCAAAGAATCAAAGCAGAAGCTTGATCTCACGATTCGGATGGCGAATTATTTTAAATCAAAAGTGTACATCTTCTCGCAATTTGAAAGTGATCAGTTTCATAAAAATGCTGTCGACCGTAATGCGGCTTATGCGCGTAACGAAATGAAGAAGAACGGTATTGATGTTGAGCTTGTAAATGCGAAAGAGAAAAAAGATTTTGTAAAGCAGCTGAATACTTATGCTGCTTCAGTAGATGCCGATCTTATCGCAATCGTAAACTCGCAGGAACGTGGAGTACATGAACTTTTGCACGGAACCGAAGAGCGGGAAATCATGTCCAATGAATCGCAGATCCCTGTGATGAGTGTCAATCCGCATATTGGTACGATGAGAGTTTCTTCCGTGATGTTTTAGGAAAGTTTCTGGTTTGAAAGATTTCTGATTTCTGGTTTAAAAGGTTTCTTTTCTATCTAAACTACTTCTCTTTATTTACTTGTTCATTGCTCATTTGGCATTGTTAATTGAATGTTCAATGCCAAACAGACATGAACAATGTTCAATCCGGATTCAAATAAAAACCATTAAACGAGAAACAACAAACAACAAACGAGACACAACAAACGAGAAACAACAAACAACAAACCCCTATTTAAAAAGAAGACCACATATCCGCGGTATTTTTAATTTCCTCTAATTGCTTTTGCTTCATCTCTTCCCGCTGATCCTGCGCGCTGATTGTATAGTAATGATGGCTTGAGAGAAAATTGATCTGCAGCTCATACCATTCCGGCATCGTTTTATGCATTCCCTGGTGTTCCCATTCCTGCTTAAGACGTAACGACAATAATTTATAATCGTTGCGGCCGAGATAATCGAGATCTGCGTCTTTTACAATACTTTCTTCAAGCGTGGAAGGAACAGCTTTAAGCACTGTAGCAAGAATCAGCCGGCTGATGATTTCGATCTGTTCCTGCGAATATCCGAATTCAGGCAAAGTCTCTGCGGCAATACGCGCTCCGTTCAATTCATTGTCGGGATACACTTCCAGAAAACCGGTATCGTGATAAAGCGCGGCGGTCTTAAGAAGCAGCAATGTTTCCGGATCAGTAATTCCTTCACTTACTGCAAGCCGTTCTGTTGCAGCAACCACATCAAGCGTATGCGCGATATTATGATAATAATAATCGGTGGAAAGTTCATTCGCCAGGCGCGCGAGAATATAAACGGAAGCCGCAGTAAAATCGGCAGAAGAGCCGGAGGATTCCCCCAGGAAATACATGTCGATCTGTCCTTTTCCTTTGGCGTTGACTTTTCCCCTCGGCACACAACGGAAATGATCTTTCACAAGCTCATAAGTCGTAGCGGAAATATTGATCTTGCCTGCCACGCCGCTGCTTTCCATCCGTGAAGCCGTATTCACCGTATCGCCCCAGATATCGTACGCGAATTTTTTTATCCCGACAATTCCAGCCACAACCGGCCCGCTGTGAATGCCGATGCGGATATCAAAACCTGAATCACCTTTTTTCTTTTTCTGCTCCCGGATGAATTCCTGGATCTCCAGCGCCGCATTCACCACATCCAGCGCATGCGTTTTCGTAGGAGTAGGAAGTCCGCCTGCAGCCATGTAAGCGTCGCCGATCGTCTTGATCTTCTCAATACCATACTTCCCGATGATATGGTCAAACGCGACGAAACATTCATTGATCTCCGTAACCAGCTGCACCGCCGTAAGCTTTTCCGACATCGCGGTAAAGTCTTTAAAATCGGTGAACATGACAGTCACCATGTCGAAGCTTCTCGCTTTTGCCGAGCCATATTGCTTGAGCTCTTCGGCAGTTTCCACCGGAAGAATATTAAGCAGCAATTCATCCGACTTCCTCTTCTCGGTCGCAATGATAAGATTATCGCGGCGCTTACGGCGGTAGCTTAAACCGGCAATAATAGCCAGCACAAGCATAATACCCAGACCGATGCCCAGCAAAATCTGCTGGTTCGCCTGCTGCTGGATTACGATGTCATTCCTGAGCAGCTGTTTGTCTTTTTCCACACTTTCAAAACGCGCCTGCATCTCCGCGATCTTTTCCGATTTCTCTAAAGTAAAAAGAGAATCGTTAAGAGTCACATACATGCTCAGGTATTGATACGCGCTGTCGATGTTACCAATGGCAAAATGAGTCTTCGCAATATCCTGATAAACGTCACGTATGTTTGACTCTCCCTTGATTTTCCGGAAATGTCCCAGTGCAGTATGCTGATTTTCCAAAGCCTGTCCGTGTTTTTTAAGCTCACGGTAACACGCTCCGGTTTGCTGGTAAAAATATCCCAGGAGATAATAATCATTAAGCTCTTCAATATCTTTTTGCGAGCTCAGTAATAATTGCAGCGATTCATAATACAGGCCTTTGTCGAAAATGATCTTTGCCCGTGTCATCATTGCAGCGACGGCTTCGCGGTTTTTCCCAAGTTTCTGGAATAATACTTCGCAACGTTTGTAATGTGTTGCTGCGGAATCAAACATTTTCAGCTCGTATTCAATATTACCGATGCCGAATAAAGCGACTGCGATCTTGAATTCATTGTTATCCTTTTCGCCGTACACAAGGCTCTTCTTGTACCATTGCAATGCCTGTTCAGGGTATCCCGAACCGACATAGCCATTGCCGATGATATTTGCCGCGTATGCACAACTATTATATATTTTTTCTTTTTCAAAAATGTGGAATGCTTTAAGCGCGTTTGCAAGGCCATCCGCGAACTTGGATACATTGACCTGCACAATTCCCAGCTGCAGCATCGACCTGGCAATGAGCAGCGAATCGGTTGTCTGGCCGGAAAGCTCCAATGCCTTTTCAGCATGCTTAAACGCAGAATCGGCATTAACCCGATTATACAAAAAGCTGATCCTGATGTGCAGTCTTACCTTTTGCGTGTCAACCGCGCCATTCAGCAACTTGTTAAGGCTGTCAATCTGGAATTGCTTTTGCGCTACCAGATTTACAGGCACGGATAATCCGAAGGCAAGCAGCAAAAAAAGCAGGAGGGATTTGTGCAGGGGATTTTTCACAGGAGAAAGATACGAAAAGTCACATCTCAAACTGCGCAAAACATTCTACAGTTTGTAGGAGATAGTCCGCTGAAAATTTCGCTGAAAAATTTATTCAGACTTAACGTTTCACGAAATACTCCAATGAAAAGCCTTGATAATCCGGCTGATATTCCCTGCGGAATAAAAATTGAAACGAGAGAACAAAACTCACTAACAATTACTATTATGAAAGCTAAATTTTATTTTACCGCGCTTCTTCTTGCGTTGTTGACAGGTCTTCAAAGCTGCGCTGTAGTCGGTGGGATTTTTAAAGCAGGAGCAGTTACCGGAATTATTGCTGTTGTGCTTGTTGTAGGGTTAATCATTTTCCTTCTCACGCGGATGGGAAAAAAATAAAGCCCTGCATCATTTTAGAAT
>JALYQL010000207.1 GCA_030855855.1 Bacteroidota bacterium | reverse complement strand
GATAAATCCTGTATAGCGAGACGGCGATGCGAAAGAATAAAATGCGCTTCGGAATTTATCTGCGCGGCCGAAGTTTTCGGTGAATGCGGAAATGCTGCTGTATAAATTTCATTCGGTGTGTCTTCCGTGAAAGCGGTTGTTGTATTTCCGGAAGCATCCACAAGTAATAAACCTTCCCCGTCGGGACCACGATGACGGAGCGTGGAATTCATTCTTCGTGCAGCAGGAAGCAGCTCAATAGATGAACCTTTTAATTTCAGAATACCGCTGATGCCGCACATTAGCTTTCTTTTTTGAAAATATTTTTCAATGCTGTTAAATCTCCTTTTGCCGGAAGTAATAGCTTAAGATCGGCAGCAGGATTTTTCCCCACAAAAATAAATGCTCCCATGATAAAAACTGACATGACGATATAAGTTACAGACGTAGAAATTCCCGCGCCCATAATCCCATAGTTTACGATCAGGAAATGTGTAACTATCCAGGTTATGAGCAAAGTTATACCACCGCTTATAAAATTCATGACGTGCTTTCCCGCTCCGGAAAAATAGTGCGAAAAAACGGTGCCGAGGCTTAGAAAAATAATGCCCGGTGCCATTGGAATAAACACAGATTTCACCGGTGAAAAATCTTTCCCCAAAAGCCATGTATAAAATCCGGCAGGCAACAATAGGAATAAACCTACTGCGAATGAAGTAAGTAAAAGACTCAGCTTTGCCAGCTTAAAAACAATTGTCCTTGTTTCTGTATGATTCTCATGATTAGCGACTTTGGCCATTACCACCGAAGAGACGCTTGCGCCAAAAAGCAGTATCGCACCTGCAAGTGAAAAAGCAGAGCTGAAAATCCCTACGGCCCCGTTTCCTTCCGGCAGCTTTTCAAGGTTATTTATACAAATTGTTTTACAAAGAATTATAAAAATGCTCGCTGCCTGTGTATAAAAACCATTTGAAAAAAGCACTAATAAAATTGGTCGTGTTTCCTTTATTTTCTGTGCTGGTGTTTTTTGACAAACAAGAAAAAGTCCGGCTAAATAACAAATGCCGTTTGAGATCATGCTTGCATAAATGAAAGTATATGGATCGGCCTTGTGAGTTGCAAATAGGAAAAAACAAACGGAAATAATCTGTAAAATGCCTTGCAGCAGAAAAAGCAGGTTGAATGCTTTTATTCGTTGTTGCCCCAACAACATGTTCTGATTGACGGAGTGAAGTGAGACTAATAAACCGATCGCTAAAAGCTCTTTTCCAAATAGTGCCGGGTAAACTCCGAGGTAGATCAGCAACGAGCCGAGGCCTATTGCATTAAAAATGCTCCAGGTTGTGCCTGCTATCAACAATGAAGAAAACTTTGCGCGTGGTGTGAGGTATACCAGGGATGGGCCGCCTGCAAGGTCGCTGATGATGTGGATGATCGTGAGGTAAAGCGCAATGATTGAAATCTGGCCGTATACAGCTTTTCCGAGATAATGCGTGAACAGGAGCAGCATCACAAAGTTCAACACAGCAACAGCGAGACGGGCAGAAAAATTATTAAGAATGCTGCGGATCATTTGCTGAAGATGCGTTTTATTTTGCGGGTCAGAATGTGGCCGAAGTTATCAAAATTAAAAGCGTATCGCTTGGCGTCGATGAGAATGTTGTTACCGGCGATGGAAAAGGTGTGAAGTCCTTTATTGAACTTCCAGCTCTTTTGTGGTTCAATGCGCCGGATCGTTTTTTCTGCGAATGAATTTTCTGTCAGCGTTATTATTTCATTGATGACTATCGCGCCGCCATATGAAACGCTGCAATCCTGGGCGGGGCGGTACAATTTTCCATTCAATATAAAAGGTGTTCCGCCCGGGCGGGAAGAACGAACATCGCTTTTCACCGGGTTATTTTCATGTGGCAGCCATGGACCTTCGAATTGATCTGCATGATAAATAAATAATTCGGTGTTGCTCAGCGGTCCCGGTTTTGTGCAGAAGATCCACCAGCGATCCTTGTATTGAACCGGTGTGGCATCAACGGCAGGAAGATTTTCTATAATGACCTTTCCGTTTTTCGGATTTGCGGAATCGAAGCAGAATAAATTTCCGGCTGCGTGGCTTTCAGGAAGAATAACACGGTTGGCCTTTTCACCATCAGAACGCTCAAGCACAAAAGGGTAGGAGAGATGCACTTTCGCGTCGAGCAAAGTCTGCATATTTCCCTTTGTATCTGAAAGCGCGAGAATTCCTTTTTGATTTTTGTAACGGTATTTTTCAAAAACGATCTTCAATTCATCTTTTACTTTCCACCCGAATGGATCTGCGTAATATTCATTTGATTTCGGTTCAGGCAGCCATTCGATCGTTGGCGAAATTCCATTTGCAAGAACATCAGCAGTACCTTGATCAAGTATTCCGATGTTCCATTGTTCTGGCTTAAATAATTCACGGAAATGAAACCTGAGCTTATTAAAAAGCAGCCTGTTCCTGAATCGGGCCATCGTGAAATTGCGCGGAAAAGTATAAACCGGCGCTTTTGTTTCAATTGCATTTCCGGTAACCGCAGGCGATTGCTCATTCGCAACATCAATGAGCGCTTGTTTCATCCAGCTTGCCGTTCCGTTGATCAGCTGTTCCAGGTTTTCTTTGTAGGAATGAAAAATGGTCGGGAAATGACCTTTGCGAAGAATAATTCCTGCGTCAAGCTTTTCAGTAAGGCGCTGAAGAATTGCCCCTGTGACAGGCACGCGGTTGTAAATTTCCCAGAAAGCAGCAGGTCCGCCGCGTATAATTTGTTCGTCGGCATGATGAAAAGACCACACGCCATATTTCGCAACCGTGAGAATTTCGCCGCGCAGAATATTAAATGCAAAACGCAGAATAACATCGGGCTGATGGGATTTTATTTTTTCAATATCTTCAGAAGAAAGATGCTGCGAATATTTCCCTTTCAGTTCCGGCCTGCAGGAGATCACCGGAACAATTTCAAATTCTTTTTTAAGCGAGACCAGCTTGTAAGCCGGAATATCCAGCCGGTAACGATCATAAAACCGCCAATAGAAATTGCGATACGGATAATTAACAAGCTTATTTCCGGTTGCCGGAGAATTTGCCGGAGCTTCTGCAATCAGCAAAACGATCTGAACATTTGAAAGCGTCATCACCTCACGCAGGCATGCAGCTTCCCATGCTTGAAACATGTAATCACGGCAAAGGATCGCTACGCGGACAGGCTTGCGCTTGCTGCTCATTTTGGCTGTAGAATTGAAGCGTAAAGATGGTTCAATTCCTGCGCGACAGCGAGCTGGCTGTATTTTCCTGTAGCATCATTGCCGATCTTTGCACGGTCGAAAGTGTTTTTTTTCATCACGAAATCCACGATCGCATTTTTCAAGCCGGCTTCATCACTGACATCTACAAGCGTTCCTTGTGTTTCATTTACCATGTTCGGAATGTAACCCACTTTTGTGGCGATCACCGGAAGTCCGCAACATTGCGCTTCGATGATCGTGACCGGCATTCCTTCATAATTGGAGAACATGATCAGCGCATCGGCACTTTGCATGGCAGTTGCGATTTCGGCCGCGTTGCAGAATCCACGGAAGACAACATTCTGGTTCAGGATTCCGATCTGCTGCACTAATGATTCGAGCGTTTCACGTTCCGGACCTTCACCGATTATTTCCAAAGAAATTTTCGGATGAAATTCAAGCGCTTTCATCACACGCAAAAGCCCGGAAATATTTTTTTCCTTGTCCACCAGCATCGACACATGGAGCAGTTTTATTCCGGCAGCTTCTGCTTCTTGTTTCGCTTTGTAATGGAAAAGGTTGGTGTCAACTGCATTGGGCAGGATTGAAAACGATTTTCCTAATCCATGCGTTTTCATCGCGTCGGCCATGCGTTGGGAAACGACAGTGACGTGCTGCGCTTTTTCGGCAATGCGTTTTGAAATATTTTTCTGAATAATCCCTTTATAGTTTCCGTCTTCCGGTAAATATCCTGACCAATGTTCGGAGATGATCAGCGGCGTTTTCAAGCTGTCGAATAACGGAAGCAAGGCAACAGCAGCCGGCCAGATTACATGAAGATGCAGAAGATCCGCTCTTCCGTTTTTTGTTGTTGCAAGTTCAATTCCAGTTTTTACAGCATCACGATAGGCCTGGCGTTTTTTTAAGGTGCTTAGCAAAGGCAAAGCAGAAGTGATCTTGCCATAATAAATCCGGTATTCAGAAAGATTCCCCGAATGATTTTCTTCCACTTCCACTTTTCCTTCTTCAAGTGTTTTGTCGGCGGAAGCATAAACCACCGAAACGCGATTCTCCAAAGCGGCAGCACGCGCATGCTGCTGAATGAAATTTCCCAACGCCGGAGCATGACGGTTTGGATACCAGCTTGCTAAGAAAAGGATGTGGGGTAATTTGGTCATTGGCAGGAGAATTTTTTTGGCGAGATGTACGAATTACGAATTACGATGTACGATATGTTTTTTGATTTTCTCATTTCTTGTTTTTTAAACTCGTAATTCGTACATCGTACTTCTTACATCATTTTTTCTGAGCGTATATTTCTACCATAGCATCAAAACCTCCTTCAATGATGTGATGAATGAACGGTGCTTCGGGTAATTTATTATTCAGGCGGTAACGAAAACCACTTGCTGTCAGCAGCAACAGCAGCTCGTCGAGATTTTGTTTTTCTTTGTCCGGACCGTGCCATTCTACAAATAGATTTTCCACTTTTGAAAGCTGCTCTTTGCAATCTGCCAATACTTTTGTCTCCGCGCCTTCAATGTCGATCAAAAGCAGGTCGATGTGCGCTTCTTTATTTAAATGATAAGCCAGCCGCACTGACGGAATCTCCGTTGTGCCTTTTCCTGCTTTACCGCCCAGCGCGCCGTCGGGTTCGAAGGTGATCTTTCCTTCTTCATCCCACGCTGCTGCCGAAATAACCTCAACATCGTTCAGTTTGTTTTCAGTAACGTTTTTGGCCAGCACCGCTGCAATTTCAGGATCGGCTTCAAAGGCTTTGATCTTACAATCCGGGTAACGTTTTTTGAAGAAGAAAATTTCCAGGCCGATATTGGCACCGCAGCAAAAAATGACAGGATCTTTCTTTTTGAATTCAATATCAAATGCACGGCGAACAAATATTTCTTCGTACTGATGCAGAAACGAAAGTGCATCCGGACCTGAAACGGTGAAGCCTGCAATGTTTAACGTTACAGGTGTTCGCGGCATTTTTTTCCTGCACGCGGATTTGACGGCGATCCATTCACGGTATTCCGCTTTTCCTAAATAAGAAACTGCAGGTTTTAGAATTTCACGGAATAGCTGGAACATATTTTACCGGAGTTTTTTAGTACGCAGGCGAATTGAATTTCCGATCACGATGACGTCTGAAAAAGCCATGGACAAAGCTGCGATCATCGGGCTTAAGAAACCTAAAGCTGCAATCGGGATGGCGACTGCATTATAGAAAAATGCCCAGAAGAGATTTTGTTTTATCGTTAACAAGCTGTGTTGTCCGATGAGCAAAGCGTCTTTTAAACCCGAAAGATCACCGGTGCCGAGCAGCACCACTTGCGCGGATTGCATGGCAACTTTGGTGGCTTCCCCGGGAGAAATTCCGACATCAGCGCGGGCGAGGGCTGGTGCGTCGTTGATTCCGTCGCCGACCATTGCTGTTTTATTTTCTTTTGAAAGACGGGTGATGATCTCCAGCTTTTGTTCAGGCGATTGTTCGGAAAACACTTCTTTAATTCCGAGAGCCGACGCCACCACCTGCGCTTTTTTGTCACGGTCGCCTGTAAGCAAAACGGTGCGGATATTTTTAGCGTGAAGAAATGTAATTATTTCTTTCATCTCCGGCCGGATCTCATCTTCAAGATTGATGGCGGCAACCGGTTCGTTATTCTTCAGCAGGTAAATATCGTGTATGGCGATAGAAGAGTCAGCAAGCAGCTTTCCCGAACCGAGCGACCATTTATCGCCGTTCTCATCTGTGGCGGACAAGCCGATTCCTTTTTCTTCTGAGATTTTTTCGAAACGGAATGAGCTTTGTTTTATTTCCTTGCCCAGCAAATTGACTAATGATTTTGCAAGCGGGTGAGCTGAATTCTGTTCAAGCGCGAAAATGAGTTCTTTTGCTTTTTGTTCCGTGATATTTGCGAGCAGCTGTATTTTTAAGTTTGAAAAATTTCCTGTAGTCAGTGTTCCTGTTTTATCAAAAACGATTGTTTTGATTCCTGCTAATTGCTCCAACGTTCTTCCTCCGCGAATCAGAATTCCTTTTTTTGCCGCGCGCCCGACGCCGACCATTACTGCTGTGGGCGTTGCCAGTCCCATTGCACACGGACAGGAAATGACGAGCACGGCAATGCTGTGCATCAACGCGTCGCGCATGGGAATGTCAAAAATAAAAGCGGAAAGTAAAAAAGTAATGACTGAAATGCCAAGCACAACGGGGACAAAGATTGCGCTGATCTTATCTGCTAATTGCTGAACAGGTGGTTTTTCGTGCTGGGCTTTTTTTACCATTGAAATGATCTGCATCAAAGCTGTTTCTGCGCCGGATTGTTTTACCAGCATCCGCACAGGTCCGCTGAGCAGCACTGTTCCACCTGTAACCGGCGATTTTGCCTTTTTATCCACCGGCACACTTTCTCCTGTGATCATCGATTCATTTGCCGTTCCGCTTCCCGAAATAATTTCCCCGTCGGCCGGAAAACTTTCTCCCGCGTTTACCAACAGCACATCGCCTTTACGGATATCTGCCACCGGAATATCTTCAAACGATTCGACACCACCTTTGTTAATCCATCGCTTTGCTTTTTCGGGCTGCAAGGAAGAAAGCTCATCGATAGCGGTCGTGGTTTTTTTGACAGAAATATGTTCGAGCAGGTTTCCGAGCAGCACAAGTGTGATGATGGTGGCTGTTGTTTCGAAGAACATATATTGATGAACGAGGTGCGGATCAGTAGTGGTTAACATTCCTGCAATGCTGTAACCAAAAGAAGAAACTGCTCCGATGAAAATAAGCACATCCATATTCGGGACGCCGGCTTTGAGGGAATTGAAAGCGCTTTTTCCGAAAAACCAGGCACCTGTAAGAAAAACCGGAAGGCAAAGGAGCAGCTGAACAGCCGGTTTCATCAGAGGCGAGTCGTGAGGCAGCAGCATGTGCCCGAAAAAGAGCGGAACAGTAAAAACAAGGCAGAACCAGAATTTTGCCGCAATGCTGATTTGAAATCTTTTTTGTTTTCCGTCGCCGATAACGCGGTATCCAAGTCCCTCAATATCATGGATCACATCGCTGAGACTTGTATTTTCTGCAACAAGGAGGGAGGCTTCCCCGGTGGCAAAATCGACGTATACATTTCCATGCCCGCTTTTGGAAAGCTTGCGGGTAATGCCGAGCGCGCAGTTGGCACAATCCATGCCTTCTACTTTCAGCGTAACCGGTTCGTTGTGATTAAGCATGATTTCAACTGTAAAGTTACGTTTTTAAAGGTCTATGATTTGCACGTAAATGCGGAAGTGCTATCTTTGCGCTCCTTCGGGAAATATGGTGGCCATAGCTCAGCTGGTTAGAGCATCGGTTTGTGGTACCGAGGGTCGTGGGTTCGAGCCCCATTGGCCACCCTTGAAAATGCTTCGTAGAAATACGAAGCATTTTCTGTTTTAGGAAATTCAATGGGGCGAAGAAGCCTGTTATTTCAAGAATTTTCTCCCTTCCATTTTTTTTCTTCTTTTTTCTTTGTGCCTCCGTGCC
>JALYQL010000191.1 GCA_030855855.1 Bacteroidota bacterium | reverse complement strand
CGTCTAAGAAAAGTGGTTTGATTAATTTTAAAATATTGGTTTCGCTTGTGTAATGTGCTCCCAAGTTTCTGCGTTCTTTCGGGTTCATTACACTTTGGAACATAGAACCAAATATCGCTGGCGATATTTTACTCCAATCAATATAACAGCAGTCAAGCAAGGCTTGACGCATTTTTGTGTCGAAACTTGCCGTAGGCAAGTTTTCTTCAAAAAGTTTTCCGTTTACATAAGGAAAGTCTGCAAGTTGCTCGTCAAGATTTTTAAAACGATTTTCTTTCGGTGTATTTAATACTTGAAATAATTCTTGCAATTTTGATGCAAGGTCGCTTCCGTCTTCGGCTGTCCGCTGTTCTAAAAATTCTTGAAATTGTTGTTTATTAAAAATTGTAGTGTCCTCTGCAAACAATAAAAATAAAATACGAACCAAATAAACTTCTAATGGATGTCCAGTATATCCGATTTCTTCAAGTCTGTCGTGAAGTTTACCCATTAACTCTGCTGCTTTAATGTTTGCAGGGTCTTGTTCTTTGTAAACCTTTTTTTGATAACCTAAAATGTAGCCGAAATGCTGAACATTATTTACAAGGTCGTTGAGTTTAACATCTACGGTCTTATCTTCTTCAAGGTCGTAAAGGCGAAAGTTTTCAAAGTCAGAAATTAAAATGTATTTCGGTAATTCGTGTTGTTTAAGTCCGTGTGTGTAGTCTTTGGCTTGTTGATATGCTTTGTCGAGGTTTTTACCTCGACTTTTCATTTCAATTAAAATCGTTCCTTTCCAAAGCAGGTCAATGTAGCCGTCTTTGTCGTCAAGTTTTTTTACTCTGTGTTCAAAGGTCGAAACACGTTTACTGCTAATACCAAATACATTAAAAAACTCAACTAAAAATGGCTTTGCATCTGCTTCTTCGTTTGAAGTGTCAGCCCATTCCTTTGAGAAATTTAATGCTCTATCTTTTATTTCGTTCCAGCTTAATGCCATTCTATAATTGTCAGGTTGCTAAGATAATTATTTAAAGTCCGAATGTCATTCTGTGCGTTGGCAAAAAATGGCTCTTTTGGTTTTGCGAAGGGTCGGCTTGTGTGTCGGGCAAAACCAAATGTGCCATTTGTGCGGTTGGCTAAAATTGAATTAAAAAAAAGTGCGGTGGGAAAAAATAAAAAATACAGAAGGGTCGGCAAGGAGTGTCGGCTTACTCGTTGTCCGATTTCAATATGGTCTGTATGTTGGTCACTTGTCAAAATGGTTTACTTTTTCTTGTTAATTATCGGTCTGTCGATGGTTGTTGTGTCGTCCTTTACGCTTGCACCTAACGTTTTGTGGCTTTGCGTAGTGGCGGAATTCAAAGAGGAAACTTTCAATTTTGCACTAAAGTTCAATTGAAAAACTGAACTTACAATTAGCACTGAACCCGCCATTACGCAAAACCGCTGTTATGCCTTCGCCCTTATTTATGCAGGTAGTTTTGCTTTTATAGCTTGATGCAAAGTAATAAATTCGTCTTCCATTCCGTCAAACCAGGTTAATCTTAATTCATCATAAGTTTGAGAGCAATAATGCTTTTCAGCTACTTTGCTTCCTCCTAAATGTCCTCTTATTATATCGTCTGCGTATGTTTTGCAAAAATTCTTGGCGTGGTCAAAGTCAGTATATGTAATTATAGAATTTGGAACTAATCTTTGCAACGCTGATGGATGGATATAGTTTTCTAAAAGTCTTTTTTTTGTAATGTAAAAATCTGTTCCATTTGTTAAACCATAGTTTGACAGTTTTGTATCATTCAGTGAAACTGAAACTGCATCAGGTTTGTCGCTATCTAAAAATATAAAGAATGGCTTTTCAAGTTTTGTAAAAAGGTCAAGGTTAATCCAATGTTTTACACTACCACATCCTCCAATTGGAATAATATTGATATTCAAATCTTCAAAAGTTTCTTCAATTAAACCTGCTTGCTTGTAAAGTGTTGCATTGTGATGCATTGCATTTGCATCATCAATTCCTTCAACAAGAAATAGTAATCTTGATGTAGAAAATAAAGGGGTAAAAGTATTGTCTGGTTTAATTCCTAAATCAATAGCAATATCTTTATAATTAACACCATTCTGATTTACTGTATAGACATTATTTGGCTTCGAAATATGAATTATATTCCCGTGGATAGTGTTTCCAACAATTGTTGGTGAGTGTGTCGATGTGATAACCTGATAACCATTTTCTTTTAATGAATTTAGTTTTTCAAAAAGATTTTCTTGTGCAGAAGGATGTAGGAAAGTTTCGGGTTCTTCAAAGCCAAATATTATTTGTTGATTGTCATCAGCTCTATCCGTTTCTGCTAAATACTCAAAATATGACATCATTGTAATTCTTCTAAATCCATCGCCTCTAGAACTTAGAGGGATATTATTTCCCGATGATGTACTTACAAAAGATGTTGATATTAGTTTGCTCCAATCGAATTCGATTTTAGGTTCTACTTTTTCTGCGGATTTAACCACATCGTTTATTTTGTCAGTAACTTTTTGTAAGACTGTTTCTAACTGTGTTTTGACTGTTGCTTCAATATCATCAGTGTCGATTTCATCCTTAATAAGTTTAAACGCCATATCTTTAAAATACTTTTGGATAGTTGTATCAGTATCTGAAAGCGAAGTATCAGCCTTGAAATATTGAAATACCGGAAGTGCTTTTTTTATCGCATCTCCGATAGATTTTGCTTTCGATGCACCGGTTCCTGGAATTTCTTCTACTTCAAAAGTAAAAGCTATATCTTTCTGTAAATTGTGTTCTCTAAGTTTTTCTCTTTTTTCAACGTTATTGTAAGCATCTCCATTTCCTTTTGATGTTTCTATAGCGTTTGCAACACATTGGGCAATTAATTGTGCTTCTGTTTTAAAAATAAAATCATTTATTCCGTTATATTTTTTCCTAATAATAGATGTTTTTGGATTAGCTACTGCCATTTCTGTAACACTCCAAACCTTTTTCCAAACCAAGATATTTTCGTTATTTACCAATTCTTCCGCTTCAATCGTAGTTGCAATTTCCTCTCCTAAAAAATATTGTTTTCCTTCACAGTCAAAATGAAGTTCTATTATTATTTGGTTCTCTTCCGCAAGAACATTATAATCAGCTCTTGTTAGTTTTATTTCATTAAGGGAAGTGTCGATAGCTTTTAAGATTGTCGACTTACCTGCATCATTTTGTCCAACTATACAATTAAACAATCCGAAATCGACAGATATTGTCCCATTTATTCCTCTAAAATTCGTAATAACTGCTTTAGTTAATTTCATAGTTTTTTTGTCGTTTTGTTTTTTGTTAGTTTCGTTCAGCAGGGTGAGGCATAACTAGTATATACACGCTATAATCTATCGCCTAATATACCAATTCGGCAGGCTTGGCGCAACTCCGTTAGGTTTACCAAATATCCAGGCTATCGGCCGGCGATGCAATTTTACTTATGGCATGCGTACTCACATGCGTATAGATCTGCGTCGTTTTCGGACTGCTATGCCCCAGCAACTCTTGTATATAACGTAAGTCTGTTCCTGATTCTAGTAGATGTGTTGCATAACTATGACGCAGCCAATGCAACGAAACAGGTTTATTGATCTTTGCCAATCGCACGCTTTTTTTCAAAACAAGTTCAATGCTGCGTTCCGAATATTGCTCTCCCGGAATTTGTCCTTCAAATAAATAAACCTTGGGTCTGAATGTCACATAATAACTCCGTAAAAAAGAAATCATCTTTTCCGAAACCGGAACAATGCGGTCTTTCTTTCCTTTCCCGCCCTTTATATTCACGATCATCCTGCCCGATTCGATGTGTATGGGTTTCAGATTCAGCAATTCCCCTCTGCGCAATCCGCAATTGTAAATCAAGAGCAGCATGGCCCGGTGTTTTATATTTTGGGTAACCTTAATAAGTTCCTCCACTTCTGCCTTCGAAAGTACATTCGGCAAGGGATTTCCTTTTCGAGGACGAATGAGCTCTCCGGGATTCAGATTCAATTTCAGGATTTCAGAACAGAATTTCTTCAATGAATTCACAAATTGATTCTGATACGAAGCCGAAAGATTCCGCCCGAGTATGTAATTGCTGTTAAAATCGTGAACATCCTGTGCAGTAATTTCTTCCGGCAATTTCCCATTTGTCCAACGCAAAAAAACAATAAGTGTTTCCCTGTAAACCGAAATCGTTTGCTCACTGAAGCGACGGATACGCATGTGTTCAACATATTTTTCAATATGCGGAATATAAAATCCGGAAAGTAATGGAAGATCAGGGGCAGGGGAGGAGATCGCTTTTTCTTTTCCAGGTTGCGTAAGTGGACTGATCTTTTCCGGAAGCTCAAACAGGTTCTCTATGTGACGAACCGCTCCGGGACTATCAGGAATCAACCAGCATTTTAATTCGTTATCCCAAAACGCACGACGGATTTGCTTTATCCGTGAAATTAATTCTTTGTCAAAAGGAAATTTCAGCGACAAAAAGCTGACGTTTTGGATTTGTATTCGCGTGATGTAGGGTAGCATAATTCATAAATTCAAAATAATAAACAGAGTCATTATAAATACTCTGGCTGCATAAAGTAATTACGGAGTTTTTTCTTGCCCGAAGAGATTCCTGAATATAAATCTTCTCATTTGTTTTTGTCAGGATGAGTGTCCCGCTTTTTAAAATCTTTCTAAATGAGAGATAGAGTTTAATAAAGCGGGATGTATCGAAGCATGCCAAAAACAAACACCCTAACTCTTCCTTGGAAACGGAAAAAGAGCCAGGGTGTTTAGAATGTTAGAAGCAGCGTTGCTCAGCAGAGGTTTGTGGACTTACTGAACACCATTGTCATCCTGAGTGTTGCGCCCCGGCTAAGCCGGGACGAAATGTATCGAAGGGTGGCAATGGTAAAGGCAATTTCACGCAGCTTCAACTTGAAAGAAAGGGTTGGTCGTTCCGGGGGCAGCGGAGGCACCACTGCTGGCAGACCAATCCCGATCTGTTTGGTTCGAAGGGCATTCCGGCACGCGCTCCGTTGACCTTACGGGGTCACGCCCTTCGAGTGATAATAAGTTTTGTGATGTTGCCGGGATTGCCTGCGTGGATGACCCGCTCGCGAGGAAGTCATTCAGACGGGCGCTCCGGATAGTTCCGTCCGCGGGAGGAAATGTGTTGCCATTAAGGACGCCAAGAGGCATGATTACCTGAGAAATCAACTGGCCGATATGAAGGGCCTGGTTCGTTCTGGTCGAAAAATTCATCTAATTGCTCCTCCCAATTTTTAATCTTTATTATTAACTTTGCTTATAGTTGCTGATATAAAAGCAACATCACGACACAAAAATATAGTTAAACTTAATATAATCCAAATATTTTTATTAAGTTTGTGCCATAAACGAACCAAATGACACTAGCCCAGCGCATTAAAATTATCCGGAAACAACTTGGCATGAGCCAGACGGAATTTGCCAACGACATTGGCATTACGCAAACTTCTCTCTCACAAATAGAAGGTGAGAAGAATGGAATTTCTTACGATGTATATAAAGCAATCGTTGGAAAATTTAATGTCGATCCACTCTGGCTGATGGATGGAAAAGGCGAAATGTATATTTCAAACGAAGCGAAAAAAAAATCTGGCGCCCTTCCTTTGGTTGTGCAGGTTTCCAATGACGAGGAAGAAAACATCGTTATGGTAGACCGCAAAGCAGCTGCAGGATATTTACAGGGACAATCAGATCCTGATTATATCGCGAAGCTTCCTTCTTTTCGGTTACCGGGCTTTTACGGAAAAACATTCCGCGCATTCGAGATCACCGGCGATAGTATGCTTCCCGGCATTCACCCCGGCGATATGCTCGTAGGCGGTTATGTAGAAGAACTCGCGCACATCAAAAAGGGAAATGTATATATCGTAGTGATGCACGACGGAAGCATCGTTTCAAAACGTGTTATGCCATTAGGAAATAATGTTTTCGAATTGCGCTCCGACAATCAGGCCTACGAAGCATACGCCGTAAAAGCTGAAGACATCGGCCAGGTATGGCAGGTAGAAGCGCGCATTACTAAAGACATTCCGAAACCGGATGATAACCGCCTGCTCGAATTAGAAATGCGCTTGAAAGACCTTGAAAAAAAAATGCAATAAAAAAACGAACACGTCACCGGTTTCAGCTTCAACTGGAATTTCCCTTATAAAACGACAATCTTATTTATTATTAATTCCCTAATCATTAATTGTATGAACATTTACGTCTCTCAACTCAAAAAAAGCATCTCTCAGAAATTGGAAAATGTGAACGATGCAGATTACCTCGCAACTTTAGATGCGATCCTTACTTATGAAACCATTTCTACAAGCGGGAAAATGCAAAATCCCGTAGAAAAGAAAAGATCGTGGTGGAAATTTATGCCTTTTATTTTCTTTTAAACTTTTTGCCAGCCTTCGATACATTCCGCTTTATTTAATAGCTCATTGATGATGAACATTTCAAAAGCGGAACACTCAGTCTGACAAAAGAGTAATTTCATTTGTCAGACAGAATTTTTTCGTCACGCAAATTAATTGCGAAACGAGTAATACGTATCGAGTTAAAAGTATAGAAGGCGGACAAACCATAACGATTGTGTGTGTGATACCGGTCGGTCAGCAGCATTTCTCCGGAGAAAACTGTTTTGACCGGCCGGTTGTTTTTTGTCAGCCTTCGATACCTGCCTGCCGAAGCACAGTCCGCGCATGGCAGGCAGGCATTTTTCGCTAATCTGCATTGGCCTTTCAAAGAACATAGCAAGCGAAAAACACTCAGTTCTGACAAAAATAGAATTTCTCTCTTTGAGAATGATGATTTTCAAAGCGGTTCGTGTTTTTAAGGAAACGAAGCAGATAAATAGTTCTTAAATTGCCAGTAATAAAAATAATCCTACATGAAGCGTGTCATTGCAGTTTTACTATTTCTGTTTTCCGGCATGCTCGCAACTGCACAATCAGATTCGATAAAAGGAAATCAATTTACTTTAAAAGGAAGGATCATTAATAAAATAAGCCTGACTCCTGATTGTGGGTACTTAGCATTTGGAACTGTAATTGAATTTGAAATAATTGAATTTTCCGACACTTCTTATGCGAAGAAAAATATCGGCGTCATTTTTACATGTCCGGAATTTTATGAAAAAGATTTTTTTGAAATTGGAAATGTATACGAAATGAAAATTGCGGATGAAAATCAGGCAGAGTTCGGCTGGACTATTCCGAATGAAAAAATATTGGGGAAATATCAGTTGAAATCAAAGCTTTGGGTGATTAGCGCAAAGAAAATTGAATAGTAAAGGCTGTAAAACTTACGACATTCTTTTGCGTGAGGGATAGCAGCGAAAAGCCCGCAGCCCCGCTTGTCATGCTTCGATACATTCTCCTGCGTCGAACTCTGAGGATGACAAGCGGGGAGAGGACTTGCAGCGAATAGCCCGACCTGAGCCGCCGCGGCGGAGAAGGACACGCCCAACAAAAATATTTTATCCGATTCCTTTGTAACCTTTCCTTCCTTAACCCACTCTAATAAACAGAAGCAGCTTAAAGAAGTCCCCCTGGAAATGATTTTTACACTCGATTATATGCTAAACGCTCAATTGTCCGAAACCGAAATCATTCAGAAAATACTTTCCGGTGAAAAGCTGCTGTTTGAACTTTTGATTCGCAGGCATAACCCGTTTTTGTATAAAACAGGAAGAGCTTACAGCTACAATCACGAGGATACCGAAGACCTGATGCAGGAAACATTTGTGAATGCTTATTTCAATCTTTCAAAGTTTGAAAACCGTTCTTCTTTTAAAACCTGGATCATTAAAATAATGTTGAATAATTGTTTTCAGAAACGACAAAAATCCAGCTTCAAAAATGAGAAGGCAAGCTCGAATGTAATCAATGAAAAATCTGCTCCCATGTATTCCGATAATAAACAGGCTGATACCGGCAATAATATAGTAAACATGGAATTGAATCATGTGATTGAGAATTCACTTGAAAAAATTCCGGAAGACTACCGCATTGTATTTTCGATGCGGGAAATAAACGGGCTCAATGTTGCTGAAACTTCGGAAATTCTGAATATAACAGCCACCAATGTAAAAGTGCGGCTCAACCGTGCGAAAGCGATGTTGCGTAAAGAAATTGAAAAAGTATATTCTGCAGAAGATATTTTTGAATTTCACGCTGTGTATTGCGACGCAATGGTGAAAAAAGTAATGATCGAAATCGATAAATCAATTTAAACCAAAAAAAATGGAAACTACTACTGACATCAACCGCGTTCAGACACTTTTGAAATACACTTACGGTATTATTCCTATTGTGGCAGGCGCCGATAAGTTTTTAAATCTGCTTGCCAACTGGAGTGATTATCTCAGCCCGGCCTTTACCAATATGCTTCCTTTCAGCGGAAGCACATTTATGATGATCGTTGGCGTAATTGAAATAATAGCGGGCTTATTGGTTTTGGCAAGACCCGCAATCGGTGGTTACGTAGTTTGCGCATGGCTTGTGCTTATTGCAATCAGCATACTTGTGAGCGGGCAGCATTTTGACACGGCAGTACGCGACCTGGTAATGGCTGTTGGTGCTTTTACCCTGGCAAAACTTTCACAGCATAAAGGTGAAACACAAAGTGCAATGGCATAAATCCGTTAAACAATCACGCTGCATAAACACAAAACATTTTTCAAATTATTTTTTATGAAGCATAATGGAATTATAACCGACCTTGACGGAGTGATTTTACAGGAAGCAGCCGATGTTTTAGGGGATGAGCATATTGGTACTTCAGCCGACACTCCTCTTCGCGATGATGCTTTTGAAATGAGCAACGAAGAAAAGATTGAACGCATTCAGAAACATTTTGGCGAGATCATGCACATTATGGGGCTCGATCTGAATGACGACAGCCTGCGTGGAACTCCTGAACGTGTGGCGAAAATGTTTATAAACGAAATTTTCAACGGACTTGATCCTGCGAATAAGCCCGAAGTAAAGCTCTTCGACAATAAATACAAGTACGGCGAGATGCTGATTGAGAAAAACATTACGCTGTATTCTTATTGTGAGCATCATTTTGTGCCGATCATCGGAAGAGTGCATGTTGCGTATATCTCAGGCGGAAAAGTGATCGGGCTTTCAAAAATAAACCGGCTTGTAAAATATTATTCCAAACGTCCGCAGGTGCAGGAGCGATTGACCAACCAGATTACTGCCGGTTTAAAAGAAGCATTGGGAACAGAAGATGTCGCGATTATTATTGACGCTGTTCATCTTTGTGTTTCGTCGCGCGGTATAAGCGATACAAATACGAGCACGATCACTGCAAGCTATTCGGGGAAATTTAAAGAGGAGAAAACGAAGGCGGAGTTTATTGCGCTTGTTAAGGGCTGATAAATAAAAAGTAATGCACGGCTTATGGAAAAGACATTTGCAGCTTTTTCTTTTTCACGTAACCCCAATAATGTTTTTTTTAGCACTAAAGAGATACTGCTGGCGAAAATCTGTTGGGCTGACTGAAGGAAGAATGAAAAAATGAACACGGATGACACGGATCTGACGGATAAAAACGGATAAAAACTTTTTTGTCTGACTGATTTGACGAATAAAAAAGGATAAAAATATTTTTTGTCAGACTGAGTGTTTTTCGCTTGAGAATGATCGTTTTTAATTGCAATTTCCAATAGCGAAAAATGTATCGAAGGCTGACAAAACAAGCGTAATCTTTGCCTAAAAATGCACAATCATCCTTGCGCTCAGCTGCCTGTTCGTTAAATAATTCGGGATCGCGTAAGATCTTCCTGTTACATCTTTCACCCAATAATACGAAAGTGTATTCTGCACCTGCAGCAAATTATAAACTTCTACACCTATCCAAAGCGATTTCATAAAGTGAAAAGGATTTGTTTCTTTCAACGGCTTTGCTTCTTTGATTACTTCGTATGAAAATCCGATATCGACGCGGCGGTAAGGCGGCATGCGGAAAATTCCTTTGTAACGCTCATGTGTCGGCGGACCAAAAGGCAAACCAGTTCCGATAATTAAGCCGAGATTCATTTTACAATCGGGAAGGACAGGAAGGTAATCCTGGAAATACAAAGAGAAAGTTACCAGCTGATCGGTTGGTCGGGGGATCAATCCGGGAACCTGGAGAATGCTGTCTTGAGGAACATTGTTGAATGTGTAGCCCGGAATAATTGTATCGCCATCTGAATTCAGGTAGAGATAATAATTATCGTTGTATAAATTTTCACGTGTGCGCAGAATTGAAAGCACCATCCACGATTCAACGCCATCTACAATTTGCCCGTTCAGCTTCAGGTCAAGGCCGTAAGCATATCCATGCGCCATATTATCTCCGAAGTAACGGATGCGCACATCATTCACTTCATACGGAATTAAATTGTCGAGATATTTATAATATGCTTCCGCACCGAAACGCAGATCGCGTCCCCACGCTTTGAAGATCCAGTCGGAGCCAAGCACACCATGCACCGATGTCTGCGCGCGTATCGCCGTGTTCATCGTTCCGTCATATTTGCGCAGCTCGCGGTAGAAGGGAGGCTGGCTGTACAAACCGGTTGCTGCACGGAATGTGATGTTCTGTTTCCAGTGCGGTTTGAAAGTCAGCTGCGCTCGCGGACTTATTAAAAGTTGTCCGTTGAGGTCCCAGTAATTTGCGCGCACTCCGATAGTGAGAGAAATTTCGGAAGAATCCTTCAGCATATTCAGGTAACGCATCTGCGCGTAGCCCATGTAGCGGTTGGAATTAATGATCGCGTGTGTTTTTACCACATCCTGCAGATCGAGGCTTTGTGTTGGATTAAATGGAATGGAATAGCCTGACGAATCCACATAATTCCATTCTGAAATTTCATCTTTGAAGCGGTTGTTTTCGTAACGCAGTCCGAATTGCCAGGTGAAATTATCGGTTGTTCTCCACGTTTTTATTTCCGCGGTATTCACCCATGCATCAAGATAATTCCGTGCATGATTTAAAAACGTTCCGACTCCACGATTAAATGCAACCTGCCCGAATGTCGGTTTGCCGAAATCTGCTTCGAGCTGATCGATGTAATATTGTCCCTGCACATCGAATGTTTCGGATTCGTAGGTATTAAATGAAGAAAGAATAAATTTTGCCCGCCACTTGCTGTGGTGATAATTTAACGAAACCGCGTTGAACGTGGTCTGAAAACGATTCACTTCCTGGCCGTCGAAATAGACAGTAAAGCGCAATGCATTATTCAATGTTCCGAAATCTGTTTCGCGTGTCGATGGAATAAGATTGTATTTATTTTCCGCGTAGCTGCCGAGATAATCCACCGACCATCTATCCGTTATAGCATAGGTGAGATAAGTCTGCACATCATTGAAATTCGTTCTGTAATCGCCCCGTGTATCCAGCGAACGCAAAAGATAGCGGTTCGATTTATTACGAATGCCGATCATCCATGTAAAACGAGAATTTTTGTCAGAGCCTTCTACTTCCGCGCTGAATCCGAGCAGGCTTGCAGAAGCAACACCTTTGAATTTTGAAGGCCTGCGGTAATGAATGTCAAGCACGGACGACATTTTATCACCATAGTTCGCATCAAAACCACCGGTGAAAAAAAGAATTTCTCCTGTCATATCCACATTCACAAAGCTCAGTCCTTCCTGCTGGCCCGAACGTGTAAGGAAAGGCCGGTACACTTCAATGTCATTTACATACACGAGATTTTCATCGAAGTTTCCGCCACGCACTGAATATTGATTGCTCAGTTCATTGCTCGACTGCGCGCCTGCAAAACGAAGCACTGCAGAAATATCCATGTTCGGACCGGGAATGTGCTCAATGATCTTTGGTGGTATAAATTCGCGCGGGCGTTCACTTTTAATAATAGCTGTGTCGCCTACAATATTTTTTTTGGTAAGAATAAAATCCAGGTGAATCGTCTGACCGGCGGATAAGGTTACTTTTTTTCGTTTCTGCTCGTAACCGCTGATATCTACAACAAGCGTGATTTCTTTTCCTGCAGGAATGAGGATGCTGTAATCGCCTTTGCTGTTGGTGCTGTTGCGTTCCTTGCTGCCGAAATAACCGACATAAGCACCATCGATTGGATTGCCGAGTGAATCCTTAACAGAACCTTCCACGGTCGCGGTCTGTGCGCTGGAATGAAACACGAGTGCCGCAATAAATAAAACGGACAGCAGCAGGATTCGTTTCAAAGCACCACCGGGGTTAATGCGCATAATGGAAATCGGAAATTCTTATTGCTTCTTCTTGAGATCGCCGTTTTGAACGGACTGAATAAAACGCGACCATGCTATCGGATTGAGCAGGTTGTTCGGAGGTTTTTGTCCGGCATAATAATTTTTCGCGGTTTGCTGCTGCATGGTAGAATTGTAAACCATCCCTGCATCCATCGCCACATTCTGTGCTACACGAATCATTTCTGCCTGCGAAAGATTCGCGCGGGCGCGTTCGAGATCGTCGCCGGCAATATCTGCTGTAAGGAAAGCATTTTTGAATTGTTCTTTTGATGGCCACGGATATACAACGGCAGTTTGCAGTAAAATAGTATCTATGCGTAAGGCCTGTACATAAGTAAATTGATTTGTTTTAAAGGTATCAGCCAGTACAAATGTGCCGTTATGATAACCAAGCGCAAAAAAATCTACCGTGTCTTTTGGCTGCACAACAAGTGTATAATAACCTTTTGCATTGCTGTAAACACCGCGCTCTGTATGGCGCACAACAATCGCAACATAAGGAAGAGGAGTGAGGCTGTCTGAATCCACAACGATGCCGGAAAACTGGATGACTTTTTTTGTCGAATCAAGTTTGGTCTGTGCAGTTGAAAAAACAGGAGCTATCAATCCGAAAAGACAGACCAACAGCCATTTACTTAATATCCTTTGCAATTGCATAACCCAAATTTACGGAATTTATCAGCTTTGCCCCAGTGTAACTGCTTTTATGACGGATTATTGTGTGAAAGGTGGCGTTTTGGTAATAAATGGTGGGGGAATCTTAACAATAAATGGGGCTTGGGGGTATCTCGTCTGCGCTCGATAGGTATCTCGTCTGCGCTCGATAAAAAACAGGTATCTCGTCTTCGCTCGATAGAAAACAGGAAATCAGGGCGTTGAGATTTCCGTTGAAGGGAATGGGAAAAATAACAACAAAATAGCCCCGACCTTCAGGTCGGGGCTATGGATTTAAAATACCGCGGGCTTTAGCCCCATTTTTCACTCATCATCAATTACATCCGATTTGTTACATAGATGGCGCAGATTATTTATTTTGATTTTAATCTGCTCAAAAGCTATGAATTGAAAATTCAAACTGAGACACTACCAACAGGAAAGAAAAAATTATTTAAAAGAAAGTCTAAAGCCAACTCCGCTCACCATCCCATCGGTTGTAGGATAAAAAGAAGGATGAACATTAAGCGAAAGATCTTTCCCGACATCAAACGTTGACAAATGTGCATCAACAGCAGCGTCAAGAATTTGTAATGTGTACAACGCCGCCGCGCCGATCACGCACAGATCGCGGTAACGCTGGTAATAATTTTTCAACGTTACAAGATCATTATCGCTGTAGCGGGGAAAAGCATCAATTGTAGCCGGATCATCATCGTAA
>JALYQL010000188.1 GCA_030855855.1 Bacteroidota bacterium | reverse complement strand
GCACATCACTGCTGGTAATTTCTGTGCGCTGCGGCATCCGTGTAAATGTTCCGGGATTATTCGGATCTTCCACATCAATAGTGTCGAACTGCACAAGTAAATTTTCGATCTGGTCCGCCGACATTTTAAATCTGAATTCGTCATCCATTGCCGGATTATCGAACGCCATAATGCAGCCATTCATCACGCCGCATTTAATCACATCAAACAAGTTACGTAATCCGTTATGTGGCGTTTCAGGATAGAAATAAGGCTGGTTTAATTTTTCGCGAAGATCAATTGTGCGCCAGATGCGTTTCGACCACATCACATCCGCTTCTCTCACGAACGGATAAGGAATTGGTTTGCGCGAATTCATAGCCGGCTGTAAAACACTTGTCGTGGTATCCGGCGTAACACAGGCGCTGCATTGTGCATTTCCGCGGAAAGCGAAAAACAAGGCAATCAGAAAAATCAAAAGCTTAAGTGCAGATGAAAATTCAGTGCCGATAATTTTTATGATCCTTGATTTCGGTTTTTGGGCCGTAGCGTGCCGTGCGTAAACAGAATTGTCTGACCGATGATAGAAATACATAGAAGCCTCCTGTTAATGATTGAAATCGTGGTGGAGTAAATTGCTTCATACAGGAGATGGGTTCTTATTATTAACGGCTTATTAATGTTTTTCGTATGAACTTTTTTGTTTTTTAAAAATTACGATGCATGAAACCGGGTGAGCAGGATATTCTTCCCTTGTGAAAACCAACTCCCGCACGCATCGTAATTTGAAAAAAAAGATCCCGGGTGAACTCTCATCACCCGGGATCGTTGCACAACCTGCCGCCGCTCAGACCATACTACGGCAGGCCAGTTCTATAAATGCCACACGTCGTGCTCTATTTTTCCGATATCATCCTTCACGCGGTCCGCTTCAAGCAATGCATCAATCCCTGTTGCATAAGAAGCGATCTCACGATCCATCACATTTGATTCTTTGCGCACAAAGCTGCTGAACATTCTTTTCTGAAAAAGATCATCGTAAGTATTACGCTGTGCATCATTCCTGGTGTTGAACACTTCAGACTTTGCAAAGCTTGCGCGGCATTGCGGGAAATAAACCCAGAACAGCGGACTTACACCAATCATCTCACCGGTTGTCGGATCGATCTTTTCCTTCATCGGGCACAACCCGATTATCCTTACATCCATCACAGAACGCTGCTTGTCGAAATACCAGTCTTCTTTCACCCAGTATTGTTTCACATTGGTAGAAGTAAGTTCGGTAGTGATGGGCGCGAGGATCATCGGGCCATCAGGATTATTCGGATCGAGAACATAATTTGTAGAATCAATCTGTGTGAATAGTCCGGTGTAAGTTGCTCTTGACATTCTCACTTTAAATTCATCATCGAAGAATGCATTATCGAAAGCATATATCTCACCGTTGATGATCCCGGTCTTGAGCACATCAAACAAACTTTTACGATCGTTGATCTGTGTTTCGGGGTAATACATCGGGTGATTGAATTTTTCACGAAGGTCAATTGTGCGCCATACGCGTTTAGACCACATGATATCGGCTTCGCGCTGGTGGATATATGGAGTTGCTTTACGTGTCCGTGCGTTTTGCTTGAGATAAAATGTTTCGCCGAATTCCGAAGCTGGCTGAAGCACGCCTCCGGTTGATACCTGCGCGCTCATAAACACTGAGCAGCTCAATAACAGGATAAGGGTTAAAACAATTACCGGTCGGATGCTGATGGCCACATGAGGGCGGAGGCTGGTGTGTTGCTGGATCTTTTTCATGATGCTTTCCTTTCTTTCGTTTAAGCCCTTTGCGGGCGTTTCTGAAAGCATAAGTCAGCTGAAAAAGGAAAGTCACTTGCTTTTTAGAATATTTCTTTAAAACGATTTAAACAACGTAATTAAAAATGCAATGACGTCTCAAAAAAAAAATCTCCCCCGACTGAGCCGGAGGAGATTTTTTTTTTGAATTAACAAAGGCCTAAAGATGCCACAAGTCATGCTCCATTACGAAAATATCATTCTTGATACGATCGGATTCGAGCAAAGCATCAAGACCTGTATAGTAGCTGGAAACTACGCGGTCAAATACGTTTGATTCTTTGTGAACGTAGCTTGCGAACATGCGTTTCCAGAAAAGATCATCCAGCGAACGGCGTTCAGAATCATTCTTTGTGTTGTAAACTTCAGACTTTGCGAAGATCGGTCGGCACTGGGGGAAATAAACCCAGAACAAAGGTGAATAACCGATGATCTCACCTGTAGACGGATCTGCTTTTTCTTTCATCGGGCAAAGTCCGAGGATACGCACATCCATTACAGAACGCTGCTTGTCGAAAAACCAGTCTTCCTTCATCCAATATGCTTTTACGTTATTGGAGGTAAGCTCTGTCTTTAACGGCGCAAGGATAAATGTTCCGGGATTGTTCGGATCTTCAGTCTGGTTCGTAGAATCCCAGGAAGTAAATGTTCCTTCGATCACCGATTTTGACATTTTTACCCTGAACTCATCATCCATAGCAGGATTGTCGAAAGCCCAGATATCACCTTGCAGCAACCCTGTTTTGATCACGTCAAAAAGGCTTTTGCGATCCTGGATGGTTGTCTCCGGGTAATACAGCGGGTGATTGAACTTCTCACGAAGATCAAGTGTACGCCATACGCGCTTCGACCACATTACGTCTGCTTCACGCAGGAATGTGTAAGGAATCGGCTTTCGTGTGCGTGTGTTATCACGCAGATAAAGCTGGTCCGAAACGATCGGATCAAGGACCTGTGCTTTGACTGTGTCAAGAGCCAGGAGCATTACAATTGCAACCAGTACTAACTTAATCGTCTTCATGGTACGTCCCTCCTTGGGAATTTTTGTTTACTTCACTTTGATATTTACACCCGGAATTTTACGCATGGTTCCGTCCGGGCCTTTTACTGTTACCTGCTCAAAGAATACTTTATTACCGGGTTTAGCGCCGGCAAGCATGGATTTCATTTCAGGTGTGATACCAGGGCCAGTGGATTTTTTCTCAACGAAAACCCCGTTAATGCTCATTGACATTACAAATGAGATCACCTGGAATTTCAAATCGAAATCGAAATTTTCCATACGGGCGAATACACCGCTTTGTCCCTGCAATTCTGATTTGGTCATCTGACCGTCAGCTTTCAGGTTTCCAACATAACAAACAGGATCAGGCACACGTTTTACGCGGAATTTGAAGGCTCCCATGGATTTGTTTCCACCGGATGTTTTCGCATTTACGTTAAGCGTAGCTTCTGTTCCGCCGCTTACAGTTACAATATAAGATCCTGGTTTACCGCTCGAGCGGAGTGTTCCGCCTGTGAGCGATGGCTGAAGATCACTTGGAGCAACACCGCCTGCAGAAATAGAGATCGGATTTTCAACACCAATGTAGAATACGTTCATTTTCTCGAGGAATACCGCTGCAGACGGAGCCGCAACCATATATTCGCCTTTGAAAGGATAATACTCATTACCTGTTCCATCCGGTTTTTTCATACGAATGATACCTTTCCACTGCTGAAGACCAACAGAACCGGCAACAACATCATATTTGCCTGTACCGCCGCTCACTTTAATAGTGGTTGAATCCATTGTTCCCGATTTTAATTTAAAAGAGCCATCAGGCTGCTTTACCGAATCAAAATCTCCGAGAATAATGGTCGGCTGTTGTGTAGTGCTGGAAGCAACTACAAGAACGTCAGCAGTGTAATGATCCCCTGTGAACACGTAACTTGTAGGCGCGATAACTTTAGCGCTCAACGCATCAAATTTGAAATCGCTTGCAGAAATAGAAGCGTAAAGCTGGTTGATTACATCGCCTTCAGCATTTTTCACATCGTTTACAATACGATCCAATTGCGCAATAGCAGCTACAATCGGTGCATGGTAAAAATTGTACCATTCCCATGAAATTTCTTTCTCCTGCTCCTGAGAATAAATGAGTGCAGGATAGGATGGCTGAATACGGGCTTTAAACGCTACTTGATCTTTTGCCGGAACAAGCTTCACCATTTCATCAAAATATTTGGTGAGCGCTGCGCTAAGGTCTTTCGCTTTTCCTGTTACGTTAGCCGGATCATTGCCGATCATGAAGTGAGTAGGTGCATCGTAATCATCCGGCTTTTCGAGGTACTCCAGATGAAGGGTATCACCTTCTTTTGCTGTTGTACCAGCAGATTCAGCAACCATTTCACCACGTAATTTGGTGATGTAGTCGCATAAGTCTTTGGACTTTTTACGTGCATCCATTGCTTTCGCATGGATCGGGGCTACCTTCTTTTCGTCATTCTGTTTCGCCTTATCAAACGCCATATAGGTCATGTCGTTTTTATCGGCGAAATTTTTATTTGTAACTACCAGTCCTTTATCGATGGTGATAAAGGCATTGATAATTTCTTTCGAAATATTAAGGGCGAGAAGCGCGGTCAGTACGAGGTACATCATACCGATCATCTTCTGCCTTGGACTTTGTTTACCACCTGACATTTTCTAAATTCTCCTTGAATTAAGTGATTAATTTATCTGGTTATCGTGGTTTATTTGCGAACGTTCATCGCGGTCAGCATATTGCCATAAACATTGTTCAATGCTTCAAGGTTTGTAGCGAGATTGCTGATCTCAGAACGGTAACGCTGTGTATCTTCAACAGAAGAGTTGAGATTAACAAGGACAGTTTGAATTCCTTCGTACAGCGTGTTTGTTGCTTTGAGGTGATCGTTTGATCCCTGGAGCTGCAATTCGTAAGCTGCGTTAAGCGCAGAAAGGTTTTTAGAAACTTTTCCGAGCTGCTCGTTGTAATTTGCAGATTCTTCATTTGCAGAAGCAAAAGATTCAAGCGTTTTAGAAGCGCGTGAATAAGCGCCTGCAAGCTGATCAACAGAAGAGCTTACGCTATCGTTTGCACGCTGGTAAGCCTGTGAAAGCTGGTCAACGTTGCTTGTAGCTTTTGTGATGTTATCTGTGAAATCTTTAGATGCAACTGATGCATCAGCAATATCACCGATTTTGGTAACGCTTTCAGAAAGTCCGCGCATTCCTTCTCCAAGACTGGCCAGAAGCTCGGGCCCTATCTTGGCATCCTCAAGCATTTTGTCTAACTGTTGTGTGAGTGAGGTTTCGTCTACTTTTTCATCCAGCTCTTTTGTTCTTTCTTCATCTGACATTCCTGCAAGTTCAGGATACACAAGTGTCCAATCGAGATCTTCATGAATAGGTTCAAACGCCGAGAATGCAAAAATTACAGCCTCTGTACCTAATCCAATAACAAGCATGGGACCGGCAAATGGCCAGTGCATAATCTTAAAAAGCGCCCCTACGATTACTACGGCTGCTCCGAAGCCATATAATTTAGCCATGAAGGCTTTCCACTTTCTACTTGCGAAAATACTGCTTTTACCGCTCATTTTTGTGCTTGTTTTTGTTGGTTAAAACTCAGGTTAATTGATTGGGTGCCTAGGGTACTGGGGTGTTTGAAAAAATCTATAAATCGTCATCCTTTGAACGGCCGAGGAAGCTCATTACACAACGGAATCCTACGTAGCATTTCGCGGTGTCCTGGTATTCGTATGTTTTTGTGCTGGTCTGAAGGTAGAACCCTACATCCTTCCATGAACCTCCACGAATAACTTTACGACAAAGAACCGGTGATCCTGCTTCGTCCTGCACAGTTGTTTCGTACTGGTAATCAGGATTCAGATCGTGCATAAAATCATACGCCGACTCATCGAATGCTCCGGAAGTCCACTCAGCAGCATTACCTGCCATGCAATAGAATCCCCAGTCATTCGGGTTGTAAGAGAAAATCTTAACGGTATGGAATCCGCCATCATCGATATACGAACCGCGCATTGGTTTGAAGTTTCCTAAGAAACATCCACGTGCGTTACGGATATAAGGACCTCCCCAGGGGAAAGCGTTCAGCTGAAGACCACCACGTGCAGCATATTCCCATTCTGATTCTGTCGGAAGACGGAAATCCTGAACAGCAACTTCGCTGTTTGATTCAAGGAATGTGTTGAGCAATTGCGTGCGCCAGATGCAGAATGCACGTGCCTGCTTCCAGGTTACTCCGACTACAGGATAGTCATCATAACATGGGTGCCAGAAGTACATATTCGTCATCGGCTCATTGTAGGAATAAGTGAAATCATGTACCCACGCGAGTGTATCAGGGTAAACGTTGATTACATCTTTTACAATGAACACACTTCTGTCAACTCCGTTTTTGGTTATACGCGGGTTTTTAACATCGTAATTGCCTTGTTCGCGGGTAGGCATATTACGCCCGGCCTCTGATGGGTTGGGCGTTGTTTTTGGAATGTAACGGTTGTTTTTCGAAGCAGCCATGCGAAGGTCAATACGGTAATACTCATAAATGAGCTTACGGGTATCGATCTCTTTGCGGTGCCAGAAACGCTCTTCTGCAGGAAGATACATATCGTTCAAAGCTGCTTTGTAGTCAGGATCTACAGCTTCCCACTGTACTTTCTCTGACCAGTTCAATGGCAGATAAGGATCCTGCGGCATATCTTCATCGACATAACGCGGTCCGTTCTGATCGTATCCACCCCACTCTTCTTCAGGAATGATGTAATCATCCTCAAAGCCGTTTACAGCGAGTAACCGACGTGCCAGCGAATCTCTTACATAATATACAAACTGGCGATACTCGTTGTTCGAGATCTCGGTCTGATCCATGTAAAACGCCTGCACAGAAACCGTTTTTGACTTGGTTGTGTGTGCATACGGGATATCCTCATCACTCGGTCCCATGTTGTAAGAGCCCATAGGGCAATACAGCATGCCATACGGATCCAACGGATACCAGTCGGGGCGGTTTTGAACTCCCATCAATTGTCCGTTCTCTGTCTCGCAGGAACTGAACAACAAAACGGCAATAACGCCCACAAACAATAATCGTTTCATTTGTGCCTCCTTTAATTTCCCTTTGTGTAGTGTAATGAACTCTGGTGTTGATAGTACTAAAACGCAGGCAATGTTTCCGAAATTGCCCACTGCTGCAGAAAATCATCATACCTGTTAAGTATGATGATTTAACTGACGACAGAATCGTTTTTACGCGTGTTGATGGTTTAAGGTTACGTTGGGTCTAAACTGCTGATTCTCAATCAAAAATACGAACGTCTCCGTGACCGGCACGTTTCGGAGGAAAATTGAGTGGGTAGCAGTAGTTTAGCATTACTTCGAATGATCCGTTGTTGTAGTTTTTAAGGTTTGAAGTTGTATAATCGTAAGCGAAACCGATTTTCCAACCACCGCCTGGTCTTTCGTCAGATGTTGCTTTTCCGCTCGGAAGCATAAACCCTACCATCGGTACGATCGCATCCTGGAAGCGGTAAGAAGCTCCGAACCAGAAACGCTGATTGAAAAGGGCTGTAAGGTTGATGTCGAATGACGTGATGGTTGCATCCGATTTCACTACGAAAGACGGACGAAGTTCCCATGACCCTATTGGAAAGTTGTAACCGCCTGTTACGAAGTAGTGACGTGCGATCTGGTAGCTAAGCGGCGCATTGGCTGGTGCTGATGATTGGCCGGGAAGCTTTCCTGCAGGTAAGTGTGTGGAAGATATTCCGAACCAAAGGTTCTGACGCTGGTACCAGAGTCCGAATCCAAGGTCAAAAATGGTCTTTTTTAATTGTGGTGGAATAGATTGGTCGTTCTGCCAGTTGGTTGTAGCCAGCCAGTCTTCGCCGCTTCCAGGTCCGAGACGTTTTGAGAATGCTCCCAATTCGAGTCCGATTCCAAGAACTCCGCCGCCGACATTAGCGTGGAAAGCGTAATTGGCACGAACACCTATATTGGTTTCAAAGCCGAGCTTATCGTGAACAAAGTTGACACCTACTCCACCGTGAATCTGCGGAAGGTATGCGTCAGCTGAGAATACAATGCTCTTTGGTGATCCATCGAAACCAGCCCACTGATTACGATATATGCTTGTGAAGCACAACGCCTGACGCATTCCGGCATAACCCGGATTCATGAAAAGCTTGTTGTACATATACTGGGAAAACTGCGGATCCTGTTGGGAAAACGCCGCTGTGCTCCCGAGCGCAAAGGCAATGATAGTAAGGGTTTTCTTCATGTTCGAAATATGTTTGGCCAAATGATTAAAAGTGCACTTTTGGTACACAGGTCGCTAAGATAGGTATTCATTTTATTTAAACAAATCTTTTTTAACCACACCCTGTTCACAACCCCTGATTTTAACATTTAGGATACGTTAAAAAACAGGTGCGTGTGAATCCGGAGTGATTATCGGAAATTCCGGACATCGAAGCCACCTCCGTCTTTCCATTCGAAGGGCATGCAATAATTTACGAAAAGCTCGAAAGAACCATTACTGTAATTGCTGAGCTTTGAAGTAGTGTAATCATAAGCAAAACCGACTTTAAGACCAAGGTCTTCTTCTTCCGAAGTGCCGGGAACGGTGAACCCGATCATTGGGCAAATGGCATCCTGCATGCGGTATGAAGCGCCGAACCAGAAACGCTTATCGTAAACTACCAGTGCTGTGAGATCGAAGGTTGTAATGGTTGCATCGGTTTTAATAAGGAAGGAAGGCTTTATTTCCCAATGGGGGCCGAGGTCGAGTTTTGCCCCGCCGGTGATAAAATAATGCCTTGCCATCTGAAAAATAAGACTGTGCTGTGTATTACTAACCGTGGTAGTGCCATCGTCGATTTTCTTCCCGTTAAGATGTGTGGTGGAAATGCCAGCCCATAATCTTTCATTCTGGAACCAGAGGCCGAAGCCCATATCGAGCACGGTGGTTTTGATTAGCGGAGGAATAACGCCGTCGGTTTGCCAGTTTGTGGTGGCCTGCCATTGCTGGTTTGCGGATGGTCCGACACGTTTGCTGAAACCGCCGAGGTCGATGCCGATGCCGAGCTTTGCTTCTTTGGTAAGCTTAACGCGATATGAATAATTGCCCCGAAAGCTGACGTTGCTTTCAAAGCCGAGCTTGTCGTACATGAAATTAAATCCTGCACCTCCGTTTTTACGCAAAGGAATATCGGCTGAAAAAACGCCGCTGTTAGGTGCGCCGTCGAATCCATTCCACTGGTTGCGGTAAATGGCAGAAAAACAAAGTGCTTTTTTCATACCTGCATAGGCGGGATTTATAAAAAGCTTGTTGTGCATGTATTGCGAAAACTGCGGGTCTTGCTGCGCGCTTGCCTGCGTGCTCCCGAACGCAAGAATCAAAAGGGTAAGTATTTTTTTCATGTGTTTCGTGTGTTTGCCTGATTGTCTGTTTAAAAAGATTGCCGGCTTTTTAATTATAACTGCGTTGAGAGGAAAAGATACAACGAGGGATTACCGGATTACCAATTACCGGATTACCAATTACGGATTACGGAGGAAGAAAATAGTATGGGGATTTGCGATTGCCGATTTGCGATTGAAAAAATGAATTCGAGGATTTGATAATTTGAAATTCGAAAATTCCCGGGTGAGGGATTGAGGCAATTGTCCAAGCTCGCGAGAACAGGTATGGTGGAAAAGGTATGGTGGAAAAGGTATGGTGAAAAAGGTATGGTGGAGACGCGAGCATCGCGTCTGAACAGAAATACGAAAAGGGTTATAAACTATTATTTACGCTTCAGACAAATCGTAATTCGTAAATGCGGGAAGGTGGTGTGTCAGGAAAGCTTCTGGAATGTCTGCAGCCAGCGATCGGGCATTTCTTCTTTGCAGGCTTCTTCGTAATCGTTGTAGGTGCAGGGAACTAATGCGTGGCGTTCGAAGCGTAATTTCTGGTTGGGCGGATAGGGAACTTCCATCCACCAGCGATCGCTTCTTGCGCTTTTGAAGAATACGATTTCGTGCTTGTGGTCTTTGAGAAAAACACGGAAGCGGGTGTAATCGGAAATATCGCCGAATGGAAAATCTTTTTTTCGGTTGTAAAATCCGTCGACGAAACACCAGATCATCTGCGCGACGAGATGCGAGGTGGCTTGCTTGCGATCGAACGCGGGATTCAATTCGTAAATGCCGAAGGAGCTGCACTTGTCGGAAATGCCGGCGTAACGTGCGAGCTGGCAGGCTTCGTCGCCAAAAAATCCATTGGGTGATGCGTTGCCATTCCCGGGCGCTTCACTCTGGCGAACTGCGCCGAGATCGAAAGAAACCAAATCGGCATTGCGGATGATCGGCTCTACTTCTTCCATTTTCCCACGCGCCTGGCCGAGTCGGTGGATGTCGAAATTTAATTTCTGCATTAATTCCAAAGCGGTTTGTTCAACGAAATAAGTCTGATAACCAATGTTGGAAAAATTGAAAAGATAATTCGGTTGCTGTAAAATAATTTTGCTGAGGAAGGAGCGTGAATTTAATTCTTCGCCGGCTTCTCCGAGATCGAATTGCGAATCGATTGAAACCACATTTACTGTTTGCTCGAGTTTTTCGTAACCCAGGTATTGCGCGTAAGTGAGATCTTGTCCGCCTCCGATGATGATGGGAATAATGTTTTTTTTGAGCAATGCGCCGAGCACTGTCTTCAAGGCGAAATCGGTGTCTTCGGGTGTATGTCCTGCGCGGATGTCACCGAGATCGGCGATTTTCATTTGCCAGTCGCCCTGGAAAAGGCGGTAAAGATTTTCGCGGACTTCTTCGGAACCTAAAGCGGCGCCGGTATTATTGAAACAACGGCGGTCTTCATTTACACCGATGAGGGCGAGATGAATTCCTTCGAGTTCGGGCCAGCCGTTTTCGGGAGTGTTGATGTGGAGGAGCTGTCCGAAGTGTGTGTTGAGAAAAGATTTTCCGGAAGAAATTCTTTCGATGTTGACGGGCTCGAAAAATTCGCTGAAATCGAGGGAGTGGCTCATTCAGCAAATATCGGGAAAAGGCGGTGGTTGGTGGTTGGTGCTCTGGTGTCAATTATCAGCAAGTCAATGTTTGTAACGTGTGCGGTTGATTGGATTACCAATTACCGGATTACCAATTACCGATGACAGATTACAGGATTGCAACGACCGATTAGAAAGAAATGGGTTGCCACCAAGGCACGAAGGCACGAAGAAAAAATTGCTCCGGAGTGGATTCCGAAGCAATTGAAATTATTTTTTCCTGACCGCTTTTTTCTTTGCGGTTTTCTTTTTCGCGGCTTTTTTCGCGGGCTTTGCTTTTGTGCCGGAGACGGGTTCTGCTGCCGGCATTCGCTTCACTGCAGGAACTTTTTTGACTGCGGGGGCTTTGGCTTTTTTGCCTTTGGGTGCGCGTTTGGCTTCGAGCGCTGCTTTTTTTGCGAGCAATGCACGTTTATAAGGCGGCATATTTTTTTCCTGGTCTTCGGCTAACGCGAGACATTCTGCTAATGTCAGAGATACGGGCTCACGGTCTTTCGGAATTTTATAATTGCTTTTTCCGATACAGAAATACGGGCCCCATCTTCCGTTGAGCACGCGCACGTCTTCCCTGCCCTCTCCGCGGAATGATTTGATTTCTTTCTCGGCGTCGGATTTTCTTTTGGCGAGAATGATTTCAACGGCGCGTTCTGGCGTGAGCGTGTGCGGGTCGTCGTCTTTCGGAATGGAAAAGAACAAACTATTGTGCTGGATGTACGGACCGAAGCGGCCAATGGCAATTTTCATGTCCTTTTCTTCGAATTGTCCGCCTACACGCGGCAATTTGAAAAGCTCGAGCGCGTCTTCAAGTGTGATTGCTTCGAGTCGCTGATCTTTTTTGAGGCTGGCGAATTTTTTTTCTTTTTCGTCTGCTTCACCGATCTGCACGAGCGGACCAAAACGGCCGATGCGCGCGTAAATATTTTTTCCGGATTCGGGATGCACGCCGAGCAAACGTTCGCCGCTTGCACGTTCCGATTTTTCTTCGGTCTGCTCTACGGTTTGGTGGAATGGCTTGTAAAACGATTCGAGCATTTTTTGCCATTGCACTTTTCCTTCGGCAATTTCATCGAATTCCATTTCTACTTTCGCGGTGAAATGGTAATCCATGATGTTCGGAAAATGTAGGTTAAGAAAATCTGTCACCACCATTCCGATATCTGTCGGAAATAATTTTGATTTTTCGGCGCCGGTATTTTCTGTTCTTACTTCTTCTGTAATTTCTTTATTCTTCAATGTGAACACATCGAAATTGCGCGGCTTTCCTTCGCGATCTTCTTTCACCACGTAGCCGCGATCCTGCACGGTTGAAATGGTCGGCGCGTAAGTTGAAGGACGGCCGATGCCTAATTCTTCCAGCTTTTTCACCAGGCTTGCTTCTGTAAAACGGGAAGGATGGTGTGTGAAACGCTGTGTTGCAGTGATCGCGTTTACGTCGAGCTTCTGATCTAATTTCAGGGCAGGCAACATTCCTTCTTTTGTTTCATCAGTGTTCTCTTCGTCTTCATCGGAAGATTCCATGTAGATCTTCAGAAATCCGTCGAATTTGATGACTTCTCCTTGTGCGACAAAATTTTCTGTGGCGGTTGAAACGGAAATAATTGCTGTTGTTTTTTCCAATTCCGCATCGGCCATTTGAGAAGCGATCGTGCGTTTCCAGATGAGATCGTACAAACGCGCTTCATCCCGCTCGGCATCTACAGAAGTGTGCTCGAGATATGTAGGGCGGATAGCTTCGTGAGCTTCCTGCGCGCCCTTGCTCTTGGTTTTAAATGTGCGGATGTTGATGTATTTCTCGCCGTAATTTTTGCCGATGGTCACTCTTGCCTGGTCCAACGCAGTCTCGGAAAGATTGACAGAATCGGTACGCATGTAGGTGATCTTTCCGCTTTCGTAAAGTCGTTGCGCAACTACCATTGTACGCTTTACAGAAAAACCAAGCTTGCGGCTGGCTTCCTGTTGAAGTGTGGAAGTTGTGAATGGCGCGGAAGGTGTTTTTTTCGCAGGTTTTGTTTCGAGCGAAGTGATTGTGAATATTGCATTACGGCATTTTTCGAGGAATTCGCGGGCTGCATCTGCAGTAGTGAAATTGTTTTTTAATTCGGCTTTGAAATTATTTCCGGACGAATTAAAAAGAGCAGAGACTTTATAAGAAGAGACTGATTTGTGGCTGGAAACTTCACGTTCGCGTTCTACAATGAGGCGGACAGCAACCGATTGAACGCGGCCGGCTGAAAGGGATGGTTTGATCTTTTTCCAGAGGATTGGTGAAAGTTCAAAGCCCACAAGACGATCGAGGATACGACGGGCCTGCTGTGCATCGACAAGATGTTTGTCGATCGAGCGCGGTGTTTCGATCGCATGAAGAATTGCCGACTTGGTGATTTCGTGGAAAACGATGCGGCGCGTTTTTTTCTCGTCGAGCCCGAGCGCTTCTGATAAATGCCAAGAAATAGCTTCTCCTTCACGGTCTTCATCAGTCGCGAGCCAGACAACCTGCGATTCTTTCGAAAGCTTTTTGAGCTCGTTGACTACCTTTTCTTTATCAGGAGAAATTTCATATTTCGGTTGAAATTTATTTTCTGTGTCCACCGCCATACCTTTTTTCACAAGGTCGCGGACGTGTCCGAAGCTGGATTTTACCAAAAAATCTTTTCCAAGAAATCCTTCAATTGTCTTCGCTTTCGCAGGAGACTCAACAATCACTAAATTTTTTGCCATCGGGTCTTTTAATTAAAATTCAACTACACACTATAATAGCACTGCTCTGTTTTCTGCGTCGCGGGAAAATCCTGGGTCATTCAAATTTCTTTGCCGGAAATTCGTCGGACGGGGCGCAAAGAAAAACAATCATTTACCACAAATCCAAATCCTCCTCCAAAACCAGACGCGTGTTTTGATGTACTCCTATATAATATGAATGGGGCTAAAAAAGGGGGTCAAAAATAAATTTTCAGGGTCTTGTTAAAAAACGTGACATTTTGGCAGGAATGCTGATTTTTGGTACCTTTGCTCTCCTTTTAACCCGAAGCTTACGAAATGGAAGAATTTGAAAAAGTTATTGACGAATCCAGGCAGGGTGAAGCCTTGATGCTTGACACAAATGCCGAAGGAAAACCGAAGCTTTATCTTGAAAGCTATGGTTGCCAGATGAATTTCGCGGATAGTGAGATTGTTGCTTCTATTTTGAAAGACGGCGGTTATGCGACCACGAAAGATTTCAATGAGGCAGATGTGATTTTCGTGAACACGTGTGCGATCCGCGAGAATGCGGAAGACCGTGTGCGCAAGCGTCTGACCGATTTCAAGAAAGCGAAAAAGAATAATCCGCAATTAATTATCGGTGTGCTTGGCTGTATGGCGGAGCGTTTGAAGGAGAAATTTCTCGAAGAAGAAAAGCTGGTTGATATAGTTGTTGGCCCGGATGCTTACCGTGATATTCCGAACCTTTTATCGCGTGCGGAGGAAGGTCAAAAGGCGGTGAATGTGATTCTTTCCAAAGAAGAAACGTACGCGGATATTACGCCTGTGCGTTTGGATTCTAATGGCGTGACTGCGTACATCAGCATTATGCGCGGGTGCGATAATATGTGTTCATTCTGCGTGGTGCCGTTTACACGTGGCCGCGAACGTTCACGCGATCCGGAAAGCATTATTGCGGAGGCGAAGGATCTTTTTGGAAAAGGCTATCGTGAGGTAACATTGCTTGGGCAGAATGTGGATTCTTACATTTGGGCGGGTGGTGGATTGAAAAAAGATATCTCGGCTTCGCTCGATATGACAAAAGCGGAAGATCGTGCCAAGGCAACTTCCTTCGCGCAGTTGTTGGAAAAGGTGGCTTTGGTTGATCCTGAACTGCGGGTGCGTTACAGCACTTCCAATCCGAAAGACATGACGGATGATGTGCTGCATGTGATGGCGAAATATGAAAATATCTGTAAGAATATTCATTTGCCTGTGCAGAGCGGAAGTTCCAGGATTTTGGAATTGATGAATCGCGGTTACACGCGTGAATATTATGAAGAACGGATTTTGGCGATCAGAAAAATTCTTCCTGATTGCGGAATTTCTTCGGATATCATTACCGGATTCTGTACGGAAACGGAAGAAGATCATAATGCAACGATGGAGCTGATGAAATGGGCGGATTATGATTTTTCGTTTATGTTTTTCTATTCTGAGCGCCCGAATACGGCGGCGGAAAGAAAATTTGAAGACGATATTCCTGAGCTGGTGAAGAAAAGACGTTTGGCTGAAGTGATTGAGGTGCAGAAAATGTTGTCGGAAAAAAAAACAAAAACGCATTTGAATAAGACGCACCGTGTGTTGATTGAGCGGAGTTCAAAACGTTCGGATAAAATGTGGGCGGGAAGAAATTCGCAGAATATTGTGGTGGTGTTTCCGAAGGGGGATTTTAAGATTGGTGAGTATGCGGATGTTTGGGTGGATGATTGTACTAAGACTACTTTGATTGGGAGGGTGAAATGAAAACAAGACAAATGAGAAAAAAATTCTTAGAAGGTTGTGATCGTTTAATTTTCCTCGCTATTCTAGTGATATTGATTTTTTGCACTATTACTTCTGCATACCTGAACAAAAATTACACTTTTTACATATGGGTTGGCGCATTAATATTATCGGCATTTATTTGCTTTTACCCCTTTAAGAAC
>JALYQL010000174.1 GCA_030855855.1 Bacteroidota bacterium | reverse complement strand
TTACTTACCTGCGCCGTTAAGTTACCGGCCATCTGGTTTACAGAGTCAGTCAAATCTTTCCATGTTCCCGCAACACCCGGTACGTTTGCCTGCCCACCAAGCTTTCCTTCTGTTCCTACTTCTCTCGCCACACGTGTTACTTCCGAAGCAAACGCACGCAGCTGATCCACCATGGTGTTCAGTGTTTCTTTCAGCTGCAGAATTTCTCCCTGTACATCTACCGTAATTTTCCGTGACATGTCACCGGATGCTACGGCGATCGCCACGTCGGCAATATTTCTTACCTGCGCCGTTAAGTTACCGGCCATCTGGTTTACAGAGTCAGTCAAATCTTTCCATGTTCCCGCAACACCCGGTACGTCGGCCTGACCACCAAGCTTTCCTTCCGTTCCTACCTCTCTCGCCACACGCGTTACTTCCGAAGCAAACGCACGCAGCTGATCCACCATCGTGTTAATGGTGTTCTTCAGCTCAAGAATTTCTCCTTTTGTATCTACTGTAATTTGTCGCGACAAGTCACCTTTCGCTACGGCGGTTGTTACCTCCGCAATGTTACGCACCTGGCCTGTTAGGTTCGACGCCATCTGGTTTACAGAATCCGTCAAATCTTTCCATGTTCCGCCGACACCTTTTACCTGCGCCTGCCCGCCGAGCTTTCCTTCTGTTCCTACCTCTCTCGCTACACGTGTTACCTCGGAAGCGAACGAGTTGAGCTGATCCACCATCGTGTTGATCGTGTTCTTCAGCTCTAGAATTTCACCTTTTGTATCTACAGTAATTTGTCGCGACAAGTCACCTTTCGCTACGGCGGTTGTTACCTCCGCAATGTTACGCACCTGCCCTGTTAAGTTTGACGCCATCTGGTTTACAGAGTCCGTCAAATCTTTCCATGTTCCGCCGACACCTTTTACTTTCGCTTGTCCGCCGAGCTTTCCTTCTGTTCCTACTTCCCTCGCCACACGCGTTACCTCGGAAGAGAATGAGTTGAGCTGATCCACCATCGTGTTAATGGTTTTCTTCAACTCAAGAATTTCTCCTTCTACGTTTACTGTAATTTTTTTCGACAAGTCACCGTTTGCCACCGCAGTTGTTACCTCGGCAATGTTACGTACTTGTCCTGTAAGATTCGAGGCCATCTGGTTAACAGAATCGGTCAAATCTTTCCATGTTCCACCCACACCTTTTACTTTGGCTTGTCCACCGAGCTTTCCTTCCGAACCTACCTCACGGGCAACACGTGTTACCTCCGCACCAAATGAGTTCAGCTGATCCACCATCGTATTGATCGTGTTCTTCAGCTCAAGAATTTCACCTTCTACATTTACTGTAATTTTTTTCGACAAGTCACCTTTCGCAACGGCGGTTGTTACTTCGGCGATGTTACGTACCTGCGCCGTTAAGTTCGACGCCATCTGGTTTACAGAGTCCGTTAAATCTTTCCATACACCACCAACGCCACGCACTTTCGCTTGTCCACCCAGTTTTCCTTCCGATCCTACTTCCCTCGCCACACGTGTTACCTCCGAACCGAATGAGTTCAGCTGATCCACCATGGTATTAATTGTATTCTTCAGCTCTAAAATTTCTCCACGCACGTCAACAGTGATTTTTTTCGACAAGTCACCTTTCGCTACTGCTGTTGTTACATCGGCAATGTTACGCACCTGACCTGTTAAGTTCGACGCCATCTGGTTTACAGAATCGGTCAAATCTTTCCATGTTCCACCAACGCCTTTTACGTGCGCTTGTCCGCCGAGCTTTCCTTCTGTTCCTACTTCCCTCGCTACACGCGTTACTTCGGAAGAGAATGAGTTGAGCTGATCCACCATCGTATTGATCGTGTTCTTCAGCTCAAGAATTTCTCCTTTAACGTCAACAGTAATTTTTTTCGATAAATCGCCTTTTGCTACCGCTGTTGTTACATCGGCAATATTCCTTACCTGCCCGGTAAGGTTACTCGCCATTTTATTTACAGAGTCAGTCAAATCTTTCCATACACCACCTACCCCTTTTACTTTCGCTTGTCCGCCGAGCTTTCCTTCTGTTCCTACCTCACGGGCAACACGCGTTACTTCCATCGAGAAAAGGTTGAGCTGCTTTACCATTCCGTTTACCTCTTTCGCGATACGGAGGAACTCCCCTTGCAGCGCGTTTCCTTCAATGGAGAGCGGCATTTCCTGCGAAAGATTTCCTTTGGCCACCGAAGTGATTACGTGCGCAATCTGAATTGTCGGATGCACGATATCTGAAATAAGCATGTTTACGGAATCCACAATGGACCCCCAGGAACCTTTCGCTCCATGCAACTCTACGCGGTTCGTGAGCTTTCCTTGTTTACCGATGCTGGTTCCTACTTTTTCAAATTCGAAAACCATTCGTTCGTTGAGCTCGATAATTTCATTGAGCGTATCGCAGATCTTACCGGTCATACCTACCTGGTCATCGGGAAGACGCACTGAAAAATCGCCGTTTTTAACTCTTAAAAGAACTTTAAAAAGATCGGCTTCGGTGAGGGCGGTTTCCTGGATGACAACCGGCAAGGGTGTTCTGGAAAACAATTCTTTGGGAACATGGACCCTGGTATTTCCGTTTTTGCTGACAGAAGTTCCTTTCTTTTCATTGCCGGAATTACCATTTTTTAGAGTGGCATTACCGTTGCTCTTTTTCGAAACCGTTTTCAACTTCACATTTCCATTGGCTCCGTTCGTAGACAAGGCTTTTGGCTTGAGGGCTTTTACAGGCGGCATAGAGAAATTTTATAAGATTTTCTCAAAAAACAAGGGACTCCCGGAATTTACAGGGAGTACAGAAAGAACAGACGGGCAGGCAGGGTAAGCCGGGGCTTTAACCTTCTTTTTGAATTGTTTTTCTTTTCACCCTAAATATACTTTTCAGTGTAAATACTGATTCGCATTTTTCGATCTTATGTTAATTATGGTCGATATTTTGAGCAAAGTAATATATCTTCGGTTTACTTCTTTAAAAAAGAAACACAGCATTTATAAGGGTTTAAGGGCAGAATATGGGATAAAAAAGTTTGATTTCAGAAAAAAAACCCTTACCCATATTCTTCGCAACCCGTAGCCTGATTAACACAGGGCATCGAAAAATATTATCCGTTTAAGATGAAAAGTGTAATTTTCGCCCAGCACTTTATCAACGATCTCTCAATCGTACTTCTTCTTGGACTGGATTTTATAAGGATATAAACGCTTTCGGGTCGCCGCCCGGATTTGTGAAAGCGGGTTTTGCATTATTTGCAGACCCGCTTTTTTTATTTTAAAAAGAAGAACTCAGTAAATAGGAGATTGAGAAAATGGAAATTGGGAATGGGAAAATAAAACTTATTGACTTAATCCCCTATTTTCTTATTTTCCCAATTTCCCTCACGCAAGCGGATAACCCAGCTCCAGCGCGATCTTATCCAGATCTTCGGATTCGATAGGTTTAGGAATATAGAATTTTACGCCGAGGCGCATACTTTCTTTGATGTCGGGAAGTTCTGTAGTGGAAGTAAGCACCGCAATCGGCAGACTTTTTGTCTTCGCATCTGCTTTAATACGTTTGATAAAATCAAGTCCGCCCATACCGGGCATATTCATATCAAGTAAAATAAAAACAGAAACAAGGGCGGATTCGGGCTCGTTGATAATGTATTGCAATGCCAGGAAAGCATCCTTGAAGTGATCTATTTTATCAATGTAATCGTTCTTCTTCAGTGTATAAAGAGCGAGCTCAATATCCTCAGCGGAATCGTCGATTAATATTATTCTTAGCTTTTGCATTTTATTTCAGCACACCGTCTAAGCTTGGGTCGTCTTAGATGTACCAGAGATTTGTTGATAAATTTCACTTAAGTTTCAAAGTGCTTTTTATCTAATGGATACGAAGGTAAAAGTTTTTTAAAACAAACGGTAGTCTTCTGATTTTATTACATGCCTCTTAAATGGTGTATAACCACAGGTTATATTACTTATTCTACCGATTGTCGATCAAATAAAACAAGGCGTAGAAGAATAACTGATTTTTTTATATTAAAACTTAGTTTAGTATGTTGGGTAGTTCACATTTAATTGCCACGAGGGCTTGCGTTATGAGTACGTTGATTAAATTTCTTGCATTCATCAAACAAGAGTGCCTGGAGGAAGCCGCGATAGAAAGACTTCGGATTTCGAAAGAAATTAATTCTCCACTGCTCAGTCATTTCAGCCACCTTCCTCCCGAAACATTGATCGGTATGAGCATGAAATCCTTTTCTGAATTTGCTGATTCAATGGCAGAAGGGAACTATATCGAAAAGCAGAAGGAGAACCTGAAGAACTGGGAAGGCAATCAATCGGGCAACGGTCTCACTAAAGAAAACATTCAGCCTTCAGACCTGATCATGATGTATGCAGCGCAGAAAAAAGCGCTTCACAAGTTTCTTCCGCGGTTTGCAAAAGATCCGGAAGAGATGATTAAAATAATAAATGAGCTGGAAGATGTGCATTCAACATTGCAGGATATTTCTGTCAATATGCTTTTTGAATGGCGGAAAGAAACAGAGTTGCATCTTACACAGGCCAACAGCTTCCTTGATACATTGCTGGAAAATATTCCGAACATGATCTTTGTGAAGGATGCGGCAGAATTGCGTTTTGTCCGTTTCAACAAAGCCGGGGAAGAGCTGCTCGGCTTTAAAAAAGAAGAGCTGAAGGGTAAAAATGATTTTGATTTTTTTCCGGAAGAGCAGGCTGATTTTTTTACAAAAAAAGACAAAGAAGTGCTCGCAGGCGGAAAGCTGGTAGATATTGCGCAGGAAGAAATAGAAACTTTAAAAAAAGGCACACGCTGGCTGCATACAAAAAAAATCCCCCTGCCCGGCCCTGATGGCAAACCGCTTTTCCTGCTCGGTATTTCTGAAGATATTACCGAGAAAAAAATACAGGAGGATATAAATAAACAACTGAACAAAGAGCTGGAAGCTTTTACTTACACTGTGTCGCATGATTTGCGTGCGCCCCTGCGGGCTATTTCCGGCTATGCCACCATGTTCGAAGAGGATTACGGAAAAGGAATTGATGAAGAAGGAAAACGTTTGATTGAAGTGATCAGGTACAATGCCGAGAAAATGGGATGCCTGATTGATGACCTTCTTGCTTTTTCCAAGCTGGGAAGAAAGGAGCTTGACTGTACCTTTGAAAATATGACCGAGCTGGTGGAAGGCGTCGTGCGTGAGTGCAGTAAATGCAATCCAAATAATGCGCAGATCAAGCTCAACAATTTAATTTCTGCTAAGATGGATTATGGCTTAATCCACCAGGTCTGGTTTAACCTTATAACCAACGCCATAAAATATTCTTCCAAAAAAGAAAATCCGCTGATTGAGATCAGCTCGGAGAAAAAAGACAAAGAAATTATTTATTCAATTAAGGACAACGGCGTTGGCTTTAACATGAAATATATAGATAAATTATTCGGCGTGTTTCAGCGCTTACACCGTATGGATGAATTTGAAGGAACCGGTGTAGGACTTGCGATCGTGCAACGCATCGTTTCCAAACATAAAGGAAGAGTGTGGGCGCAAGCAGAGCCGGACAAAGGCGCTACTTTTTCATTTTCATTGCCAGTCGAATAACAGACCCGATTTCAAAACCGTTAACAGATGCATTATCTTGAAATTTTACTTGTTGAAGACAATCCGAATGATGCCGAGATGACCATCAGGGCGCTGAAAAAACACCAGCTGCTCAACAAAATCATTCATGTATATGACGGTGAAGAAGCGCTCGATTATATTTACAAGCGCGGTGCTTACGTAAACCGGTCGCCTTCCGTTTATCCAAAGCTGATCATCCTCGATCTTAAGCTGCCCAAAGTGGATGGACTTCAAGTACTCAGGACACTAAAAAACGATCCTGATACAAAATCAATCCCGGTAGTGGTCATGACTTCTTCACGGGAAGAGGGAGACCTCATCGACAGCTACAAGCTTGGCGTAAACAGCTTTATTGTCAAACCTGTGGGATTTCAAGATTTTGTAAAAGCGGTTTCTGATCTTGGATTATACTGGATGTTGCTGAATGAAGTATCAGACACTTACCCTCAGACATAAAAAAAACCGGTGGAAAATCTTTAGACTTCCACCGGTACATTTACGGTTGACACCGGAGAAAACTTTTAATTGCTGATAATATCCAACGCTGTCGAAAAGTTACAAAGAGACTTTCCCGCGAAAAAAGGAATTCGATACTTTGACCTTTCAGGCCGATGGTTTGTTTTTATCTACTAACGGCTCGTGGCCCGGCTTTTTCTGCAGCAGCAATTCGCTGATGGTTTTTTCAACACTGGCCAGGGCCTGCTTATCTTTTATAATATAGGAATACGCTCCTGCTTCGTAAATTTCCAACGCAACATCAATATCACTTTGAGCAGAGAGCAGGATTACATCCACATCCGGTTTGATTGCTTTGATCTTTCGCAGGGTGCGAAGACCGCTCATAGAAGCCGGCGTGGATGAATCAAGGTTGTAATCAAGAATAACCACAGATGGATCCAGATCCATGTTGCGGAGACATTCCTCACCGGTGGCGTAACAATAAATTTTGGTGCCGTTATTTTTACTTTCCTTCATCAGGCGGAAACCCAATGCGGCAAGATAGAACTGGTCATCGTCAACAATAAAAACATTGAATGTTTTTTTACCAGGAAACATTTCCATCAGCTGACAGTAGATAACAGTAGTTAAAATTTAGCATTAATCCAGCCAGTGACCGGAACGCTCTTCTTTTTGAGGTGAAGTTTTTGTGCTCATCTTTTCTCTTTTCTTTTTCCGGAAAAGCAAGAGGAGCACAAGCGCGCACGAGGAGGCGCCGGCAATAATGAGCACATTCAGAAGACCGGTGAAACGATCATAGCCCGTATAATAAGCAGCGACCAGGAGAAATGTTACAAAAGCGGTAAGCGCAATTGTCCAGCGCATCGTCCGTAATTCTTCCCGTCGGGTACGAATGAAAAAACTCCTCTTATTTACCTCATTGAGCATTTTTTGCAGGGCTTTATCATCCTTCACAATATATTCTGAAGCGCCGTCCTTGATCGCCGTAGTAGCGATTTCAAAACTGTCCTGTCCTGATAAAAAAATAATTTCAGTCTCCGGTTTGAATGATTTTATTTTCCGGAGAATGTCAAGCCCATTCATTCGTTCTGATTCAAATACTTCGTTCAGCTTATAATCGAGGATAAGAATTTCCGGGTCAAGTGAATGATAATGCTGAAGACATTCCTCTCCTGATGCAAATGAAAAAACCCTGTTATCCGGATTTTTTTTCAAAAAATACTCTACTGCATGACGAAACATAGGGTCATCTTCTACTATTGCAATACGCACAGCGTCCAGCTTCTTTTTTTTAATGTGAGGGCGATAAACCAGAGATTCAACATCTACTAAGGAGGCATCCATGTCAGTTCATTTTTACACTATTCTTAAATTTACAAAACAAAAATCATGCTACTTTTAAATTTTCGTTGAAACTATATTTTGAGAAGGTTGAATGTATGTCCTGTGAAAGTGAATGAGACTGACCTGCATATGGAATTTAAATTTTCCGATAGGCGCATATAGAAGTATAACTATCAGCAGCCAAGGCCGGCAATGATTTTAGTGTATAATTTTCCACACTTTTCGGGATCGCACCGAAAAAACAAAAGAACGATGCAACAGGACAAATCTGAACATACATACCGTCCATAGGAGGGTATGCCCGGTTTTTCTGCTGCATTCATTTTGCGGCCTGAATTGTGATATTTTCATATCTGACTAAATTGCTGATCGCTCAGGGTTTTCTATGAAAAAATTTTTAATGTTGAGGTGGCTGAAAAACATTTCCATTGCGAAGCGGCTTTATTTCGCAATGGGAATCATGGCTGTATTGATTGCGGTGGAATTATTTACGTTACGCTTCGCACTTAATACACTTTCGGCTGTGCGGGCCGGTGTTGGAGGAGAAGGGCTGTGGTCCAAAGCACAGAAAGACGCGATCTATCACCTCGGCAGGTATGGGCATACGCGCGACAATAACGAATACAATTATTTTCTGCACTTCATGAAAGTTCCGCTCGGCGATCATAAAGCCCGCGTTGAGCTTCAAAAGCCCGATCGGGATTTTGAAGTTGCAAAGCAGGGATTTATTGAAGGAAGAAATCATCCTGAAGATGCAGAAAATATGATCCGGCTTTTTCGTGACTTTTCCACTATTTCCTACATCAATAAAGCCATCCAGACATGGGCGAAAGCCGATTCTGTAAGTGCAAAGCTTATTCCCCTCGGTGAAACGTTGCATGCTGAAATTATATCTGAAAATCCTTCACAGGAAAGAATCGATGCTGTTTTAAAAGAAATCGCTCCGATCAATTTCCAACTCACGCTGCTGGAAGATGAATTTTCATATACGCTCGGGGAAGGTTCGCGCTGGCTGGAAAATTTAATCCTGAAAATCCTTTTCGCCATTGCGCTCACTGTTGAGATCAGCGGGCTGCTGCTTACTGTTTCCATAAGCAGAAGTATCCGCCGCGGATTAAAAGAAATAATTCTCAAATCTGCCGAAATCGCGAAGGGAAATTATAGTGTGCGGGCGCAAAAAGTTTCTAATGATGAGCTCGGGGAGCTGGCGGATTCCTTTAATACCATGGCTGATGAGCTAGAACATCATTCCTCTGAACGCAGGCAATCGAATGAGCTGTTAAAAGAAAGTGAGGAACGTTTTCGTCTTATTGTAGAAAATATTGAAGATTACGCCATCATCATGACAGACTTTTCGGGAAATGTAGTAAGCTGGAATGAAGGCGCGAAAAGGATCAAAGGTTATTCGGAGGATGAGATCCTTGGCGAAAATATTTCTGTCTTTTATACAGACGAAGACAAGCTCAGGAATAAACCGCAACGTAACCTTGAGATTGCAAAGCAGGACGGCCATTATCAAAGTGAAGGATGGAGAAAAAGAAAAGACGGTTCACTTTTCTGGGCTGATATTTTAGTCACCGCAATTTATGACGAGAGTGGGAAAATGCAGGGTTACGCGAAGATCGTGCGTGATATTACTCAGCGCAGATCAGCAGAAAAAGAATTATGGAAAAATCAGCAGCAGCTGGCCATGGCACAAAAGCTGGCCCATCTGGGAAGCTGGGAATGTTCACTGAAAGATGGAAGTCTTGCCTGGTCGGATGAGCTTTATCTCATTTACGGACTTAAGCCGGGCGAAAAAGATCTTGTGGAGAAGGTGAATAAGATGACGCACCCGGAAGACATCGAACGTGTCATCAGCATTATTGGTGAATCAAAAAAAACACAAAAGCCTTTTGAATTTTATTACCGCATCATCCGGCAGGACGGCGCTGTCCGACATTTACATTCCCGGGGTCATGTGCTTGCCGATGAAAACGGTGAAGTAGAAAAAATGATCGGGACAGACCAGGATGTGACTGACCGTTTCCGCGAGGAGCAGATGGAAAAGCTGGTAATGGCAGCGACAAAATCGACAAACGCAGTAATTATTGCAGATCACTCCGGCAGAATTGAATGGGTGAATGAAGGATTTTCTTTGCTTACCGGCTATTCGTTTGGAGAGGTGAAGAATACACACGGCGAGTTATTACGGCAAGGCGGAACAACCGGTCTTACGCCGGGAACGGAGCTGTATGAGACTGTTTTTTCAAAAAAGAAATCGGTTGTTTACGAAGGAAGGAATTTTACAAAAGGCGGAAAAGAATATTGGGTCATCACCACATTGACCCCGGTGCTTGGAACCAATGGCGAGGTGGAGCGGATCATCGCTATCGATTCTGATATCACAGAAAGAAAAAAGATCGAGGAAGATCTGATCTTCGCCAATAAGATCGCAGAACATTCCCTGAAAAAAGGTGCGCGTGCGATGCAGGAATTAATGAACGCTAAAAAGCAGCTTGAGGACACTATGCATGTCAAGGAGCAGTTCCTTGCAAAAATGAGTCATGAGATCCGCACACCGATGAATGCGATCGTCGGGCTGACAGACATACTTCTCGACAGCCCAATCTCGCACGACCAGAAAGAATGCATTGACGCGATCAAACTTTCTTCTGATAATCTTTTATCCATCATAAATGACATCCTTGATTTTTCAAAGCTTGAATCAGGAAAAGTTTCAGTAGAAGCTATTCCATTCAACCCGCGCGAGATCATCGATGCTGTTTTATTTACACTTGGATTTTCCGCGACAAAAAAAGGTATCAGGCTAAATTTCCGGAGAGATGAAAACGAGCTGCCGGAATACGTTATCGGTGATTCTGTAAGATTAAGGCAGATCATTCTGAATCTTTTAAGCAACGCAATAAAATTTACAGAAAAAGGAAACGTCACGGTACAAACAAAAGTTATTGATGAAGACGCTGAAAGCTGTAAAGTTCAATTTGAGATCAGCGATACGGGAATCGGGATTCCTGAAAACAGGATCGGAACTATTTTCGAAAGTTTTACACAGGCCAGCAATGAAACCACGAGAAAGTATGGCGGCAGCGGGTTGGGGTTGACGATTGTAAAGCAGCTTGCCGAATTGCAGGGAGGAGCTGTTTCAGTAAAAAGCCAACTGGGTGAAGGTTCTGTATTTTATATTACTATTCCTTATAAAAAATATACTGAAGCAACACCACCAGTCCCTGCTAACCAGAAAAAAGTACCGGAAGAAAGTATTATCGGCGCGCGTATTCTGCTGGCCGAAGACAACGAGATGAACCAGATGCTTGCCACTAAAATTTTTGCGCGATGGAAACTTCACCTGGAGATCGCTGAAAACGGGGAGCGTGCGGTGGAGAAGCTGAAGACAGATGATTTTGATCTTGTGCTGATGGACATCCAGATGCCGGTGATGGATGGTTATGAAGCTACGCGGCAAATACGCAATACCCTCCCTGCCCCGAAATCTTCTGTGCCGATTATTGCAATGACGGCGCATGCTATGGTGGGTGAATCAGAAAAATGCATTGCGTTGGGCATGAATGATTACATTTCAAAACCATTCAACCAGCAGGATCTTTACAATAAGATCAGCGCTGTGCTGCATAAAAACCGGAAATTTATTCCACACCTGAAAATGAAAACAGAGAAAAACATTTCACTTTCGAATGATAAAAAACATATTGACCTGAGCTACCTGAAAGAAATTGCGGAAGGGAATACTGATTTTATTAAAAAAATGATCAGCGCTTACCTTTTACAAACGCCTGCCATGCTATCTGACATGTCGAAGTCGATTGACAGCAAAAGATGGCAGGATCTGCGCGGCGTTGCTCATAAAATGAAACCTTCGCTTGATTTTGTAGGCATTCATTCCATCAAACAAACGGTTAAGGATATTGAAAAATATTCCCATGAAGAAAGTCATTTGGAGTTGCTTCCCGAAATGGTAGAAGAGGTAAAAAATACATGTATCCGGGCTATGAAAGAGCTGGAGCATGAACTCGAAATTTTAGCATGAAATGAAAGCAGTGATCATAGATGATGATGTGGTTTCGGGAGAGCTTATCGCTCGGTTCCTCGAAAAAACCGGCTTTATAGAATTGCAGGGAAATTTCACCGACCCGGTAAAAGGGTTGAACTATCTCCACACCAATAAAACGGACGTGATCTTCCTTGATATTGAAATGCCGGGCATGAACGGTATGGAATTTCTCCGTTCAATAAAAGACCCTACTGCACGAGTAATCCTGGTGACCAGCCATAAAGAATTTGCGGTTGAAGCTTTTGAACATAAAGTGTGGGATTATCTTGTTAAGCCTTTTACCTATGAGCGTTTTTACAGGGCCGTAAGCAGGCTAAACGTTGAAATCCCGGAAGGTGGCGACGAAATCGTATTTGTAAAACGAGAGAACCAGATGATCCGTTTAAGAAAATCCGATATTCTCTGGGCAGAAGCGATGGGCGATTATTCTGTGCTGTATACGGATAAAGACAAATTCGTGCTTCACAGCACTCTTAAAGCAGTAGAGGAAAAGTTGCCGCAGGTGTCATTTATGCGTGTACACCGTTCTTTTATTGTAAGAATTGACAGCATTGAAAAGGTAGAGGATAACACAATTATCACAAGCATAAAATCAATTCCTATCGGAAAATCATATAGGGAAGAAGTATTCCGGAGATTAAAATTATTCTAAAAAAAACGGGAGAGAAGCTAACCCCTCAGCTTCTACTCCCGTATGATGCGCCTTTCACCAACCTAACCAATAATCAACACTGCCTTATTTATGCTTAAAAATAATGGCGCACCTAAATTATAAAAGAAAGAAAAACAAAGGTGATTTTCATCAGCCTCTTTTCAAAGGTATATAAGCATTCAGGAGGCAATTGAACTTTTAGACAGTTTGCTGGTTTTTAAGTATGGTTGGTAGTTTCTGTCGATTTTCGGGAACAATATTGTACATTCGGTTTTTAAAGTACAGGATTTTCCACACGCCGGTCGGCTCGGTTTTTGTACCTCACAGATCTATGAATAAAATTAATTGTATTATAGTCGATGATGATGAAATGATCCGCATCGATCTCGAAAGAAAAATCAACAGTAAGCCTTTCCTTAATCTTATTGCCACCTGCTCTTCTGCAATTGCTGCAGCTGAAATTTTAATGAAAGAAAAAATCGATCTTGTTTTTCTTGATATCATGATGCCGGAAATGACAGGTATGCAATTTCTTCAAAGCCTTAGCTCAAACCGCCCGCAGATTATTTTTGTTACTTCTGAAAAACAATTCGCTGCTGAAGCTTTTGAATATGAAGTCACTGATTTTTTAGTGAAACCTGTTTCTGACGAACGTTTCCTGAAAGCGGTGATGCGCGCTTCTTCTTTAATGCAGGCACCAGCAGCTAACCAGGCAAATGAAAATCATTTGTTCGTTAAAGTAAATTCATCGCTTGTCAAAATCAATATCGCGGAAATTCTTTACATAGAAGCGATGGCTGATTATGTAACCATTCACACAGCGGATCACCGTTACACAGTTCACTCCACGATGAAAACGATCCATGAATCATTGCCCGCGAATAATTTTTTCCGTGTGCACAATTCATATATCGTCAACATTGAAAAAATTTCTGTCATAGAAGACAATATGGTGATGGTGAATAAAAAACTTTTGCCCGTAAGCCGCTCCAAGGTAAAGCCATTGATGCAGCGACTGAACCTTATTTCCTGAACAGGAAATAAGGAAATTAAGAAATAGGAAATCAGGTCTAAACAACGATGCCTTGTTATCCAATTTCTTATTTCCCAATTACCTTTTTCTGTTTAATTTTTTTTCAAATATTAACAGATAAGAAGTTGCTGTAGCACCTTACTGCTGAATATCGATTGCAGATTACCATGCATCGAAGAACTGAATCCCTCCCGACAAGCCGTCCGTATATTTAATATGTTGGGGAAAGTGTTCATTTTAATCTTGTTTCCATTTCAAAAAGTATAAGAAA
>JALYQL010000232.1 GCA_030855855.1 Bacteroidota bacterium | reverse complement strand
GTAAGCTTTCAGAATTTCAACGTCTGTGGCTTTCAGCGATTTTTCAAGTCCGCTTAAAAATTCCGGCTGACCAACAACGATAGAATCGATCTTAGTGATGCTATGCGCCGCAGCAAGATCTCTCCAGCTTATACTTGGCGTCAATACGCGTGTCACATCATCAATTGACATTTTATTGTAGTTCGCAAAAGGATCGCGCTGGTCTTCGAGCTTGCGGGAATTCATTGCAAGTCCGGTTTCAAATGCCATGATGCCATCCGCTTTTTTCTTCGCGTCAGCAGGAGTTTCGCCTATGAGCCCGAGCATATTTGTAAGATGCTGCACATAATTTTCACGAATCTCCTTTTCATCATTGAAATAATAATCGCGGTCAGGCAAACCTATTCCGCCCTGCCAGAGCGTTACGCCCATCACTTCGCTGTTCTTCGCGTCCTGCGTTACATAAAAGCCGGCATAAAAAAAACCAACCTGCAACGGCTCAAGCGCCACCATCGTCTGCACGATACCTTTTACATCTTTTACCGCTGAAATCATATCGAGCTGTTTTTGCAAAGGCTGCGTGCCAAGCTTATCCGCCTTGACCGAATCCATTCCTGTCGACCAGAAGTCGCCGATCTTTTTTGTGTCGGTTCCTTCTGCTGCATTTGCACTTGCAGCCTCCTGGTTTATCTTTTTAAGATTATTATAAATTTCTTCCCGCACGATCTTTCCAATACCCCAATTCGTTTCCGATCCCGGAATAGGATTACTCTTAAACCATTTGCCGTTTACAAACTGGAAAAAATCATCAGCAGGGTTTGCAGTGCTGTCTACATTATCAGCGAAAACATCTTTACCCGCATTTGCAGGTTTTAATGGCTCGTTGCAAAATGAAAATACCGCAGCAGCAGCGATAAAGAGAAAACAATTGTTCATGGATTTCATAGAGGAGGAATTTATGCGAACGCAAGATATACCGATTTCCCCTTCCACAAGGTTTTTATATCCCGCCCATTTACCACTGGAAAGCGGAATTTCCCACTAATGGAATTTCCACAATTAAAAAGCACTCCCGGCCGAAACCAAAAGTGCTTTTCAATTCTCCCTGAGAAATACTTTATTTTTTCCTTTTAAATCGTAACCCGTACTTCGCACATCGTAATTCCTTTTTAATTTCCTCCACCATCAACCGGGACAGGAACCGGTGCTTGCGGAGCGGGCGTTTGTGGTGCAGGAGTTGCCGGGGCTTTCTCTATGATGGTTCCGTCTTTATCAATGAGCTGTCCGGATTTTTCAAGCTCGGCTTTTTTAGCGGCCATTTCTTCTTCAAGGCGTGCATCGTACATCGCTTGTTTTGCATTGTAGCCGGTTTCAAAAGTTTTAGTGGTGATGATCACAACGCCACCGCTCATGTCGCCGAATGCAGCCGGAATTCCTCCTGATAAAACTGTTACGCCTTGAATTGATCCGCCGGGAACACCTGCGCTGCCGTACACTTTTTCTCCGTCCACATACAATGTCGAGGCGCCTTCACGCGATCCGCGCATCACCAGCTGTCCGCCTTTTCCGATGCTCAGCTGTGAATTGGTTCCTTCAATGAGGCTCATAAGATTTGAACGTCCGGCAGCATTATGCTTGAGCTGTTCAGCATTGATATTCTGCACGGTCGAAAATTCTTTTGGTAATGGACCTGCTTGTGCAATAATCACAACTTCTGTGTCCGACTCGATCACACGCACTTGCATGAAATATTCCGCGTAAGCTGTTTGTCCGGCATTTATCATTATTCCGCTTTTTACATAGCGTTTGTAACCTGACATTTTCGCGTCTACTGTATATGATCCGGGATTCAAAGCGCGAAATGTACACACGCCGTCGAGATCCGTTGCCGCGCCGAGTGGTGTGGTGGAGGATACCACAGTCACAATTGCGCCGACCATTGGCTGGTTTCTTTCATCAAGGACGGTTACTTTTAAATCGCCGGTTGTGAGATCCTGCGCGCTGAGGCTGCAGGGAGCGAGGAAAACTGCACTGAGCAGGAGGTATTGGAAGATTGTTTTCATTGTATTGGTTTTTATGAGTTGGTTTGTTGTTTCTGAGTTCTGCATATAGAACGCATGGCATTCCGCTATTCCACATAAATTTCCTGTCAATTCTTAAAAAGCCGGAAAGAAGATTATAAGTGGCGCATTACAAGCTGCAAGTGGCTGATTATGTAATTATGTCAATCCGCCTATCTTAGCCGTTCAGACAAACCAATGAAACCATCCGGCGATCTTCATGCTTTGATATTTTCGTTAACGCCGAATGAAAAAGGGTATTTTCAAAAAGCAATGTCAGAAAAGCGGTAGCGCGTCTTTAAAAGTATCTGAAATTATTTGACGCGATCGCGGCACAGAAAATCTTTGATGAAAAAGCATTAAAGAAGAAGCTGGCCGATCCTGTACTTATACGCAATCTTTCTTCTGAAAAAAATCACCTCTTCCACCTTATTCTTGAAGCGGTGATTGCGGGAAATTTTTCGCAGGATCCTGTTTTGGAAATGGAGATGCTTTTGTCGAAAGCAAAATGGCTGGCAGCACACTTTTTTTATGACGGCGCTATGCGGTTTGTCAAAAAGGTTTGCGCGTGGAGTAATGAAAATGAATTATTCACGCTTCAGCTCAACGCGCTGGATCTGGAATGGCTGCTGTGGCAATATTTACAACAAGATGAACGGCGGACGATTGAAGAAATAGCAACGGATCGTTCACAAACTGTAAGAAAACTATCCGTTACCGACCAGCTACGTGAAATTGACATCCGTGTCATCCATCTTTTCCAGGAAACAGGAATCGGAAGAGAAGCCGCGCATCTTCAGAACTACCGTGCGCTATTCGACAAAAGCCAGCTGATCGCCCAATCGCATCCTGATCTTCCCTTACGCGCTAAAACGTACCTGAAAAATATTTTCGTTTTTTATTATAATGTGAACGGTGAAGCGGAAAAAAGCCTGGAAGAGCTGCAGCAGCTGATCGGACTTCTCGACACCAACAAAGTGCTCAGGCGCGAACGGCTTTCTTTTTATTTCTCAGCGCTTAACAACCTCATTTTACTACAGCTGCATTTCGGAAAATATGACGAAGCGAAAAAAATGATCACGCTCCTGGAAGCTACAAGTCCGGAAACACAAAGCCAGCGTAACACTATTTTCATCACACGTTATAATACAAGCTTCGACCTGTTCAATTATTTAAAAGACTTTGATTCCGCCTACGTATTAGCGCAGCAGCTGAAAAAAGAGATCGTTGAATTCGAAGATAAAATTGACAACCGTTACACCGGTCATATCCGTTTTGCCGCTTTCCGCGCATGCTTTTACGCCGGACATTTAAAAGAAGCCCTGCAATGGATCAACCAGATTGTTCAGAAAACGGACGGTGAACCTTTTAAACCGGAGCTGCTGACGATTGCCAGAATCTCAGAATTAGTGATCCACGAAACGCTGGAACATTACGAGCTGCTCGAAGGGCTCACAGAATCCGCCGGAAGATTTCTGAACAAGACCCACAGTCTTTATCATTTCGAAAAGCTGATGCTCGGTTTTTTTCACGAACAGATCAAAATCCATCCCGGTAAAAAAGCATTGCAGAATTTACAAGAGGAGCTTGGACGGATTGAAAAAGACTTGCTGGATGAAAGGGTGTTTTCATATTTAGATTTCCGCGCGTGGGTGGAAGCGAGGATTCGCGGCTGTGCCATCAGAGATGTTCTCGTAAAAAAGTAATGTGCTGATTTGCTAATGGGGTAATGCGGAAATTTGCAATAAAAAAAGCAATGTGTCGCCAAAAAAAGTCATTACCACATTAGCAAATTACCCCATTAGCAAATTATTTCCCCTCCCCCACAAACGGATTAGTCTTCTTCTCCACCCCGATCTTCGTTGGCGCCCCATGCCCAGAATACACCGTTACATCATCGGGCAGCACGAATAATTTAGCGCGGATGCTTTTTAATAAAGTCTCATAATCGCCGCCTGGCAAATCGCTACGGCCAATGCTTCCCTGGAAAAGTACATCTCCACCGATAAGCAGCTTTTCTGCCGCATTGTAAAAACAAACGCTACCAGGTGAGTGCCCGGGAGTGAAAAATATCTCAAGCGTGTTGTTGCCAAATTTCACTTGCTTTCCTTCCTCCAGCGTAAAAACGGGGTCAGGCTGTATTTTACCATTAAACCCATACATGAGGCAGACTTTAGGAAAAGATTCCAGCACCACCAGGTCGAGCGGGTGAATTTCCAGCGGCAATCCCCATGTTTCTGCCACAAAAGGATTCCCGAAAACATGGTCAATATGGCAATGTGTATTCAGCAGCTTTACGGGTTTCAGCTTATTCTGAATAATATAAGCTTTCAATTCCTCTTCTTCTTCCGTAATATGACAACCCGGATCAATGATCACACATTCTCCCGTCTCATCGGAAAGAACGTACGAATTCTCATAAAATGGGTTAAAAGTGAATGTTTTAAGCTGTACCATGGAACGAAAGTAGTAATTGGCAGGAATCTATTTGTAAAGGAGGTATGAATTACGAGGTAAGAATTACGATTTTGTTAATTCCAAAGATTTTTCGGATCAGGGCAATAAATTCCCGCGTAAATCGTACATCGCAAATCGTAGATCGTACATCTTTTTTTCCTTAACTTTATAGTTCGCCATTAAAAGGGCAAAATCACCGGAACTGCAAGGACATCCTCCTCTTAACTTGCTTTAGCTGATGGAGGAACTTTATGAATAAAAAGTTGAAGTGTTACTTTTCAATTCCAATGGTGAAGCGATCCGCGATGTTGCTCGCCGCTTTCCTGTTTCCGTATTTTTTATCTGCACAATTTTATAACGGATCACAAACTGATTTCGGGCAGAATCGTGTGCAGTACCAGGACTTCAAATGGAATTTTTATAAATTTCCAAAATATGAAGTCTATTATAACACCGGCGGAAAAGAGCTTGCAATTTATGTAGCGCGGGCAGCAAAACGTCATATTGCGGAAATTGAAAAATTCTTTGATTACACGGTTGATGACCGCATCCAGTTTATCGTTTACAATAAACAGGAAGATTTTAAGCAAAGTAATGTCGGGCTGACCACGGAAAACGGAACGAATGTCGGTGGAGTAACACATATTGTCGGAAGGAAAGTTTTTCTTTATTATGAAGACGATCACATTTCACTCGAGCAGCAGATCCGTGCGGGCATTGCGGAAGTGCTCATTAACCAGATGATGTACGGTGGCAATATGCGCGACATGGTGAAAAATTCCACGTTGCTTAATTTGCCCGAATGGTACACCCGTGGACTGATCTCTTATGTTGCAAAAGGTTGGGACAGCGAAACAGATAACCGTGTGCGTGACGGAATCAATTCAGGACGTTACCGCAAATTTAATCATCTCACAGGAGAAGATGCGTTGTATGCCGGTCAGTCGATCTGGTATTATATCGGGGAAAAATATAGTCCTGCAGTCATTCCGAATATTCTTTACATGACAAAAGTGAGCCGTAATGTGGAGAGCTCTTTTCTTTTTGTGCTTGGCGTGAATATGCGGGTGCTGACCATAGAATGGATGAATTATTACCAGCAACGCTATTCTTTCAACGATACAACGCGCACCATGCCGGCAGTGGCGCCATTCATTACAAAGCCGAAATCTTCTAAAGTTTACAGCGACGCTAAAATTTCGCCCGACGGTCGTTACATGACGTATGTTACCAATGAAATGGGACAGATTAAATTATGGCTGGAAAATCTGCAGACGGGTAAAACAAAAAGATTATTTAAAAAAGGTCAGAAGCTGGATCGCGTGAATGATTATTCTTATCCGCTGATCGCGTGGCATCCGAGCGGGAAAATACTTTCTTATATCTATGAAAAGGAAGGAAATACTTTTCTTGTGATCTACGATGTGGAAGAACACACCAAATCAGTCCGCCCGGTTTATAACTTTATCAAGATCCTCGATTATGCTTATTCTCCTGATGGAAAATCATTTGTAATGTCTGCCGTGCAGAACGGCAAAACGGATATTTACATTTACAATATCGGTGGCGGTTCTGCTGTTCCGGTTACCAATGACATTTTCGATGATGTTAATCCACGATTTGTTGACAATGGGAAAAGCATCATTTTCAGCTCCAATCGTACCAACGATACGCTCACAGCTTCTGTAAACCCCGACACGAAGCTCATTACCTCCTTTGATCTTTTCGTTTACAATTACCAGAGTCGTTCTTCTGTTTTACGGCGCATCACTTCCACTCCGGGCGTGAATGAATTGCATGCACAGCCGTGGGATTCCACGCGTTTCAGCTTTCTTTCTGATGAGAATGGAATTTTCAACCGTTACGTCGGCTACTTCGACAGCACGATTTCTTATATTGATACAGCCGCACATTACCGCTACCTCTCCAGAAGCATTCCGATCACGAATTATAAATACGGAATTATTGAGCAGGATATTTCACCGGGCGCGCATAAGCTGACAGAAGTGGTTTTCCATGGCGGCAAATACTGGATATATACAGAAGAGCTGAAAGATTTTTCTTCGCTAAGCGCGGTGAAGCTTACCAATACTGCGCACCGTAACCGAATGATCGAGCTTGCGAAAGTGGAAGAAGAGATTCAGCAGGAAGAAAAACAAAAGCAGCAAAAGCAGTCGCCGACAGGAAAGCCAATGGAGACCGTGAAGGTTTACGACTCTCCTTCAGAGCGCGACAAAAATAAAAAAGACAGCACGAAAGTAGACATCAATAATTACCAGTTCGAAGGCGGACAAAAACCGAATTATACTGTTCCGCCGCCACCTGTCGCGAAAACAGGAAATGACTCGCTTGGTCGTGATACGATTGTAAAAGGCCCGGTAGATGAATTCATTTTACCGATCGCGCGAAATTATAAAATTCAATTCAGCACCGAGTATGTTGTCAGCCAGCTCGACAACAGTTTTCTAAATGCGGGTTACCAGAAATTTACCGGCGGTGCTTCACCTGTTTATCTCAATCCGGGATTTACCGGTTTGTTGAAGATCGGCATGACTGACCTGCTTGAAGATCATAAAATTGTAGGCGGCGTTCGTTTGTCAAGCGATCTGAAAAGCAATGAATATGTTTTGTATTACGAAGACCGCACACGTCGCTGGGACAAAACACTGATGCTGCACCGTCAGGCTTTTTTGAATGTCAGCGGATTCGGCGCCCGGAGCAAGATTTACACGCATGAAGCGCGTGGCGGGCTGAAATATCCTTTCAATGAAGTATTAAGCCTTAGAGGTTTTTTAGGTTACAGGAACGACCAGCGTGTTTTCCTTGCAACTGATTACGCGAACCTGCTTGCGAAAAACACATATACGAATTCTGCAAACGCGAAGATTGAGCTCGTGTTTGACAACACCATTAAGCGCGGACTCAATCTTTACAACGGAGTTCGTTTTAAAATTTACGCGGAAACATTCCAGGGAATTGATAGCCTCGTCACTGCAAAGGTGGCTTCCAATCACCGCCTGAAAAATGATTTGTACGCAATCGGCTTTGATTTCCGGCATTATATGCGCGTACACAGGGAAATCATCTGGTGCAACAGGATTGCCGCCTCTACTTCATTCGGCCGCGAGAAGCTGGTGTATTACATGGGCGGCGTCGACAACTGGCTTACTCCAAAGTTTGACAACAGCGTTAACGTAGCGACTAATCAGAATTACGCTTACCAGACGCTTGTTACACCCATGCGTGGATTCTGGCAGAACGGACGTAACGGAAATTCATTCGCTGTGATCAATAGTGAATTGCGTATTCCGTTGTTCCGTTATCTTTTCAATCGTCCTTTACGTTCCGATTTCATCAATAATTTCCAGGTGATCGGATTTGGAGATGTAGGAACGGCATGGACAGGAAAAAGTCCGTACGATCCTGAAAATTCATTGAACACTACCATCATCGGCGCAACAGGAAACCCAATCATGGTTATTCTGAAAAATCATACCGAGCCGATTATCGGAGGTTATGGTTTCGGATTGCGCACGCGTTTATGGGGATATTTTGTGCGTGTGGATTGGGCATGGGGTGTTGAAGACAGAATAATTCTTCCAAGAGCAACTTACATTTCTTTTAGTCTCGATTTCTAACTTTTTATGGCAGAAATTGCTGTTCTGAAAACTGCAGTACAAGAAACAGCGCGTGAATTGCTTCCGCGTATCATTACGATTCGTCGTCACCTGCATGCGCATCCTGAACTTTCATTTAAGGAATTCAACACCGCAGCATTTGTCGCGGATGAGCTCGAAGCATTGGGTATTCCGTTTGAGAAAATGACCGATACCGGAATTGTCGCGCTCATCGAAGGAAAAAATCCTGCTTCTAAAACAATCGCGCTGCGTGCAGATCTTGACGCATTGCCGATCTTAGAAAAAAATGATGTTCCTTATAAATCCGTCAATGAAGGAATCATGCATGCGTGCGGGCATGATGTGCATGCATCATCGCTCATTGGTGTGGCGCATATCCTGAAAAAATTCAGCGACAGTTTTGAAGGAACAGTAAAATTGATTTTTCAGCCCGGCGAAGAAAAAGCTCCGGGTGGCGCATCGCTGATGATCAAAGCGGGTGTGCTGGAAAATCCGAAGCCATCTTCCATTTTTGCACAACATGTTTTTCCGAACCTGCCTGCAGGAAAAGTCGGATTCAGGAGCGGGATGTACATGGCTTCTACGGATGAATTGTACATGACAGTCACCGGCAAAGGCGGACACGCTGCAATGCCTGCTGATTATGTCAATCCTGTTCTGATTGCATCAACAATTATTGCCGCATTGCACCAGTTTTTCATGGATGAAAAAACAATGTTGCGTTCAGCATTGGAGCATCCGACTGTTTTAGCATTCGGAAAGATCATAGGTATGGGCGCGACGAATGTCATTCCTGATCATGTGCTTGTAGAAGGAACATTCCGCACGATGAATGAAGAATGGCGCGCAAAAGCACATACATTCCTGATCAAAACCGCGCAGGCTGTTGCAAGAGATATGGGCGGCGATTGCGAATTCAGAGTGGAGAACGGATATCCTTTCCTGGTGAATGATCCGTTGGTCACAGAAAAAGCAAGAGCGGCTGCGGAAGATTATCTCGGAAAAGAAAATGTGGTGGAGCTTGAAAAAAGAATGACTGCTGAAGATTTTGCTTTTTATTCGCAGCAAATGCCGGCGTGCTTTTATCGTTTGGGAACGGCTTCTGCAGATGGAAATTTTACAACCGGCGTTCACACTCCTGTTTTTGACATTGATGAAAAAGCATTGGAAACAGGAATGGGTTTGATGGCGTGGCTGGCGATTGATGCGTTGCAGGCGTGATTAATTTCACTTTTTAAATCCTTTTATTTCATCTGCGTAATCTGTGGCAAAAACATGTACTGCCACAGATTACGCAGATTGCACAGATTAAGTATTTTAGGATTGGCTTTTGATGCGTTGAATTCATGATCCGGAAATTACATGAAAAATATTTTTCTCTTTTTTCTACTTATCCAGCTTTGTCATTGCTCATCCGTGGAAACTAAGGTGGATAATAACATAATTAATGTTGGCACTGTACGTTCCTTCTCTGTTACAGACACACAAAACATAGAGGTTATCAAATCCGGATTCAACGATTCGCTTGAGCTACAGATTGTCATTACTGAAAAGGATTGGTTGGAATATTTGCAGCTGGTAAAAAAGGTCGGCGATTCCATTCAGTGGACAAAAAAAGAAGAATTTGATTCTCTTGGTTTGTCAATTGAACAGGCACGATTTATCCGACTAAGTGGTTTTCAATGGCCAATGATCGAGATCTACACTATAAGCC
>JALYQL010000127.1 GCA_030855855.1 Bacteroidota bacterium | reverse complement strand
AAACGCGTCAGCAGGAATTTTTTCGTAGAGATGGAGAATAATAGTGCATTCGCTGAGCAGGGATTTCAAAAATTCTTCGCGGGAGATCATAGGGAAAAGTTTAAAGGTTAAACAGTCATTTGTCAGTAGCCAGTAGCCAGTAGTCAGTTGTCAGTAATCAGTAGCCGGTATTTTTTTTGCTGACTACTGACAACCGGCTGCTGTTTTTTATCTGATGATAAAGATAAGGCTTGCCTCAGTATCTTTACATATGAATTCCACCGATCATACCGCGATCATTAAAACTGAGGCCAAACGTCTTGGGTTTGATTATTGCGGAATTTCGAAAGCGGAATTCCTGGAGGAAGAAGCTCCGCGGCTGGAAAATTGGTTGAAAAATAATATGTACGGCGAAATGAAATACATGGAAAATCATTTCGACATGCGTCTTGATCCGCGTAAATTAGTGCCGGGGGCAAAATCTGTGGTTTCTCTTTTGCTGAATTATTTTACGGATGAAAAACAACTCGATGCAACTGCGCCGAAAATTTCAAAGTATGCGTATGGTGAAGATTATCACTTGGTGATTAAGCGTAAATTGAAAGAGCTGATGTCAACGCTGCATGAGAAAATCGGCAAAGAAGTTGGTGGAAGAGTGTTTGTTGATTCGGCGCCGGTGCTGGATAAAGTGTGGGCAAAAAAAAGCGGCCTGGGCTGGATCGGAAAAAACAGCAACCTGCTCAACAAACAAAGCGGCTCTTTTTTTTTCATCGCTGAATTGATTCTTGATCTTGAATTAATTCCTGATGGCGCTGTGGGCGATTATTGCGGAACATGTACGAAATGTATTGATGCGTGCCCGACCGATGCAATTGTAAATCCATACATCGTGGATGGAAGCAAATGCATTTCATATTTTACTATCGAACTCAAAGGTGCAATCCCCGAATCAGAAAAAGGCAAATTTCAAAACTGGTCGTTCGGGTGCGACATTTGCCAGGATGTTTGTCCCTGGAACAGATTTTCAAAACCCCACACGCAAGCTGCTTTTAATCCAAAAGCAGAATTGCTGCCGATGACCAAAAAAGAATGGACAGAAATTACAGAAGAGGTATTTCAGCAGCTGTTTAAAAATTCGGCAGTGAAGCGAACTAAATTCGAAGGGCTCAGGAGGAATATTAAATTTATTGAGGACTGATGGGGGTACGAAAAACGAAACCAGGTCGAAAAAAGTGCGAAAAACGAAAAAGCACGAAAGGTGAAAGGTTCGTATCCTTTCGCTTTCGTGCTTTTTCGTTTTTTGTACCCCTTTAAGCTTTTGTTACACTCCGGAAAACATCCGTGATAACATCGCCGTACAGGTGACCAAACGTGGCGATGCACCATGCTTTTAACAGCATAGCTTCATCTGGCTTGGCCCAAAGAATCATTTTCTTAAGTTCTTTTTTGAAGAGTGATTTGTCAAAGCTTACGCTTTTGAGAATGTGCTGACTGAATTCTAACATAAGTAAGAGCTCCTTTCCTTATTATATATTGTACAAGTAACGCAGACAGATTAACTAATATATAAACGTCACGTTAAATTTCCTAAAGAATAGTCGGGCGAAACGCTAAATTATTGTTATTCAGGCGCGTCTAGTTATTAACAAAGCTGCCGTAAATTTCTTCGGATTTGTTAAATACCAAGAGATGTTAAAATTCGCCCCGGTTTTCGAAGCTTTCAAAACTTCTGCTCCTCGTTGCTTTAATCTTCCGGATCTTTTTTCGTGGGCAGGCTGATGCTTTTCATGATCGCATTGTCGCCGAACTTATCGCGGATCTTATCCATTGCCTGGTAAAGCTTGATTTTTTCTTCGGTGTCGTTGAAAAGATCGATCTGGTTAAAGCCGGAAACGATATGGCTGAATCTTACGCCAATGAGACGGATAAGAACACGCGGTGAATAATTTTTGGTGAATAAGTGCAGCGCTTTTTCCAGCAACACATGATCGGCGGCAGTGTAAGGAATTTTTGCCTGGAACGTGTAAGTAGAAAAGTCTGAATGACGCAGCTTGATGGCCACACAGCCACAGACTTTTTTTTCTTTGCGCAATTGATAGGCAAGCTGGTCGACCATTGTTACAATGCTGCGACGCAATTGCAGCACATCTGTCGTGTCGGTGTGATATGTATTTTCAGAGCTGATGCTTTTCCGTTCGCTGTAAGGCTCAACAGGATTATCATCAATGCCATTCGCTTTTCTCCAGATGGAAATGCCGTGCTCGCCCATCGCTTTCTGCATTTTCTCCAGCGACAATGATTGTATCTGCGCCACAAATTCAATTCCCATTCCGCGCAGCACTTCATAGGTTTTCTCGCCGATCATGGGAATTTTTTTGACCGACAACGGTGCGAGAAACATTTTTTCAGTTCCGGGCTCAATTACTTTTTCGCCATTTGGTTTTGATTCACTCGTGGCAATTTTCGAAACAGTTTTATTCACCGACATTCCGTAAGAAAGCGGAAGACCGGTTTCTTTAATAATATGCATCCGCAGCTCATGCGCCCATTTTGAACTTTGCATGACGTATTTATCCATTCCCGTAATGTCCAGGTAGTGCTCGTCGACAGAAGCCTTCTCCACTAGCGGCGCACGTTCTTCAAGAATTTTTGTCACGATGCGCGAATATCTGGAATACTCTTCCATGTTATTGCGAACGTAAATTCCATGCGGGCACAACCGTTTCGCAGTGCGTATGGGCATAGCGGAATGCACTCCGAACGCACGCGCTTCATAGCTGCACGAAGCCACCACACCACGATCAGAAGTGCCGCCGATGATGACAGGCTTTCCCATAAGCTCACTGTTCAGCAACCGCTCAACAGAAACGAAAAAGGAATCGAGATCTAAATGAAGAATTGTTCTCTCGGGCATGAGGGAAATTCAAGATTCAAAAATTCAAAAAAAACGAGCCAACAAAATATCAAATCAAAATATCAAACCTGCGAATACAAAGCTACGAAATGGGAAAGGTAAAAGTCTGCGAACCCTGCGCCTTCTGCGAGAAAACCGGTTATAGATTTCTCGCAGAGTTCACTGAATTCGCAGAAAGATCGCAGCAGTATTTTTTACTGCACGACTATTTTTCTGTTTGTGCGCTTTCCATCCTGCGTGAGCGTGAGGATGTACGAGCCTTTTGCAAGAACGGAAGTGTCAATGTGCTGTTGCTGATGACCAGCTTCGGTAATAATTGTTTCTGAAATAGTTTTGCCAAGCTCATCAGTAATGGTCATAACGAGCGGGGAATTTCCGTTGTTGTCGAATTCGATCCAGCAATCCTCGTTCGATGGATTCGGGTAAACGGAAACCTTTCCAAATGTATTCCATGAAATTTCAGGGCCCGTTCCTGTCAGGGAAGACTTGAGGTAAAGATCATCCAGCTTAAACACGCTGCCGATGTTGGACGGATTGATATCATCGAAAGAAGAAGCCATCAGGAGCCTCAATGTGTCGGGCGTGGAGAAGCTTGAAAACGGCATGGCGAAAAAAGTATAGACAGAAGCAGGAGCCAAAGCCATGAAATTACCTCCTACAGAAGTTCCTTGAAATGTGGTTTCAATGGCGATCGTCGCGCTGTCGATGCCGGCAGGAATGAATTTGTACCAGCCGAAAAGTGTATCGGTCATCAAAGAATAAGGTCGTCCACCGGCAGGCGCTGCGTTTGGGGGGAAATAGCCATTGCTCGCGTACGACGGACTCGGATAATTCGGTCCTGCGGCAAATGTATTCAGCGTTAATGCGTATGATCCGGAATGTGCGTCGGTGGTGAGATTAACGATATCACCGGCGGTCGACCATTGGATCGGGCGGCTGGTATTGACGCTTGTCCAGTTTTCAAAGCTGCCGTTCATCATTATCGGCTGACTTGCAACTCCGGTAAATGTTAAGTTGTCGAGTTGAAGCATGCTTCCGGGAATTCCACTTCCTATAAAAGCATTGCTGGAAGCCGCTGCAAAAACAATTGAATCGGGGTTTGCCAGCGCGGGAATGGTCAGTGCAATAGAAAAAGGGGTATAAGCATTCTGAACTCCATAGAATGCAAATCCATCATAGCTCAGCACAACACCGGCTTCTTTAAAAATGACAAGAATAAATCCGGTATCACCGGGCATGATGTTCGATTTATAATAACCGGTGAGCGTAACCGGGTGTTGGTTATAAGGAATTCCGCCTGCGCCTGTTCCCGGATCGCCATTGGTTATATAAGACAAAAGTGTATCCGTAGCGTTTGCAACGGTGTTCAGCTGAATTGCATAAGTTCCTTGCTGCGGATCTGCAATTTTAAGCGTGTTTGCAGGAAGGCCCAATATCAAAGCAGTCGGATTTGAATTTTGCGGATAATAAACCGGCATATCCGTCGTTGAAGAATTCCAGTATTCAAATCCGCCATTCCCGATTGCCTGGGAAAAAGAGATAGTCGTGATAAGACAAAACAAAAAAGAGAAAAGGTGTTTCATGCTAAGGAGGGTTTTTTATAAAAATAGATATTTCCCGGTTATGGATTTACGATGTACGACTTACGATGTACGATTTGAATAAAATCAAACATTTCCCGGTTATGGATGTACGAATTACGATTATTTAATAATGCGGGTTTTCCTGAAAATCGTACATCGTATATCGTAATTCGTACATTTTTCTCCCTCCAGTTAAAGAATGTTAACCCTTCCCATAAGGGGAAGCCGTTTGTTAATTTTGTTAAGAATGAAAATTGTTTCACCCAAGCTGATTACATTTCTCGCGGGGGCCGCATTGATCGGTCTTTGTGTGATCCAGTACTATTGGATCAGCGGGGCGGTGGACCAGAAGCGGGAACATTTCGGGCAGGATGTGCGCGAGGCGATGATCGCAGTATCGCGCAATTACAGTCACAACCAGATGGGATCGCGGTTGCGCAGGCAGCTCAGCTATCGCCGTCAGAGCTATGTAAGCAATCCTTACAACAAAGCACAGAGCGGAAAAGTAAATGTCTACGAAGAATTTGTTTCCGATTCGGCAGGCAATAAAAAATCGAGCTCGCGCACAAGGTCTTATCCCGGCGATACCTTGTCTCGCGAATACAATCATTCGATGAACGCAAACACAATCGATGCAAACTCGGAGCGGCCATCAACTTCAAATCCGCAGAATGATTTTAATTCAAATGCCGGATTATTCAATAACCTGTTCGACGAGGTCATTCACATCAACGTGTACAATGATTATTCAAATTTTCTCGATACTTCGCTGGTAGATTCACTTTTGCGCAACGAGCTGATGATACGGGGAATCAATACACACTATATTTACGCAGTGCTTAATTCCCCGGTTTATAAATTTGACATCAATAATCCGTCCGAGAATCCTTACCAGGATAGTTTGCTGACGAGCCGTTATCGTGTTGCGCTGACTGCAGATAACCTGTTTTCGCAACCGAGAATGCTTTCAATCTATTTTCCGAATGAACAGGGATATATTCTCCGCTCGATGTGGCTGATGCTGATTCTTTCGGCGATGTTTATTCTTTTTATCATTCTGCTGTTTTATTATTCCATCTCCACCATTTTCCGTCAGAAACATTTGTCGGAGATCAAGAATGATTTTATCAGCAACATGACGCATGAATTAAAAACGCCGATCTCCACGATTTCGCTTGCATGTGAGGTATTGGGCGATGACGCGATTGATAAAACAAAAGAGCGCACCGATCGTTATCTTACCATGATCAGAGAAGAGAATAAGCGATTGGGTGTATTGGTGGAAAACGTTTTGCAGACGGCGCTTCTCGACAAGGGAAATTTCAAGCTGAAGCCGATCAATATTGACATTCATGAAATTATTGAGCAGGCAGTAGGAAGCGTTCAGCTGGCGATCGATAAAAAAGGCGGAGAAATTTCCTGCCAGCTACGTGCGAAGAAATTTGAAATTTTCGCCGATCATACACACGTGCAGAATGTAATTTATAACCTGCTCGACAACGCCATTAAATACACACCCGAAAAACCGAACATTCGTATTTACACAGAAGATCTTGCGAACGGGCTTGAATTCTGTGTGCAGGATAACGGGATCGGAATTTCACGTGACCAGCAGAAGAAAATTTTTGAAAAGCTTTACCGCGTTCCTACCGGAAATATTCACGATGTAAAAGGCTTCGGGCTCGGATTGAGCTATGTGAAAGCAATCGTGGAAAAACATGGTGGTGAAGTGTGGGTAGAAAGTGAACCGGGACGCGGAAGCAGCTTCCATGTACGGTTGCCATATATTTTAGACGAAAAACCCTTATCATGAGCACAGAAACCAAAGCAAAAATTCTTCTCGCTGAAGATGATCCTAATCTTGGCCGCCTTTTACAGGAATACCTCGATGCAAAAGGATACACGACCGTTCTTGCCACCAATGGCAAAGAAGGATTTGACCAGTTCCGGAAGGGAACTTTTGATCTCTGCCTGCTCGATGTGATGATGCCCGTAAAAGACGGGTACACGCTTGCGAAAGAGATCCGCACAGTGAACCATGAAATTCCGATCGTATTCCTAACCGCGAAATCGATGAAGGAAGATACGATCGAAGGATTTAATGCCGGCGCAGATGATTATATCACCAAGCCTTTCAGCATGGAAGAATTATTGCTCCGTTTGAAAGCGATT
>JALYQL010000116.1 GCA_030855855.1 Bacteroidota bacterium | reverse complement strand
ACATTTGCGCCAATGGATAATCCGTTCACCGACGATACCGGAGATGTCGGAGCGACAATTATTCCTGTGCCGGAAATCAGCGTCCATGTTCCTGTGCCGGTCAGCGGATTGTTTCCTGCAAACGATGTAGAAGAAGCACAAAATGTCTGATCAGCTCCTGCATTGGCCGTTGTCGGAGTTGCGTCGCGAATCATCGTTACCTGGTCGGATGATGAAGGACATGTTCCGTTTGAAATGGTCCATTGAAATACATTCGGTCCGACTGATAATCCGGTGACGGTTGAAGTATTTGAAGATGGTGTTGTAATGATTCCTGTTCCGGAGATCAGCGTCCAGGCACCATTTCCGGTTGACGGATTATTTCCTGCTAATGTCGCCGAAGAAGAACAAATGGTTTGATCAGGACCCGCATTGGAAACTGTCGGATTCGGATCACGCGTTATGGTCACTTCATCGAATGATGAAGGACATGTTCCGTTTGTGGTTGTCCAGCGGAATACATTTGCGCCGATTGACAATCCGTTAACTGCAGATGACGGTGATGATGGCGTAACAATTGTTCCTGTACCGGAGATCAATGTCCATGTTCCTGATCCGATCGAAGGTGTATTTCCTGCCAGCGTTGTGGAAGCGGAACAAATTGTCTGATCAGGCCCTGCATTCGCTGTTGTCGGATTCGGATCGCGTGTGATGGTAACCTCATCAAAAGTGGAAGGACAGGTTCCGTTAGAAATTGTCCAGCGGAATACATTCGTACCGACGGATACTCCGTTAACTACTGAAGTTGCAGAAGAAGGTGTGGTAATAATCCCTGTGCCGGAGATCAATGTCCAGAATCCCGTTCCAGTTGCCGGAATATTACCAGCCAGACTTGTGGATGATGCACAGATCACCTGGTCAGGTCCTGCATTTGCAACTGTGGGATTCGCATCATGAGTGATGGTTACCTGGTCGGATGAAGAAGGGCATGTTCCGTTTGAAATGGTCCATTGAAAAACATTCGCGCCTGTCGTCAACCCGATTACGCCGGAAGTATTTGATGTTGGCGTAGTAGCGCTTCCTGTTCCGGAAACAAGCGTCCACATTCCTGTTCCGATAGCAGGGCTGTTTCCTGCCAGAGTACTTGCTGATGTGCATAACGACTGATTACTTCCTGCATTCGCGGTGGTCGGATTCGCATCGCGCGTGATCGTTACATTATCAAAAGATGGCGGGCATGTTCCGTTGGTAATCGTCCACCGGAACACATTCGCACCGATTGACAAACCTGTTACTGTGGAGGTAGCTGAAGAAGGCGTTGTGACTGTTCCGGTTCCTGAGATAAGGCTCCAGAATCCACTACCTGTTACAGGAATATTTCCTGCAAATGTTGAAGAGGAAGAACAAATGGTTTGATCCGGGCCGGCATTAGCGAGTGTTGGATTTACATCCACATTGATTGTGACCAGGTCATTTGAAGACGGACAAGTTCCGTTTGAAATTGTCCAGCGGAAAACATTTGAGCCGACACTCAAGCCGCTCAATGCTGACGTGGGTGATGATGGCGTAGCGATCACTCCTGTGCCGGAAACCAGCGTCCATAAACCATTTCCGACAGCAGGCGTATTACCGGCAAGCGTAGTGTTGGAAGAACAAATAGTCTGATCAGGTCCTGCATTTGCTGTTGTCGGGTTCGGATCACGTATGATCGTTACATTGTCAAATGAAGCCGGGCATGTTGCGTTTGAAATTGTCCATCTGAACACAGCTGTGCCCGACAATCCTGTTATTCCTGAGTTGGGCGAAGTGGGTGTTGTTATTGTGGCTGTGCCAGAGATGAGTGTCCATGCGCCTGTGCCAATGACGGGTGCATTTCCTGCTAATGTTGCAGTAGAAGTACATACGTTTTGGTCGGTTCCTGCGTCTGCAGTGGTCGGCATCGGGTCGACATTAAAGGTGACCTGGTCGGAAGTTGATGCCGGACATATGCTGTTCGTGATGGTCCATTGAAACACATTTGCCCCGAGGCCTAACCCGGTAAGTCCTGAGGCAGGAGAAGAAGGTGTGGTAATTGTTCCGGTTCCTGAAATAAGGCTCCATGCGCCTGTTCCGATGATGGATGTATTTCCTGCAAGCGTTGCAGAGGATGTTACGCAAGTGGTCTGATCAGCGCCTGCGTTCGCTACAGTGCAGGTGCAGCCGAGCTTTGCCACAAAAATATCGAAGTTGCTGGAAGAGCTTATGGATTGTGCATCAAATGTGGCCGGGATTGATTTATAGCCTCCAGCAACATACACCGAAGTATCATCCGGCGCGACAATTCCTCTTCCGTACTCATCATCGGAGCCGATTACTTTTTTTCCCCACTGAAAAGTTCCGGCGGCATTATATGTTGTTACAAAAATATCATTGGCGTTGGATGTAACTGATGGACCAGAACCAAACGGTAGCGTTCCGTTAAAATAGCCGGTAAGAAAAACCTCTCCGGCCGGATTTGCTGAAACACTTAATGCTTTGTCAGTTGCTGTCCCATTCTCGGATTTTACCCATACATAATTTCCGCTGGTTGCATCGAATTGAATAAGATAAGCATCGGCGCCGGATGCAGAAGAGATAGTGGCTACTGCAGGCCCGGTATTGAATATGCTCATTGTACCTGCAAAATCCCCGGCCACATATACAAATGATCCGCTTACAGAAACGGAAGTTCCATTATCATCGCCTGTGCCACCGGCTTTTCGTTTCCATATTCCTGTCCCGCTTAAATTATATTTGACCGCAAATACATCGCTGGCTCCGCTGTTGGTAAGCGTCCCTGCCATGTTCTGAAAAGTCAGGGTTCCATCATAAAAACCACTTACGTAAAGACCACTTGCATCCACGGCTATACCCTTGCCGGCATCATTTGCGCTGCTGCCGCCTTTTATTGCCCAGGTTTCTGCACCCGTTGAAGCATTGTAACACGCGATGAATGCATCAGTTCCGCCGGTTGAGGTGAGTCCGGGGAGCGCACCGAAAGCAACTGTTCCGCCAAACTCTCCTGTGATAAATACTTCCGTACCGTTTGTGCAAATGCCATAAGCCGCTCCATCAGCCGAGGCTCCTGCACGTTTGACCCACAACACATTACCGGCTGAATTATATTTGGCGACAAAAATATCGAAGTTGCCCGGTCCCGAAACTGTGATGTTTGGTGTTCCGAAAAAAGTAGCTGTGCCTTCTATAAAACCGCACACATAAACATTTCCTGCGTTATCCACCGCGATTGAAGTCCCTTGGTCGTCCCCACCTCCACCGGCAGGCTTTGCCCAGAGTATATTACCATTCAGGTCATATTTTGAGAGATAAATGTCCTCCCCACCTGCAGATGAAATCAGTATACTACTGAAATTTATATTATTGTTTTTTATGTGTCCCGTAGTATAAACATTGCCGCTCAGATCAGCAGCTACGGCATTCGCTTCCTGCTCGCTTCCTGCACCTGCACTTTTTACCCACCTAAACGCTAGCTGTGATTCTCCGCGAATAGCGAAAAGTTGACATAGCAACAAAATTCCCCAAAATGAGAATTTTCTTACCCGGTTATATGGCACAACATTCCTCACCATTGCCTTATTTGAATCTTGTATCTCCTATTGACGGGCTAATCCGTACTACTAATGTACGCCGTCTGCTATTAGATTCAAAAAAGGTGCCAGCGAGAAGGGCGCAGGAATTACCACGAAGAGGGAGCAGATTGGGGGTCATAGCCTTTTTCATTAATTGTAATTGCCAAAGCTACCCTCTTTAAAGGCAGAACTACCTAAAAAACCCATGAAACATTACAGATGTAAGAAAAAAGCAGGATTTGTCAGAAAAGATGCGTCCATATGTGGTGCAAATACGATGGAAAATCATGATTTTTTAATTGAATCACGAGTATTTTAACCAAATAAGGGCACTTATTATGTCTTTTTCTCAATAAGATAGGTATTCCTGTCAGGAGAATTTCTCGCTAATAATTCGGCGAGAAAACCTGCCAGGAAAAGCTGTGTGCCGATGACCATGGCCACTAATGAAATGTAAAACCATGGACTTTCGGTTACGCGGGGAGCGAGCGCATGGTTATGATATACAATCCACAATTTATTGATGATCAGATATAAAAACCCGCCAAAACCGAGTATGAACATCAGCGTTCCGTTGAGTCCGAAAAAATGCATCGGGCGTTTGCCGAATTTGGTGACGAATGAAATGGAAAGCAGGTCGAGAAAACCATTGACAAAACGTTCGAGACCGAATTTGGTGGTGCCGTATTTTCTTGCCTGGTGCGCGACGCTTTTTTCGCCGATGTTGGTGAATCCGGCGCGTTTTGCAATAACGGGAATGTAGCGGTGCATTTCGCCGTATACTTCAATGCTTTTGACAACATCGTTGCGGTAGGCTTTTAAACCGCAGTTAAAATCGTGCAGCTGAATTCCCGACATTCTGCGAGTGGCAGCGTTGAATAATTTTGTCGGAATTGTTTTGGTGATCGGATCGTACCGTTTCTCTTTCCACCCGGAAACCAGATCGAATCCGTCTTTGGTGATCATTTTATACAGATCAGGAATTTCTTCCGGCGAATCCTGCAGATCTGCGTCCATGGTGATGATCACATTTCCCTGTGTGGCTTCAAAGCCGGTATTCAGCGCAGCCGATTTCCCGTAATTTCTTCTGAATTTAATTCCGTGAACCGCAGAATTTTTCTTCGCCAATTCTTCGATTACTTTCCAGGAACCATCCTTGCTTCCATCGTCAACAAATATGATTTCGTAAGAGAAATTATTCGCTTTCATCACACGATCAATCCAATCATGCAATTCAGGAAGAGATTCGGCCTCGTTAAGAAGCGGAACGACGATGGAAATATCCATTAATGAGCGGCAGTGTTAGGGGAAGTTTCAAAATTTTCCGGGGCATCTTTTTTCATGAAAGCCGCAGTAATGAGGTTAATGATTGACAATACAAACATACTTCCCAAAAAAGTAAGTACCAGTTTGAAACCTGGTCCGGAAAGCATTTTAGAAAAGCTCATCGCTTTTTCAATATCACCTTCTGACATTTTATATTTTGTGCGCAAATCATTGGTGACTTCAGCAACTTTAAGAGCTTCCAATTCCTTAAACTCATCATATGCGATATACTGTCCGAAGACAAAAGTCCAGATAGTGATGATTACTGTGTAGCTCAGTGTAAGTAATGTAAGGTAGCCAAAGGATTGCCCATAAGAAATGACTCCTCCCATAATCTTCTCACGCCATGATTTAAGGCCGAGAACTGTCATTAAAATAAAACCGCCAATAGAAAGAAAACCAACAGGCGATTCCAGCATTGATAAAACAAAGAGCACCACTCCGAAAGCAATGGAGATGAGTGCGGCCCCGGCAGCGTAAGGAAGGGAATGTTTGAATGAATTCATGTCCTACGGTTTTAGGAAGCAAATATAGGGAAGGAAAAGGGTAAATGGGAAACAGGAAAACAGGAAACTGAGAAATTAGGTGGTGTCTCAGTTTCATTTTCTTTGTGTCCTGGTGCCTTGGTGGCAAAAATACCCGCACGATGAAACTGATACACCACCTAATTTTTCACATTTCTTATTTCAATTCCTATTTTCCATTACCTTTGTCCCGGGTAAGTCTTATACAACCAGCTCCTGCTGACTCCCCCAGGACCGGAAGGTAGCAAGGGTAAGTGGTTGAGCGGTGTGATGTAAGTAGCTTACCCATTTTTTGTGCCCTGAATTTAAGGATTCAACGATTCAAAATTCAATATTCAAAGATTCATAAACAAGAAATCACGATTTTGAATATTGAATCTTTGAATTTTGAATCTCCCCTATTCCACTTCTTTCTTTATAAAATTGCCGGAAGCATCAAAAATATAATCGGCTTTATCTACTTCAGCTTCGTAGGTTATTGTTCCTGAAGCGTCGGTCATTTTTGCGGCTTCTTTTATTTTTTGGCCCGGGAGATTTTTGGCGAGGTATTCTCCAACAGCTTTTGGTAATTCACTTACTGCAATTTCGGTTTCTGTCATGATCAGTTTTCCCGATGCTTCATAAACTACAGAAGTCTCTGTCTCCCCTACTTCAAATTCAGCTTCAAAATTCCCATCTTCCTTTTCCCAATCAACAACAGTTACAGAAGGATATTGTTTCTGAAAGTTTTCTTTGACTGCAGCAGGCACTTCTGCAGCTTTTAATTTTTGAGCATGGGCATAACCAGTGCAAAGCGCGAAGGCGGCAATAAGAATGTACGTTTTCATAAGCATAGTTTTAATGTTTATGATACAAGATTACACTTCAATTTTGAAGGAATTTTGTAGATGATCATAAATTTATTTTCAGACATAAATTCATCACGCGGCCTTCTACAGGTCCCCAGATATTTGTGAAAACAGGATTCGTTGTGGTTCCTGTTACTAATGGTTCATAACGCGACTGACGATAATCGCCGAGGTTTTCACAATTCAGCACTAAGCTGCCGTGAGAAAATTTCCGTTCAATCATTGCTGCTACAAACCAATAATCAGGCACACGGATATTATCATAAATATACTGATTGGCATTATAAGCGGCTTCTACCCCGGCACGCCATTTTCCTTCGAGCTTCCATGCAAGCGTGGTGGCGAATTTATCTTTCGGATTGAATGGCATGTTGAAATGAACATTGGTTCCCGTAAGTACAGCTTCCGTATGATTATAGCCAACATAAAGCTCCCAATTTTCCAGCTCGAGTCGTAAATACGTATCAGTGCCGACGCTGCTCACACGGTAATCGCCATTGCTGACCAAAATCCTGCCCGATGTATCGGTTTGCAATACGGTTGGATTATCAATTACTGTATAATAAAATGCCTGGTTCAGCTGCACGGAAAGCTTACCGAAAAGCACCGTGTGGAAATCGAAATCTGCATTTAAGCCATTAGAGCGTTCTGGCTTTACATTGGCACTGATTGCAATAAGGCGTGGATAATCCGCAGGCTGCGATGTTGAAAATAAGTTTGGTGTTTTGTAGCCGCTGCCATAATGAAGCCTTACGGAAATAAAATCAGCTGGTTTGTAAAAAAGCCCGACGGCAGGAAGAATAAATCCTTTGTACCGGTTATGATAATCAAAACGGATTCCTGCTTCAACAGAAAGTTTTTTGAACAGCTGCCAGTCTTCCTGCGCGAAAGCCCCAAACGTGGTATAATCATAACTGCCGAAATAAACAGAATCGCTTTCGAGCTTGCGAAATGATTCAGTAGTGAAATTGACACCTGTTACTAAGGTGTGCTTTTCCGAATGAAAAAGATGATTAAGCTCCGTGTACGTCGAGCGTTGCCGCGCCGCAAATAAAAATCCATTATACCCCAGCGAACGATCAAACACACTGCCGGAAGTTTTAAGCGAAACTACATGCGCAGCATCCGGCTGCCAGGAGAAATGTCCATCCACCGTGGTGCGCAATACATTTTCATTAAAAAGAAAAGAATGCAGTGTATCGCTGCTATGCTGTAGCGCATAAACATCACCACCGCGGCGACTATCAGCATTAACAGTCAGCCCGATGTTGGCGCTCAGTTTTTTATTGACAGGATAAAAAAACAAACGCGGATGAAAAATAAAATTCCGCTGCTCAGGCACTTCGGTAAAACCATCATTATTAACATCAACAGATTGCCGGAAATTCATTCCCGTGAAAAATGTTACGCCAACACGTTGATCTTTTTTACTCAGAAAAGCATTCAGGTTGGTTTCATACAACGAGGTCTGATTCAACGTAAGTGTTACACGCGGAGTGTCGGAAGGCGTTTTGGAAATGAAATTAATAAGTCCTCCGATCGCGCTACCGCCATACAGTGTGGAAGCAGAACCTTTGATGATCTCCACCTGCTTCAGATCGAGCGGAGGAATTGCAAGCACGCCAAGACTCCCGGAGAATCCTTCGTACAGCGGTAATCCGTCGCGCAGCAGCTGGGTATATTTGTAATCGAGTCCCTGCATTCGCACCGCGTCATTACCGCTCACAGGATTTGTTTTCTGTATAGTGATCACAGAAAGATCACCGAGGATGCTGCCGATGCCTCCCGGAACAAGCGTGCTTTCTTCATCCATCTCTTCCTGCCCAAGCACTTCCACTTTTACCGGAAGATCTTCAATACGCGCGTTGGTACGAGTGGAAGAAATGATGACGACGTCCTGTTCTTCAGCAGATAAACGGATAGCAATTATTGCATTGGCATCAGCCTGCGGAAATGTAACTGAGAAACGAAAGCTGTTATATCCTGTATAGTTGATGAGAAATGAATGCTTTCCATCCGGAATGTCAGCGATCTCTGCATAGCCATCAATATTAGCCGCAGCTCCTTTGGAAGAATTTTCCATCGTCACAATCGCGCCTGCCAGCTTTTCGTTGGAAGCGCTATCTGCAATAGATAAACGCAGCACATTTTGTGAATGCAGGCTTGGTATGAAGCACGAAAGAAATAAAATCAGAAAAATTACTTTTTTCATTGTTCTTAAAATTTAATGCTGAAAATATGTTCGCCTTCGTTGAATTGATGCTCAACAGTAAATCCGCTTTTCTCACAAATCTCCCTGACAATTGCCAATCCGAGGCCAATAGAATCTGCTGATGCATCGTTTTTACCGAACCGCTCGAATAATGTGTGTGCATCCACACGAAGCGGAACGCCGCTATTGGCAATCACAAATGCCTTTTCATCTAAAGTGATCCGTATTTTTCCACCCGGAAGATTATGCCGGATCGCATTATGGATAAGATTATTCAAAAGCATTTCTGCAAGCGTGGCATGCATGTTAATGATCACATCACTCAAAGAAGCTTCAAGCACTATTTTCTTTTCAGCAACAAGATCTTCGTAATTCGCCAATAATTTTTGGATGAGTGGCTGCATTGCAACAGGCGTGGTTTGTGCGAACTGGTCGTTTTCAATTCGTGCAAGCAACAGCAGAGAACGGTTCATCTGCGAAAGTTTACGGACGGCTTCCTGTATATCAAGCAGCTTTTGCATTTCAGCTTCCTTCATACCGGGCGACTGGATCAGAAGCTCTGCTTTCGTACGTATCACGGCAAGCGGTGTCTGCATTTCGTGCGAAGCGTTTTCCGTAAACTGGCGGAGATTTGTATAATCATTCACCATGCGCGTTGTCATTTGCCCGATCGCTGCGCCAAGCTCATCAAATTCACGGATGCGGGTAGCTTTCGGCACTACTGCTTTTTTATCCTGCACACGGAAGTGTTTCAAATCTGCAAGCAGCATTTCAAAAGAGCGCCAGAGCGAACGGGAAATAAAACGGTTCAGCAGCACAATTGAAATCAGCAGAATCAGTGCAGTAATCAAAAATGCTTTCGCGATCGCTTCTACAAGATCATCAGATTCAAGCAGCGATTTACTGATCGTCACTTCATATATTTTCCCATTGGCAGCATGAGAAAAAACAAGCTGGCGGAATGGCAACAGTTCACCATCAGCCGGATTGAAAAGCGTTGTATCACGCAATAAGTCTTTGTGTGAAGAAGATGAACGTTTAACATCAGTGTATTCGTTCAAAGGAAAAGGTGGCGCAGAAACACTATCATTCAACCTGCCCAACACTTTCTCTTTTTCAAAATAAAGCTGTTCATCTACTTCTTCTTTTACAATTGCCTGTATGGCATAATAAATTACAATTCCGCCGGCTGCAAAGATCAGCAATGAAACAAGCAGGTAATACAAAGTGGCTTTGTTAAGTAGTTTCACGCTGTCGTAAATTTATATCCCATACCGTAAACTGTCTTTATATAATCCACGCTGCCTTTTTCAATTAGCTTGCGGCGCAGATTTTTCACGTGCGTATAAATGAAATCAAAAGAATCAGCCATATCCATTTCTTCACCCCACAAACGCTCTGCAATAGCTTCTTTGGTCAGCACGCGGTTTGTATTCGACGACATAAAAACCAGCAGCTCAAATTCCTTTTTGGTGAGGGTAAGCTGCTGCCCGTTTACAAGCACAATTCCGTCTTCAGGATGAATAAGTATTTCGTTGATATGAATTTCTTTCCTGCCCTGAAAATTACGCCGGCGGATAATGGATTTGATCCTTGCATTCAGCTCAGTGAGATGAAACGGTTTCGTGAGGTAATCATCCGCACCCAGTCCGAGCCCGTTAAGCTTATCATCCAGCGAATTTTTAGCAGAAAGAATAATGATGCTTGTTTCCGGGCGAAACTCCTTGACGGTTTGAATAAGATTCAGCCCGTTTCCGTCCGGCAGGGTTATATCAAGCACGATACAATCATACGACGAAGTCACCAGCTTGTCTTCCGCCACACGGTAGGAGGCAGCACATTCGCAGATATAACCTTCCTGCAGCAGGTAAGCTTCAATAGAGCCGGCAAGATTTTTTTCATCCTCGACCACCAGAATTTTCATATTCCAAATGTCTGCAAAGATTCTGAGCAAATTCTGAATTAGTGATCAATCAGCTGCAATTACAGTAATTTTGTTCAAACTCCACTTTATGAAAACCTTGAATTTTGAATCTTTGAATTTTGAATTTCCCTCATGAAGCTCTCTCCTTTCAAAATAGAATCTCCTTTGCTCATCCTCCGGAATTACAAACTTTCAGATGCTCCTTCTCTTTTTCAGCTGATCGATTTCAATAAAAATATCCTGAAGGATTATTTCCCAATGAGCGTAGAAAATAACACTTCGGTTATGGCTTCCCGGAAATATATTCTCGACAGGAATTCAGATCGGAGGAATGGGAAAAGTCTTTTTGCAGGAATTTTCACTGCAACTACAAAGCAGCTCGTCGGCCAGATCTGCGTAAAGGAAATTAACTGGCGCGTTCCGAAATGCGAAGCCGGTTATTTCCTCGATAAGAACTTTCATGGAAAAGGCCTTGGTGAAGAAGCGTTGAAATTATTCAGCAGCTATTGTTTTGAAGAGCTTCAGATGCAAAAGATCACTTTGCGTATTGAACCGGGAAATAGTGCTTCCCAAAAGCTGGCAGGAAAATGCGGCTTTGAAATGATCGGTGTAGCGAAGAATGATTTTCGCTCATCGGATGGAAGGTTGATGGAATGTGAGTTGTGGGAGAAGATAATCTGACTACGCACGCTTCGTCAGACAAGTGTGATAATGTGCTAATGTGATTAATTTGCTAATGAGATGTGCGTGAGAGAACCTCAAAGATCTCCGTGGGGGTTGCGCGCGGCGATCTTTGAGGTTTGCGCGTTGGGAAGACCTGCATCTGCCAGCTGTCGGTAATATGTGACCAGATAAAAGAAGCTTGTAGGAACGCAAAAGAAATTAGTTGAGCTTCGGCCAACTGATATAAAAATCCAGCATCAAAAAATCCGGCACGAGAAAAGGAAATTATTTTTCCCTGTGGGAATGCTGTCGCTTTGTTTGTTTCCGTTGTTTGGGTTTAGTACGTTGTTTTCTGATCCGTTTTTCCATAAAGTGCATGCAATTGAGCTTGCATATCCATCGCGTGATATGGAGAATTTTATGCAGCCCGATTTAGATAAAGCAATTTCAGCAGTTACTCTGATTGAAGGAAATACTTCCCAGCGAAAAAACAAAATAAAAAAATTCGATCGTGAAACCGGGCTGATGTAAAAGGTCCGGCCGGATTCGTTTATGTATCATTTGATTCTCAGTGAAAGAGCAACAGTGTCTGATGTTGTGGATATACTGGGCATTTGTAAAAAACGAAAAGCGCAGCAGTTCGCGATCATCGGTCAGGATGTATGGATCTGGTCAGGAAATTACCTCAGACCGTTGATAGTTAAAAAGATTTCTCCTGTTTGCGGGAATACACAAAAGTGTAAAGTACTAAGCGTGCCTGTGTTAACATGCGGTACAGTATACAATGGTTATTCTGAAGTAAAACAAGTCGCAAAGAAAGATATCCTGACGCTCTTCTTTCAAAATCCTCATCGCGTAATTTTCATTCTGAGCTTCTTTGCCCTTATTGTATTCAGCTTCTTTTCTATCCGCATGCACTTCATCCGCTCATAACTTCAAACTCATCTGAACTTTATAACAGGTAAATCCGAAACAAATGAAAAAAATCTTACTCTCGTTCACGGCAATAGTATTTGCAGTAAACTCTTATTCGCAATGGACACAGGCCGGGGCCGGAGCCGGATCAGTGAACGATTTGATTGTTTACAACAATATGTTGGTCGGAGGAGGAACAGGTTTTGTTAATGCTAATTTGGGAATCGCACAATGGAATGGAAGTTCATGGCAGTCTTTCGGATACGGAATTGATTCAGGTGGTTATGTCAATTGTTTTGACACGTTGAATTCAACTCTTTACGCGGCCGGATTATTTTCCTTAATGGATTCAGTGCCGGTAAATAATATTGCGATATGGAACGGCACCAGCTGGAGTGATGTCGGAGGCGGAACAAATGGAGTAATTGTGTGCATGGCTTTTTATGGAGGTGAGCTGTATGCTGGCGGACAATTTACCATGGCGGGAAGCACTCCTGTTAACAATATTGCCAGGTGGAATGGAACAAGCTGGTCAGCTGTCGGAGTTGGTGTAACAGGAACAATTATTCCGCATGTTCATTCTTTGTGCGTTTATAACAATGAACTCTATGCTGGTGGAAGCTTTACTTCTCCTGCAAATTATATCGCCAAATGGAACGGCAGTAGCTGGAGTGCAGTTGGTGCAGGAGTTGATGACCAGGTAAATGCGTTGCATGTCTATAACAATGAATTATATGCTGGCGGATATTTTGATCACGCCGACAACATCACGGTTCCGGGCTTTTCAAAATGGAACGGATCATGGTCGTTTGTATCCCAATGCCAGATCTTAATCCTAACCATGAGCACTTTTAACGGAAATTTATTCCTCGGAGGTGGCGGCGCTCCGGGAAATTCCTTTATGGAGTGGAATGGCAGCGTAATGACAAGCATTCCAACAGGCATTCCGTCTGCGTCTTCAGCTTTTATCGTGCATGGAATTTATGCTATTGAAAAATACGGAAATGATATTTTTCTCGGTGGATTCTTTCTGCAAGGATGGAATGAACCCGGCGATTGCATCATTTACGCACCACAAACTATTGGAATAAACGAATCTGAAAATCCATTTGCCGCAGCTATTTTCCCAAATCCTTCCAATGGAAAATTCACCATCAGCAGCACAGGCAATGTGACTTTCCTCGTCATTACTGATGTATTTGGCAAAACCATTTACACCACCGAAAATCTGGCTGCATCCGTTGAAATAAACCTGACAGGAATTTCTCCAGGAATTTATTTCATCCGCACTTCCGGCGGCAAAACCACACAAACCCAAAAGATCATCATCACGCAATAAATTTATCGGAAACCTATATTTAACACTTGCCTGCTTTGGGGGAATGTGCAGATTAGAAATCTGCACATTGAACATTTGCATCATTTTTCTTGAAAACTTGTTAACTACTTCCCTCCCACTATCCGGAAGCAAAGCGTAAATTTGTGCTCACATTTAAACTTCCCTTCCAATGAAATTCTTCATCGATACAGCTGATCTTGCACAGATTAAAGAGGCGCAGGACCTCGGGGTGCTGGATGGTGTTACTACCAATCCTTCCCTGATGGCGAAAGTGGGCATTGCCGGCGAGGCTGCTGTTACAAAACATTATATCGACATCTGCAATATCGCTACCGGTGATGTGAGCGCTGAAGTTATTTCTACCGACTACGAAGAAATTATCAAAGAAGGTGAAAAGCTCGCTGCCCTGCACGAACGAATTGTAGTGAAAGTGCCAATGATCAAAGACGGCATAAAAGCGATAAAATATTTTTCTTCGAAAGGCATCCGCACAAATTGTACACTGGTATTTTCTGCCGGACAAGCTCTTCTTGCTGCAAAAGCAGGCGCAACTTATGTTTCTCCTTTTATCGGCCGGCTCGATGATGTTTCTACCGATGGACTTAATCTCATCGCTGAAATCCGCCTGATCTACGATAATTACGGCTATGCAACACAAATCCTCGCCGCTTCTGTCCGTCACCCGATGCACATCATCGATTGCGCGAAGCTGGGCGCCGATGTTGCAACTTGTCCGTTAAGCGCCATCCTTGCATTGCTAAAACATCCGTTGACAGATAACGGCCTGAAGCAATTCCTTGAAGATGCAAAGAAATTCGCGTAATTCAGTAATCCAGTAGTCATCCTTCGGCTGTCGCTCAGGATGACTACTGATTACTGAATACTAATAACTGAACATGTTACTGAGAATAAATCCTGATAAACCAGACGATGCTTCGATTCGTAAAGCGGCGGATGTTTTGCGCGCGGGCGGGATTATTATTTATCCAACGGATACTGTTTACGGAATCGGGTGTGATATCACACAGCCAAAAGTAATTGAACGCCTTTGCCAGCTGAAAGGAATAAAATTAGCAGAATCGAATTTTTCAATCATCTGCCACGATCTTTCTCATCTTTCCGATTATGCGATGCCGATCTCGACTTCGGTTTTCCGTGTGTTGAAAAAAGCATTGCCGGGACCTTACACGTTTATTCTTGCAGCTAATGGAAATGTTCCTAAACTATTTCAAAGCAAGAAAAAATCTGTCGGCATACGCGTTCCTGATAATTTAATTGTTCAGGAAATTATCAAAGCGCTGGGTAATCCTATCGTTTCCTCTTCGCTGCATGATGCCGCTGATGAGATGATGGATTATTACGCTGATCCTGATCTCATCTATGAAAACTACGCGGATAAAGTTGACCTGGTTGTGAACGGCGGTTACGGAAATATTGAAGCATCGACAGTGATTGATATGACGAAAGGCGAATACCTTGTGGTGCGTCAGGGTCTCGGTCAGGTTGAAAATCTCTGGTGAGGAGTTTTTTTAGTTTCGGGTCCGTAGTTTCGGGTTCGTAGTTTCGGATTTTTAGTTTTGCTTCCCTTCCGGTTTCTACTTCCCGACTTCCAATTCCTGCTGTATTCTTGATTTTAAATTTGCATCCGTATTTTTCCGATCATTCTTGCTTGTGCCAATCTGTTTTCGTTGTGTGCTGCCCGTTTATTCGGTAAAACTGAATACGAACATGCACAATTAATGAAATCATCACCTCATTTTATTCCTTCTTTTTCGGCTTATTGTCTTCAGATATTCCTTTCTTGTCTACGCACTCGCCATCTTTCAATGCGATCGCCTGACCATCGGGCTTCACAATGGAGCCGTCCGTTTTTATCTGTGTCCCGTTTTCCAGCGTTACATCGCCGGTAATTACCGAACCTTCATGCATGATCACAAGCTTTCCATCACGTAGTTTAGCACAATATCTTTCATCATCCTGCGGAGCATTCAAATTAAAAAAACCCTGCAAAGCGAATAATGATGTAAACAGAAGCAAAAGAATAGTTTTCATGTGGCCGTTTTTTAATTTAAAAAAGCCCCCGTTATAGTAACAGGGGCCTGTGTTATGACTTTCTTGCTTTTTCATTATTCCGGTTAACACCGGCCCGAATGACAATGATAAATCCTGTTGATTACTATTGTAGAAAGTACCCTAAACAAGGAAGTCATTATTTTAATTTCTTCAATAGTTATGCCACCTCATAACTGACTGAGATTCAAAACCTGTCATGAACATAGTGGGATTATTTTCCCCATCAGGTGAGCTGGAATCCACAGATTGGGATTTTACTTCAATGCATCCACGTTTTCTTCCGCCAGCGCTTTAAGCTTTTCCAACGCCTTTTCCCAGGATTGACTCATTGTTTCAAACATCTCCTCCGACATGTCTGAAGAAATGTCCAGCTGGGTGCCTTCGTTTGATTCAAAAAGAAGATAAGATTCCTTACCACCGGCGTATTTTGCTGCTTCCGCGCTTGTATAATCTTCTTTGCCGTCAGCAAGGATACCAGTGTACTGTAAAGAAAGAATTTCACCTGGTTTATTTTCCATCACTTTCGCAATCATTCCTCCGCCGGAATTATCAGAAAAAACAACCTTGCTTCCCACTTCCCAGTCTGTTTGTGCATGCGAGCCCGGGCTGAAGACAGAATACCATTGACGTGTATATTCATCGGCTGTTAAAACCTCCCAGACTTTTGACTCCGGGGCATTAATAAAAATTGATTTTGTGATTGTTTTCATCTTTCCTGTTTTTTGACCAAAGTGAAACAAATAAAATGCCAATAAGAAGGCTGATCTTATTTATAATCCGGAATATTAAAACCTAAAACAATATCCACATGCCCCGACCATTCTCCGTTGCCTGTTTTGTCAAGGTGAATGATCATGTTTCCGCCGCGTTTTTCTGATTTTGTTTTTAAAACATCCGTAATCAACGAATCGTCATCAAACCAGATTTCATCAATGTAATAATGGATTTTTCCGGGTTCTTTTACGAGCACATGAATATGCGCCGGATTATCTTGCCCCGGATAAGGAGCAGGCCGGATTGTATTGAGCATAAACTCTCCGTTTGAATTTGTTTTTATCCAGCCGCGGAAATGCCCGTCTTTTTTTGCGTAAACCTGTGTATCCGACGGCGCATAATAACCTTCGGCATTGGTATGATGGAAATATAGAACAATGTTTGGAGCCGGCGTCTTTCCATCATTCATAAAAACTTTTCCGGTGAGCATCAGTCTTTCGCCTTCATCAGCGTCAGAAACCAGCGTTGTTTTCCAATTGATAGTGTTTAGTTGCGGCATGCCTTCATACATCGTTTCACATTGATCGCAGGGACCACCGAAAACCAATTGCGTTGTGTCGGCCCCACTGGAAGATGCAGCGCTATCTCTGTTTTGCTTTTCATCGGGCGTGCTGCAACAGCAAAAAACAAATGCAATTAAAAAAAACGAAATGGCCTTTAAGCTGAATTTTCCTTTCCTGTTATGTCCCGATTGTGTATTCATGAAACAATATACCATGTTTAAAGTTCTTTTTCAACGCTTTTATTTCAGTGGCGGAAAGGGATTTTCTCAGCTTGGCCGCTTTAAGATCGGTTGCAAGACCTTCATCGGTGCGGATCAACCGTCCCTTTGTTTTTTCTATCAACACGTCGTAAAGCGCTTTTGCGGGAAAATTATTACTGCCGCCCCATTGGCCCGGCACGGCATCCTGCACCAATGGCATAAAAGCAACGAGGTTCTTGCTCTTCATATAATCGAGCCCGTGAACGGAAGCAGTGCCGTTGTGGCTGCCATGATGACCAACTTTGTAAAAAACGGTGCTGTTCAGAATTTCCGCAGTGGTCTTCCCTCCTTTTGCTTTTAATTTTGCCGATACTGCCGGCTCATGCCACGAACTCCAGTTTCCGGATTGCGCGTCGGCAGGTAACAAAATAACATTGCCGGATTCTTCAAATTCAATTGCAATTGCCAGGCTTGTATTATTTACCAGCCGACCTACAAGTCCTGTCAATGCCAGTTCAGATCCGTCAAGCTCTTCTTCGATCTGACGCCATTTGAAGTCAGAAGAATTATATTCTTTCAGGAATTTTTGTTTCTCGGCTCCGGCAAGAATATATTTTCCGGCGAATGGCGAGACATCATCGGCAAGACTGATGCCTGTTTTAAAAACATTGCGTGCAGCGGATAATTTTAAAGTATCGGCAGACAGCGCGAAGTGATACATCTCTTCATCGATCTCCGTTTTTCTTAAAAAGGAAAAATCATTGTCTTTCGGCGGACCAAGAATATAAAATTTAATTCCTTCCGCTCCTTTCATATTCGAGATCACTTGCCCGGGATTTTTATAGTCCGGTTTTTTCCTGGATTTAACATATGCCATCGCGTCGGAAATTGTTTTCTGCCCGCTTTTCGCCGATTTTCTGCCTGCAGAAATGCCCATTTCGAACGCAATAGCCGAAAGTGTATGTTCAATATTCTTCTTTGCATTTTCTAAACGCTCTTTTGCTCCTTTTACATTCCGTGATCCTGCCAGGTTCCGGATTTTTTTCAACGATGTTTCGGCGCTTTTCTGCAGTTCCTTTAATTTTGTTTTATAACGTTCCTTCAGAATTTTCGCCACCGGATCGTCATCGTTTTCCACCCACGACATCCAGACATTTCCGAATTTAATTTTGTCGAACAACTCTCTCGCCTGGTTAAATCCCGACATATGATCTTCATGCTCGTGTGTGATCATTAACAGGTCAATCTGGCCGCCGCATGTTTTACTGATTTCTTCCACGCAAGCCGAAATAGCTGCCGATGGCGCATTCCATCCACCACAATCGATAAGCATGCTGAATGTTGTTTTATTCTCTTTCTGGAAAAGCAATAAAAAACAATCACCGACAGAGCCGGTATTATACATCCTGAATTTTACTGAATCTACTTTATTCATAGCGTGATGTTTTTTGATTTATGAATATGCGCGAAAGGCTCTGTTGTTTCCACACCTTCCGGCGCAAACCCGATTTTATTCCTGAGCGAACCAAACATGCATTTATACTGCATCTGCAGCCGCTCATTATTCAGCACAAGCTTCCTTCCTTTACCAGCTTTTACTTTCGAAGGATCGAAAAGCGGTTTGGTAATCACATACTGCAATTCCAATGAATTCAGATCGAAGATTAACGTGCAGCCGCCGCGGAAAGTCATATTCTCTCTGTCATCCGGTTTGGGAACAGCATTTACGACGGTGTGAAACGTAACTGTTTTGTTCGTTTTGTGTTTATGCACCGTGACGTATGCTTTCTGCGCGAATGTCATGATGATCTGGTTCTGCACATTTCCATCAGGGCTGAAGCGGTTGTGAATACGTAACGAATGGATTTCAATCGAAGGACCTTTCTTGTATGCTCTGGACGTCTGCACACCAAGCTGATTGTATTGCCCGGAGAAAACAAGGCCTGTCAGATTTTCGAGCGCGACTGCATTCTTCGCAACTCCATTATTAAAAATATACGAATGAAATCCACGTACATCTTTTGATCCACGGATAAATTTAGTGGTCTCATTAAATATTTTTTCCCTGTCGGTCTGGTACGCCAGCTTTTCTTTGAATGAACGCAAAAAACCGCAAAGCTCTTCGGTAAACACAGCTTTTGCATCTTCACAACCGGCTTTGCTGTAGCATAATGTTTCTAATGAAAGATTCGGAACGCCTTGCGGAAAAATGCCACGTTTGCGGAAAGCATTTATAAAAGCGATGCGATAATTGTGCGGATCATCGCCCACTAATTCCGCATCGGCAGTGATCAACGCTCTGAGGTAATCGCCGTAATTCAGATCTACGGGCGGGCAATAATCAAGGGCGCGGATGCACATGCTTAATACATGTGAAGCTGTTTTGGAAGCTTCATCAGCCAGCCTGTTCACCAGGTCAGGGTGAATTTCACCCGCAGGAAGCACGCCTGATCCACCTGTAGCAATGCGGATCAGGTCGGCCGTGCGCACTTTATAGATCGACACGAAAGCGTCAAAAACAGCGGAGACCAATAAAGCGCCGCGTTCATGACATTCGATAAAATGGCTGTAATCTTTTGTATCAGGCTTTTGTTTTTGCCACACACCATTTTCGTCGGAGTAACCGATGGCATCACGCAGCGCGCTGTATTCGCCTGTAGATTTTCCGAATTCCACAGCGAGCTTAGCCAGTAAATTTTCGGTGTCGAGGTTACCTTTTACTTTCCTGACCTGGTTTTTAATTATTTCAGGATAAGTAAAATGCTGGAACAACGCCACGATATCGGAAAAGCCTTCGTGAAAACCCGCGATGTCGGGATTCGAAACTTCCATGTAACGGCTGTACATTCCATCGAGCAAGGCGTGCGTGGTTTCGTGCGCGATGATATCGTGAGAGAGACACGAATAGCTGATACCGCCCGGAAGAAAAACGCCAGCGTTCACCGGCAGTGTGTTGTAATATCCGAAGACCAGCAATTTTCTTTCGGGGCTGTAATACGCATTCTGATCGCGCATGCCATGGGGAAAAACCAGCAGTTTATCGACATACTGAAATTCAACGCGGGTCTTTTTATTCTCCGTAATTATTTTTTCCACCGGGCTCCAGGTGATTTTTCTGCCCAATGCTTTTTCGAAATTGCGAATCGTATTCATTATTACCGCATATACCATCTGCTGATGAAACTGAGGATTGGCTTCACTTGGCGTAAGTCCGTCGGTGGCGAGAATATCCGGGTCATTCAGATCTACGGGCGCATAAGTTGAATCGCTCTGCGGATCGTGGTCGAGGACTTTTATATATTCACCTTCAGGTCCCGGCCGGAGATCCTTTTCCCAGGTGATCTTGTAAATAACCTCGTTTATTTCATAAGTATCAAGATCGAGGGATGTAATGGGGTCAAATGCATAGCCTCTCAGTCTGCGGAAAGGTGGTTTCTGGTTTTCAATTTTACTGGTCATTATCCGGTGTTTATTAGAAAGCGGAAAAGCTATCACTTTCATTCCGGAATAGTCGGTAGCAAGCGTTTGTAAACGGATAAATAAACTTTAATCAATAGTGCAATTCCAAGGGATATTTCAAGATCAATCCAACCTGTTTGAATATCTTTACGGAAAGCGAAGGTGGGGAGATGGAAAATACATTTGGAAAGCCGATTATACCAATAAACGAAGAGCAAAGACTTCTTCAGCTTCATTTATATACTGAACCGGACAATTTTCCGGATAAATATTTTAAGGCGGTAGCCAAAACAATCGCGAGAAGCTTCAATACGCCTATCGCTCTTATCTCGCTGGTGGGAAGCGAACATGTAACATTTAAAGGGAATTTCGGGATGGAGGGTGTTGTAAGTACTCCACGCGGGATCAGTTTATGCTCGTTGGCTATTCTCGATAATAATCCTACCATTTACGAGGATGCCCGCAAGGAGCCCTGCCTTTTAAACAATCCACTTGTAGCGGGTGATTTCGGCCTTCAGTTTTATGCAGGCGTTCCGCTCACCACAAAAGAGGGATTTAATATCGGAACTGTTTGTGTTGTAGATAAAGAGCCGCGGGATTTTTCAGAACAGGAAGTCGCACTTCTGACAAAATTTGCCGAAAGTATTATCGGTGAGCTGGAAAACAGGCATATTTTAAAAAGCGCAGGGAAATAACAGAGGTTTTCGCATTTCCGGAATGCGTGATATCTCAAACCTTTAACGAGCCACGAAAACCTCTGGCGGCATAATAAGATTCCACACCATTGTGATACACGAAAACATGGTCGTAGCGGCAATCACAAAAGAGAGCGCCACCGAGTTCCCTGATTTCAGAAGGCGTTTGTATCCAGCTCGATGTTTTCAAATCGAATTTTCCAAGCTCGTGTAGTTCCCGGTATTGTTCTTCGGTCAACATTTTTATGCCTATGGCTATAGCCATTCCCACTGCGCTGTCTTTTGGTTTATGCTCCTTCCTCGACTCCAGCGCATCCTCGTCGTAACAGAGGCTTCTGCGGCCTTTTGGACTTTCCGCGGAGCAATCATAAAAAATGTATTCGCCCGTTTTTTTATCATAATCAACAACATCCGGTTCGCCTTCTGTAATTTCCATTTGATGAAGTGACCACAGTTTTTCGGGATTAGCTTCCAGCTTTGCTTGTACTTCTGACCATACAAGACCTTTGTGGCGGTTCCTGTTTTTTTCAAAACGGGCTTCCAATACTTTGAGTAGCTCTTCTTGTTGTTCTGATGACAACTTTTTTTTATTGCTGTTAATTTTGCTCATACGTCCGCGTTATTTGATTGAGAAAAAAACACTAATCATCCAATCCTTTTCCTTTAAGAATTTGCTTTATATATTTTTCAATCCTCGCCTCACGCGTTTTGGATTGTTTGGCCGACGAAAAATAAAGAAGATATCCTCTTTGTCGTCCCGGCGTCAATGCTTTAAAAGCAGCTTTCAGGGAATGAGCTTTCAGGGAAGGAGCTTTCAGGGAAGGAGCTTCATCTAATTTATTCTTAAATTCTTCCGGAACTGCGAATTCTGTCGTCTTTTTAAACTCCATTTTCAGCCCGGATTTTTCCACCTTAATGGCTTCCCTGATATAGGCTTTCAGTGTTGGCGCACTTTTAATTATTTCCTGCACACTGGTGAATCGCATCTGCCGCGCCGATTGCACATTCTTCGTTTGTTGAATAAGGACACTTTTTGCATCCTTTAATAATGCGCCTTTGAAAAATAAGACGGCACAATATTCTTTAAACACGTGAATCAAAACGATGTTACTTTTTTTGAACGAGTAACAAGGAACACCCCACTTCAAATCTTCGTTCAGCCCGCAATCAAGAACGATTATTCTCAATTGCTCCAGCTCTTTCTGCCATTTTTTTGCTTTGCTGAAATAAAAATCAACCTTAGGATTCATGTTGTTTGTTTATTAGCTGAAAGGATTTTTCTATCTGCCTCCCGATAGCGACCGGGACTGAAATACCAGGATACGATAGTGAGCATCAAAAGAAACAACGAAGGTAAAATTTCATTCACGGAACAGCCCGATGCGATATGAGAAAATGCGGCTCCCGACATGACAAAGAAAAAACCTGCATAAGCCCATTCTTTTAGTAAAGGAAATTCAGGAATAAGGATTGCTACAACTCCCAGAATTTTCCATACACCCAGTATAATGAGTAAATAGACCGGATAGCCGAGTTCTGTAATAATAGCTACCCACGCTTTCATTTTTAATAACTGTACAATTCCACCTCCCAGCATTCCCAACGCAAGCCAGATGGTAGCAATCCAATAGATTATTTTATTACGCTTTGTCATGATGAGTTATTTTAATTTGTTTACGATTTCTTGTAACCGGTTATGTGCCATATTTATGCCTTGAGCAAAGGGCAGCTGCAGCATCTGGTCTCTGTGTCCGGGTGATTTATATATGATGTGCATAATGAGTTTACTGGTATCATCAGTAAGTTTTTCAAATTCCAGGAACTCAAGCTGAACGGGAAAAGGCGTATTCTCCATTTCAAATGTCCGTATGATTTTCTCGCCGGAGATAAATTCATGAATCACCCCATTGGCTTTAAATACTACATTTCCTTTAGCATCGCTTGTTTCAAATTGATAACTGCCGTACTTTTTATTTTCAAGCCTGAGCACTTTCGTTCCCATCCATTGTTCAACAATTTCAGCTTCTGCATACGCTTTAAAAAGTAATTCCAGCGGCAAATCAAATTCCCTTGTAATCACTAAATCCTGTTTGCCATTTTCGGCATTGACTTTTGTTTTCAGCTCCATGTTATTCTATTTTTTTGTTTTATACTTTTTCATTATTGTTTCTAATTTGTTGAATCGGTCATCCCACATTTTGCGGAATGGCTCAATAAAGTCGGCAGCTTCTTTCATTTTTTCAGGATTTAAATGATAATAAACCTCTCTGCCATTTTGCTCTTGTTTCAGTAATTCACACTCCGTGAGTATCTGCAGATGTTTTGAAACGGTTGGTCTTGCAGTGTCAAAGTTGGATGCTATTGCACCTGCTGTCATGGATTGCGAAGCTACCAAGAGAAGAAT
>JALYQL010000083.1 GCA_030855855.1 Bacteroidota bacterium | reverse complement strand
CCTCATCCGTATCGTCGCCATCACCTTCTCCTTCAATCTCTGCTTCTGCTTCCGCCTCGTCTGCTGCGTCCGGTAAAGATGTATCAACGGTTCCATCCACTTTCACGTGCTCTTCTTCCGGATCGCTTTCAACAGTTGTCACCGCGCCGATCTCATCCGATTCGCCAAGATTGATAAGACGCACGCCTTGTGTTGCGCGGCCCATCACACGAAGGTCGGCCACACACAAGCGGATCACAATACCGTTTGACGTAATAATGAGCAAGTCGTTTTCATCCGTCACCGCTTTGATGGCGATGAGATTTCCTGTCTTCTCAGTGATGTTGATCGTCTTCACTCCTTTTCCACCACGACGCGTCTGGCGGTAATCTTCCACATCGGAACGTTTGCCGTAGCCTTTTTCAGAAACCACCAATACCTGCGGCGGATTCACTTTCGGCATCACGATCATTCCGATCACTTCGTCTTTTTCGCCGGCAAGCGTCTGCGCACGTACACCGGAAGCATTTCTGCCCATCGCACGAAGCGTATCTACTTTTTCGTCGCCTTTCATTATATACTGAGAGAAACGAACGACTTTACCCATTTTGGAAGCGACCATCAATTCGTCTTCACGATTAACGAGCACTGCTTCCAATAACATATCTCCGTCGCGTACCGTAATCGCGTTGATTCCGTTTGCACGCGGACGGGAATAAGCCTCGAGTACTGTTTTTTTGATTACACCTTTTTTGGTGCACATCACGATATAATGATCGTTGAGGTATTGTTCCTCGGAAAGGTTCTTCACGCAAATGAAAGCGCGGACTTTATCTCCCGGAGGCAGGTTCACGAGATTCTGAATCGCACGGCCTTTGGATGTTTTGTTTCCTTCCGGAATTTCGTATGCGCGCAGCCAGAAACAACGTCCCTGTTCGGTGAAGAACAGCAGGAATCCGTGTGTGTTGGCTACGAATAAATGTTCCACAAAATCCTCGTCACGTGTGGCAGATCCGCGTGAGCCGCGCCCTCCCCTGTTCTGTGAACGGTATTCTGATAATAAAGTACGCTTCACATAACCGAGGTGAGAAATGGTAATTACCACATCTTCATCCGCAATAAGATCTTCCATGCGCTGGTCATCGGCAGCATAAATTATCTCTGTGCGGCGATCGTCACCGTACTTTTCTCTGATCTCTTTTAATTCGTCTTTTATAATCTCCATCCGCATTACTTCATCCCCGAGAATTTCTTTCAGGGCAGCAATAAGACGCATGAGGTCGTCAAATTCCTCACGGATTTTATCTCTTTCCATGCCGGTGAGCACACGCAGACGTAATTCCAGGATTGCGGCTGACTGAATGTCACTCAATCCGAAGCTGGTCATGAGCTGCTCTTTCGCTTCATTCGGCGTTGCAGATGCACGGATGATTTTGATCACTTCATCAAGATGATCGAGAGCGATGAGATATCCTTGTAAGATATGCGCACGTTTCTCAGCCTGTTCAAGATCATATTTTGCGCGGCGGATAACTACTTCGTGGCGGAAATCCACAAAATGGCCGATCAGCTGCTTTAAATTCAACATGTAAGGACGACCGCCAACCAGCGCAATATTGTTTACGCTGAAGGACGTTTGAAGCGCGGTGTACTTGTACAAATTATTTAATACAACGTTCGCAATTGCATCACGCTTAAGCTCATACACTACGCGCATGCCATCACGATCTGACTCGTCGCGGATGTCACTGATGCCTTCAATTTTCTTCTCATTGATCAGGTCGGCAGTGGCCTTGATCATCGCCCATTTGTTTACCTGGTAAGGAATTTCAGTGACAATAATGCGCTCGCGCCCACCATCTGTGGTTTCAATAGTCGCTTTGGCGCGCATGACAATACGGCCGCGACCGGTTTCAAGGGCTTCTCTTACGCCATTATAACCGTAAATAGATCCGCCGGTAGGAAAATCAGGAGCTTTAACGATTTTCAATAAAGCTTCTGTGGTTACTTCCTTATCGTCGATATAAGCGATGGTGGCGTCAATAATTTCGCGCAGGTTGTGCGGTGGCATATTGGTAGCCATTCCGACAGCAATTCCTGAAGCACCATTGATCAATAAGTTCGGGATCTTTGCAGGAAGCACAGATGGCTCTTCGAGAGAATCGTCAAAGTTAGGACGGAAATCAACGGTGTTCTTGTCAATATCTGCGAGCATCTCTTCCGCGATCTTGCGAAGACGTGCTTCTGTATAACGCATAGCAGCCGGCGGATCTCCATCGACAGAACCGTAATTACCTTGTCCGTCCACCAGCGGATATCGAAGACTCCAATGCTGCGCCATACGCACCATGGTATCGTAAACCGAGCTGTCACCGTGCGGATGATATTTCCCCAACACTTCTCCGACAATACGGGCTGATTTTTTATAAGGACGATTGGAAAGTACGCCCAGGTCAAGCATTCCGAATAAAACACGGCGATGAACCGGTTTTAATCCATCGCGCACGTCAGGAAGGGCCCTGGAAACGATAACAGACATCGAATAATCGATGTAAGCCGTTTTCATTTCATCTTCAATGTTAATCGGAATAATTTTTTCGCCGTCAGCCATGTCTTATTGTCACGTTTTAGTTTAGCACGCTTATTGATAAAGTGTACCGGAATGAGTGTTTATTTAGGGAGTCCGAAATTACCTAAATCACACGAAAAAACAGTGCGAAAGAGGCTTAATTATTAACATTTTTCCGTGGATAAAAACAAGTATAAAAACCAGCGTTTCTCTTGATTGTACATACTTTTGAGAAACCCCCGGAAATAGCTAATTTTAGGGGCCAGGCAAAGGCAAGAAAAGAAAAACATTACCTCAAAAATCTATATGGAAGCTAAATTTTCACCGAGGGTCAAAGATGTTATCACATACAGTCGTGAAGAAGCTTTACGATTGGGGCATGATTACATCGGAACCGAACACCTTCTGCTTGGTATCATTCGTGAAGGCGAAGGCAGCGCTATAAAGCTGCTCAAAACTCTCAATGTAGGTCTGAATGATCTGCGTCGCGAAGTTGAAGGGCTGACTGCAAGCGTTGCAAAAAAAACAAACAATAACCTGGGCAACATTCCATTGGTAAAACAAGCAGAACGCGCCCTTAAGATCACGTACCTTGAAGCGAAAATTTTCAAAAGCGCTGTCATCGGTACTGAACACCTTTTGCTTTCCATTTTGAAAGATGAAGACAGCATTGCCACAAAAGCATTGCACAAATTCAGCATTGATTATGATGCTGTAAAAAATGAAATTGAAAACGGCGGTGGCTCTTCTGAAGAATCTTCTTCACATCCACGCGCTGAATTTCCAAACTCACCGGACGAAGAAGGAGAAGATGACGGTGCTTTCGGAGCAAGTCAGAAAAAAATCTCTGATTCGAAATCCAAAACTCCCGTGCTCGATAATTTCGGCCGCGACCTTACCAAATCTGCAGAAGATGGAAAACTCGATCCGATCGTAGGACGTGAAAAAGAGATCGAACGTGTTTCGCAGATCCTTTCCCGCCGTAAGAAAAACAACCCGATTCTCATCGGAGAGCCCGGAGTTGGTAAATCTGCCATCGCGGAAGGTCTTGCACTTCGTATCATCCAGAAAAAAGTTTCTCGTGTCCTTTTCAATAAACGCGTGGTAGCGCTTGATCTTGCAGCTTTGGTTGCCGGAACAAAATACCGCGGACAATTTGAAGAGCGTATGAAAGCCGTAATGAACGAGCTGGAAAAATCGCCTGACGTTATTCTGTTCATTGACGAGATTCACACGATCATCGGTGCCGGTGGCGCTTCTGGATCGCTTGATGCTTCGAATATGTTCAAGCCGGCTCTTGCACGTGGAGAAATCCAATGCATCGGTGCAACTACACTCGACGAGTACCGCCAGTACATTGAAAAAGACGGCGCGCTCGAACGTCGTTTCCAGAAAGTAATTGTTGAACCAACGAATGTCGAAGAGACGATTCAGATCCTCAACAACATCAAATCGAAATACGAAGACCATCATAACGTAACTTATACCGATGACGCGATCAAAGCGTGTGTAACACTTACTTCACGTTACATCACCGATCGTCATTTGCCGGATAAAGCGATTGATGCGTTGGATGAATCAGGTTCACGCGTTCACATCACGAACATCAAGGTTCCGAAAAAGATACTTGAAGTGGAAGCTGAAATTGAAAAAGTAAAAGAAGAAAAGAACCAGGTCGTGCGCAGCCAGCGTTACGAAGAAGCCGCCCGTTTGCGCGATCGTGAACGCCAGTTGCAGGAATCGCTCGAGGCTGCCAAAAAAGCATGGGAAGAAGAAAGCCGCACACATCGCGAAACGGTGAGTGAAGATAATGTGGCTGAAGTTGTCTCCATGATGACCGGAATTCCTGTTCAGCGTGTTTCGCAAAATGAAAGCTCCAAGCTTGCCATTATGTATGAAAACCTGAAAGGAAAAGTCATCGGCCAGGATGAAGCAATCAAAAAAGTGGTGAAAGCCATTCAGCGTAACCGTGCCGGATTGAAAGATCCGAACAAGCCGATCGGATCATTTGTGTTCCTGGGACCAACAGGTGTGGGTAAAACACAATTGGCGAAAATCCTTGCACGCTACCTTTTCGATAATGACGAAGCATTGATCCGAATCGACATGAGCGAATACATGGAGAAATTTGCTGTATCGCGATTAGTCGGAGCGCCTCCGGGCTACGTCGGTTATGAAGAAGGCGGACAATTGACAGAAAAAGTGCGCCGCAAACCTTATTCAGTTGTATTGCTGGATGAAATTGAGAAGGCTCACCCGGATGTTTTTAACCTGCTGCTGCAAGTGCTCGACGACGGACAATTGACCGACAGTCTTGGAAGAAAAGTGGATTTTAAAAACTCCATCATCATCATGACTTCGAACATTGGTTCACGCCAGCTGAAAGATTTCGGTACGGGCGTTGGTTTCGCAACCAATACCAAAAGTGATGGCGCTGATGACCATGCAAAAGGTGTGATTGAAAGCGCGCTTAAAAAAGCGTTTGCTCCTGAATTCCTTAACCGTATTGACGATGTTGTTCTTTTCAATTCATTGACACGCGAGGACATTCACAAGATCATCGACATCGAGCTCGAGAAATTGCAGAACCGTATCGTGCTCATGGGCTACACAGTTGATATCACACAGCCTGCAAAAGATTTCATTGTAGACAAAGGATTCGATGCGAATTACGGAGCACGTCCGTTGAAACGCGCTATCCAGAAATACATTGAAGATCCGCTCGCGGAAGAGATCATCAAATCGGGTGTTGTTGAAGGTGATATCGTGACGATCGGTTATGATGAGGAGAAAAAAGAGATCATCATCACCGCCGCAAAGCCGAAAATTAAAAAGGATAAGAAGTCGGATAAAAAGGAAGAATAGCCTCGATACTTCCGCCAATAGAAATATTTAATCAAGATTAGAAATTTCAATTTGACGGAAACCCGGCCAGACAATTCATAAAAAAGGGCAATCCCCGGAGAGCGATCTTCGGGGATTTTTTTGTTGGGCCACTGCCATAAATTGTTCAGTAGCGATGCATCGCACCACTATAATAAAATGCGTTGTGGCAGAACCAGCTCTTCCTTGCCTTTCGATTTTTCCTTGCCGGTATTGTCATAAATAATAAATTCCATTGAATGATCCGGGTGGTACCATTCTTCACGACTCTTTTTACCGGCTTCATCGTAATACATCCAATGACCGGTTTTTACAATGAAATAATTGCGGTGGCGTGTGTGCGGAACGAGTGAATTGGTGGCCGAATATTCGCCATCTTCCTTTACGTTTTTCCTTTTTTTCGTGGAGGGTGTGTCATAGCGTTTCTTGTAATCGCCGTCATTTCCGTTTTCCCACTCCCCTCTCGATTTTATTCTGCCCGACAAATAGTAATACGTAATTTGCTGCCTGCCGGAATCTGGATAAAACGGGCTGTGCATTTTTTTTCCGTTCGCATAATAACTCATTCGATAATGTTCGCGTATGCCGCCTTCTATTGTTGAATCCGGGTAAGTAACGGAAACCCTGCTCAACTTTCCATTGTAATAATAAGAATAACGCAGAGCCGAATCTTTCGAATAAATAATGGATTCCGAAAGTCTGCAATCTGTTTCATAGTGATTTTCCTGCCCGGCCCATAGCGTTATTTCCCAAGGCTGGCTTCCTCCTACCCGCTTTTCAACTGCAATGTTTCCATTCGGCCACCACTCTAAATAAATGCAGCTATCGCTCGAGTAGGTCAGCGAAGATTTGCGCTTGCCGTTGTCGTACCACTCCTCGGTGTTGTGCATATTCCATGGCAGGTCATCGACATTCATTTCCGTCTTTTTCATTTTGCCGTTCCTGTACCAGCTTTCAGAATTATAGCGGAATCCTGCCACAATTATTTTTCGCAATGCCAGCTGCGATTTGGATTCATCGTAATACACAATGAACGTATCAGCTACAGGGGGATTTCTGAAATAATAATTGGTATCGCCGGTATTACGGACAGACGCGGCGATGACGGCAGTATCAGTTACGAAATAAGTGACGGGAAGCACTTTAGGAACCGGTCTCACATACGTGCTTACCTTATTTTTTGTCCATGGAAAGTTAAAGACCTGGCTGTTCAGGGAAAGTGAAATGCTCAGCACTAAAAGACAAAGAAGTATCCGGGAATGCATAGCTGATTTTCTGATATGCTAAGATGGTCAATTTCTGATTACAAGATTCAGCTGTGGATTACAAAACTGAACACTGTGATGATAAACAGGTAGAATTACCGGGGTGCGAAAAATTCAGCTCCTTGTGATTTTGTTCGAAACAGGCAGACAAAATGGTGCCGATTTAGACAGCTTATGGCAGAGTGTTCCTACACCTCCGGGTCTTAAACCCTCGGGGTCTTAAACCCTCGGGGTCTTAAACCCTCGGGGTGTAAGACCCTCCCCACGTTCTTCATAAATAATTGCAAACCAATTGCTTGAAAAACCCAATCGCGACAACAAGCGTTTACAAATGTTTATTCCGGGCTAAAACGAAATCAACTATTGCTTTAATAATGGGCAACAACAAAAATGACGTGGGTTCTTTTTGCATGGCTCGCATTTTTACAACCCTAAGGTTTTATTTTTATCAGATCTCAAATCAGAAGAAATGATCTGTATAATTTGCGGCAGTAATGAGCATACTAATACACAAGCCCAATTCTCAAACGTAGAAAAGCTGCCACGAAAAAAATGAAATCAAGTACCGGTTTCGGCTTTTTACTTAGAAGATTTGCAGGCCTCTTCGCATTTGCGGCAGGCTTCAGCGCAAGCGCGGCAGTGAGCCATCTCGTGTTTTTCGCACTCCGTTGCGCATTTTCCACAAATCTCGGCACACTCTTTCATGAGATGCGTCGCATGATCGGAGTTACGGGCAACAAATGCTGCTGTAATAGCGCAGATCTGTGCGCAATCCATATCCAGTTTGATACAATTTGCCATCATCTTAACGTCTTTTTCGTCAAGACATGCTGTTGAACAGGTATTGCAGGCAGCGGCACATTCTGCAAGTACCGCAAGAAGCTGAGTGTTTTGATTTTTCATGATGTTGATGTTTTAAGTTTGATCCTAATACATCAAAACACCGTGCCAATTTATCAGCTAGTATTTCTTGACAAGATCTTTTCCGCATTCCGGGCATTTGCCGGGCTCATTTAAAATTATTGCGGGATGGTTGGTGCAGGTATAAGTTATGCCACCCTCACCAAGATCTTGTTTAACCGGATTAAAACTAAAAGAGGCACTATTTTTAATGTGTTTCATCAGTAAAGTTGATTTTGGAAATTATTTATTTTTCTTATCTGTTTCCTTCACATTGGTTTGGGGATCTTTTGAAATTTTACCAGCATTAAAATGATCGTTGATTTCTATGGTTAATCAACCGCCGCTTCTTTATAAATCTTCTATTCCGTTCCGCCTTTTGTCCGCCAGAAAGAATACACCACATTAAACCCAAACGTAAAATACGACCAGTTTCCGGCCACATCATCAGCTAAATAAGGATTCGGATTTTGCTGATTGAGATAAATGGAAAACGGATCGAAACGGTAATTGGTAAATGTGCTGCTGATGTTCAGACCGATCGCGAAATTTCCTTCCGTGTAAAAGAAAATGCCGGCGTCGACCTGTATATCGCGAATGCTGTGAATGGTGGACGGATCTGCATTGGGAGGAATTCCTGAAAAAGTGAGGCCATTGTATTTTATGATCCCCTGCTCTGCTGCCAGCCCGATGTATGCGGTAGAAGTCTGCGAGCGGATAAGATCATAACCGACACGGATGCCGGCAAGATGTGTTTGTCCGTACACATTCAGTCCCGGAATTTTATTGTCGGGCGTTTTCCAGAGGTTGTGATGGTATTGCACGCCGACCTGGAACCCGTGAAAGACCTGGTAATTAAAATTGAAGGTTACATCGTAAATGCCGGTAAAGCTGCTGCGGAATGCTTTGTTTGAAATTGCGTGGGGAACGGTGGTATTGAGACGAAAGCTCATCCGGAACGGAATTTCTTTCCCCAGGTTTTGGCCCGCGAGAAATCCGGAACTGATAAAAATACAACTGCAGATAAACAGAAAGCGTTTCAACATATGCCATTCCAAAGATAACCTGAAAAATGGAATCTTCTCCCCCGTTTTAAAGACGAAGGAAATGGCAGATAGTTGTGCTTTTTAAGGGAAATTGGGAAATGGGTGGGATTTTAGATTTAAAAATCATTTAGTGATGTCAGATGCGAGCATCTGACATCACTAAACCAGCTGATCTAAAAAGATAATCGATTAGAAGGAAAACGAAATCCCGAGCTTATTCACTGGATTGAAGTGGAATCCGGAACTGGATATGTACCGGTTTACACCAGGTCGGTTGAAGAGAAGATCATTGGTATAAGAAAGATAGCCTTGACCTGAAATCTCATACACAAGATTAAACTTCGATGTGAGATTATAACGCAAACCACCGCCAATGGCAATTCCGAATTCAAAAGTTTCTCTTGCTAATGGATGTACTCCCTGCGGATTAAATTCGCCCCAATACACTCTTTCACCGTACTCATGCTCGTAATTCATTACAAGGTCGGTGAAAACAAAAGGCTGGAATTTGCACGGTAAACCTAAATAACGTTCATACCCCACGCTGATAGCCACATTATCCCTTTTTGTATTATAATAATTGCCATTGGATCCATTGTAATAATTCAGAACAGGCGGTTCCCCGATCATACGCGATTTATGGGTAAAATCGAATGAGGTGCGAAAAGCATTATTGCCGAAATGACGTTTGTAAAACACGCCGCCGGGAGGATTAAAATCAATTCTGTCAACCCAATCGTGCATGAAAAAGTCATCAATGCGTGTCACTGAAAACAAATTAATTCCGAATTCGTTTTTAGACATTGGAGCAATACCGGTTGTTGGTTTTGGAGCTACTTCCTGTGCAAATGAAATCAACGGAAGAAAATTAAAAAGAAGAAATGCTTTTTTCATGTTGTCGTGTTTTATCCATTAGTCAGACGCTAAGGTACAAAAGTGGGTGCCATACTCCGCTGCTAAATTCCATTATTTTGTTAAATATGTTACATTAGTATAAACAAATAATGAATACTTAACCAGAAACGCATTAAAACGAAACCGCAAACCCGACTTTATTGACCGGATTAAAGTGACCATCAACATCAACAAATTTCTTGCCGGCATACATAACATCCTGAAAAACCGTAATCACGCCCTGCGCCGCAAGCTCGTAAGTAAGATGGATTTTCGGGGTAATACTATAGCGCAATCCTGCTCCGGCGGATAATCCGTATTCGAAAATTTCTTCCGAGAACGGACGATTCTCAAACCAGCTGAAGTCGCCATAGCTGGTGGAATGACCGGAAAAATTGATGTAATTAAAAACGAGATCGGTGAAAAAATAAGGCTGAAATTTTTTCGTAGCAAAAGAGTGCT
>JALYQL010000081.1 GCA_030855855.1 Bacteroidota bacterium | reverse complement strand
AACAATAGCAAGTCCTTTATTAAAATTCCCTCCCAATACGACATGATCAGTAAACCGCAAAATCACTTTTCCTTCTGCATTTATATATTGCATTTCATTTTTTCGGACCACTGCTGCAAGACCTTCACTGAAATAGCCTTCGTCTGAAAACTTGCAGGGAATAACAATTTTACCTTGCTGATTTTTGTAGCCATAAAGTTTTGTATGCGGGTTCTGAACAGGAAAAAGATTCGATTACGGGTCGGCGAAATAAGGGCCGGAAAACCAACTATGCTCATGTGTATAAATGCCCCCCGAGTCTGAATAAAGATAATACGGCACGCCGTGCCCCATAAAGATATAGTGATAAACCGGTGCGTAAATAACACGCACAAAAGAATCCGGCGATGGTTTCGGAACAATATGAAAATCGCCATTTTTCCTAATCCAAACATTGTTATCCTCAAAAATTCCGCGTGCACTATCGAGATTTCCGAAAGGTTTTACATCCCGGAACTTACATGGAATAATTATTTTTTTTGTGCTGTCGCAATATCCCCACATACCACTTTTATTCCGATACGGAATCAAGTCTGGAAGCCGCGCAGAAAGATCTTTCTGCACAATCAAAACCAGGATTAAAATGAAAAAGCGTTTCATCTGAATAGATAATGCCATTCCGATTAAAAAGATACAGGAAAATCGCTAATCAGCTTTACCTCAACACTTATCAGAGCGATTAACAATTATTCAGTTGGCGAATTTACTTTACAACCCTGTTTTATATTTGTTGAGCAGATTTACGCGAATTAATCCGGTGTTTCTATATTTAAAGAGTGCGTGAGCTTTATCCAGCATTATTTCTTTGTTACCGATGGCGGCGCAATAATTCCCGGACAATTTGTCGCCAGGTGATCAATAAACCAGGCTGGATATTTTCCTTTTATCTCCAGCATTCTGCGGCGTTCTTCCGGAGTCTGGATTTTTTGCAAAAACTTATTTGTCTCCTCCAGCCATTGAAAAATTTCGGCAACAGAACGCTTCTGATGTTCGGCGATCTGCTCGTCAGTAACGGTGTATGTAAATCCGATTTCGGTTTTCATCACTTTTTATTTTTTCCGGGCAGTTTTGACAATAAAAGAATATCGCTTTTGTCTTGTGGCCTTCCTGCATACTCTTTTAAACGAATCAAATGTTCTATAGATGCGAGGTAAACATCGACACTATCCACCGTGCGGGTTTCACGGTCATCCCACAGTTCTTCAAAAGTCAACGGAACCTGCATAAGAATATCTATAGTTACCTGTCCTGTCCGTGAATTATAAAACGAATACACGGGCATATTCTTCTCCTTTGCAAGATTGTTTCTTTTAACTTCACTTTCCATATCCTTAAAAGGAAAAGGGATCGAAGGAAAATAACCAGCTTTTTTCATGCACTTTTCAAACCGGCTTATATTCTCAGCCGAAAAATCAATTATAAGATCAATATCAGCTGTCATCCGGGGTATGCCATAAATATTAACGGCAAGACCGCCACAAATAACATAACGAACTTCATTATTATAAAAGAATTCGAAAATCTTTTCGTATTCCATTTCAATCAAAGATACACAAGTATCCAATGCTTTAAAACGCACTTCCAGATCACAAATCCTTTCACAACCAACACTTATTCAACGGGTTTAACAATTCTGCAATGCTGCAAAATATTTTCAACACCCGTTTTATATTTGATCCGGAAAAATAAAATAATCCATATTCGCCCTGAACCTTACATACCGCCTCTCAGGAAGAGGAATTATGCTATTTTTGCCGCCTCCGGATCATCAAGCGAAAAGTCACAAAAACTGAACTGAAAGCGTAACTCCCCGATATGGTTTTTGCCAGCCTGACTTTCCTTTATATTTTCCTTCCGCTTAACCTGCTGCTCTATTACAGCACGAAGAACGCTACCTGGCGAAATCTTATTCTCACCATTTTTTCATTTGTCTTTTACGCATGGGGCGAGCCGATCTGGATTGCGCTTTTGTTCCTTACCGCGCTCATTGATTATGCGAACGGAAGATTTATCGAAGCCAATCGCGGAAAACGCATCGCAAAAATCGGCGTTATCTGTTCGCTTGTTTTTAATATCGGAACGCTGCTTACTTTTAAATACAGCGCGTTCATCGTTTCAAATGTCAATGATCTTTTAGGCACAGATTTTACCGTTCCCGGTTTCGCATTGCCCATCGGAATTTCATTTTACACATTCCAGTCCATCTCGTATGTGATGGACGTTTATACCGGCAAAGTAACCGGGCAAAAATCGCTGCTTAAATTCCTGATGTTTGTCAGCCTGTATCACCAGCTTGTTGCCGGACCAATTGTACGTTACGTTCACATTGCAAATGAAATTGACAAGCGCAGGTTTAACATCGTCGATATTTCAGCGGGCGTAACACGTTTTCTTGTCGGGCTGTTCAAGAAAGTCTGTGTCGCCAATGTTGCAGGCGTCTTTGTGCAAAAATATCTTGCGGAGGCTGCGCCTGGTCAGGTGGATCCGTTAGCCGGTCTTTCGGTGGCAGAAGGCTGGTTCGGCATCATCATGTTCACGATCCAGATCTACTTTGATTTTTCCGGCTATTCCGATATGGCAATCGGCCTTGGAAGAATGTTCGGGTTTCATTATTATGAAAATTTCAATTACCCGTACATCGCAAAATCAGCAACCGATTTCTGGCGGCGCTGGCACATTTCACTCTCCACCTGGTTCCGCGATTACATTTACATTCCGTTGGGTGGAAATAAAAACCATGGACTGAGAAATCTTTTCATCGTGTGGCTGCTCACCGGAATCTGGCATGGCGGCGCAAATGGCGCGTGCTGGAATTATATTCTCTGGGGATTGTTCTGGGGATTATTGATATTGCTGGAAAGGGTTTTCTTCGGGAATATCCTGAGAAAGATTCCTGCATTCTTCGGTCATATTTATTTACTGATTGCAATGGTTTTGAGCTGGGCATTGTTCTATTTCACCGATATGGACCGACTCTGGCATTTTCTATCGATCATTTTCGGCGCGACGGATAATAAGCTGATCAGCTTCGAGTTTAAAATCGTGTTCCAGGAAAATCTGTATTGGATGTTATTCGCCATCATCATGTGCATGCCGGTGTACCTTTATATTCATCGTTATGCAAAACGCCAGCTGGTAATCGGTTATTCCAACATGTGGTGGACGATTAATTTCTGCGTTAATATTATCTTGCTTGGCCTTGCCACCATGATGCTGGTAGGAACCACATACAATCCATTTATCTACTACCGATTCTGATCTGACAATGAAGAATAAGCGCCGGGAAAAAAGCAGGAATGCATACATCACCACGATTGGTTTCGGAGTGGTGCTTGCCGTGGTTGGCATTTATTCGCTGATCCAGCCGAAACAAAAATATTCGCCGGTTGATAATCGTGATCTCGCTGTGATGCCCGAACCTTCTTCCAGCTCTTTTTTCAGCGGATTTTACCTGCATGCGGTAGATTCTGTCTACGCCGACAATTTTCCTTTCCGCGATGATTTTGTTTCCGGTTCTATTTTTGCGAAATCAATCCGCGGCTACCATCCGAAAAAAATCGGGTTCTACCAGACCACCAACGTCGAGCAGCAAGTGCCCGTAGATGTTGATACCACGATAGCGAAGGTCGATTCCATTCCGTCCGACTCTGCTGATAACGGACCATCAGAAACTTCCGGTGGTGTGGTTATTTATGACGGCCGCGCGATGGAATTATTCGGCGGCAACAACAATATGGCAAAACTATATGCGGCAATGGTGAATAAATACCAGGAAGAGCTGAATGGAAAAGCCACTATTTATGTTGCAGCAGTTCCTTCTTCTATCGCGTTCTATCCTCCTTCGGAATACCGGAAAATGGCGGCTTCAGAAAAAAATAATATTGACCAGATTTACAGCAATCTCAGTCCCGGAATCAGAGCAGTAAACGCTTACGATGAAATTGCCGCGCACCGCAGCCAGTATATTTATTTCGGCACAGATCATCACTGGACTGGTCTTGGCGCTTATTATGCTTATGTGGCGTTTTGCAAATCCGCAGCGCTTACACCTATTGCGTTGGATGCGATGACACATAAAGTGAAGAAAAAATATTACGGCTCACTTTATTTTCTCACGCACGATGAGCGCCTGAGAGAAAACCCGGATTCGGTGGAATACTGGATGGTGCCGGGCAAACATACAACGCTGCGCTACGGAACTTCATTAGGCAAAGGAATGGCCGGATCACTTTACGCACAGGGCGCGAGCGGTGGAAATTCCTATGGGGTTTTCCTTGGCGGTGATAATCCGCTGATGCGAATTGACAACGACATTAAGAATGGAAGAAAATGTGTGATCGTAAAAAATTCATACGGGAATCCTTTTGCCACCTATTTTACCGCGAATTATGAAACAGTCTTTGTAGTTGATTACCGGTATTACAATGGAAGCCTTCTCAACCTGATCAACGACAACCAGATCAATGATGTGATCTTTATCAATGGTGTTTTTTCGGCGAATACTTCATGGCATATTAAGATGATGACCAAGATCATGAAAGGATCCGGCACCAACAAGCCGAAACCGCCAAAATCAGACTCCATACCTAAAGACGCTGATACAATCAGAAATAATGTTAATGATAGTCTGAAAAATAAAGCCTTGAGGAAAGGTGGATAATCAGCTGATGTAATATCAGTATCTTGTACTAATGACCAGGAGCTGAAATGATAAAAATATTAAGAAGAAGGAGTTGATTTAAAAGATGCTGTCAAAAAAAATGTTTCAATACAAACCGGAACAGGCCAGGTGGAAAACCGCGATGCTGGCTTGTCTTTTTTCCCTCCTGACTTTCACTTTATTTTCCCAGGATTCCACGCATGCGTATGCACAACGTTATCCATACCTGCATACTGAATTCAACATGGTGCAGTTTTACAGTCGCAGCGCCCTCGATACATTTTACCGTTGCTGGAATGAATCCGCGAATAAAAAAATCTCATTCGTTCATCTCGGCGATTCGCACCTGCAGTCTGATATTTTTCCGGGAAGAATGCGCAAAAGCATGCACGCCATTCATGGTGATGGCGGTCGTGGAATGATGTTCGCGTATTCTGCCGCGAAAACATATTCGTCTGTTGAATACCGGACAACGCACACGGGCGAATGGCTTTACGCGAAAAGCCTTGCAATCCCTCCGAGACATCCGCTTGGTGTTTCAGGAATGACCTGTAAAACGCTTGACAGCAACTCCAGCCTCACGTTTACTTTTGTGAATGATGCTCCGCAGGAATATACAAAGCTGAAGATCTATTGTAAAAAAGATTCGCTAAGCTATGATCTGATTGTGGAATGTGGCGGTCAAAAGATCCAGGTCAAAGTAGATACTTCCGCAACTGATTCGCTGCCTTATTACGAGATCACACTTCCGCCTTTTAAGAATGAAATTATTTTTCGTTTAAAAAGAACAAGCAAAACTGAAAAAGAATTTACATTCTACGGCATGAGCCTTGAAACTGCCGCAGACAAAGGCGCGATCTACCACAATTGCGGAGTGGGCGGAGCGAAATACGAGTCAATACTTCATGAAAAACTTTTCGACGTTCAGATAAAAACACTTCAGCCTGATGTGATCATCATCGATTTCGGAACGAATGATTATTTGTATGACGATAGCCTGAAAGCGAATGAAGAATCCGTGATCGTGAATGTTGTGCGTAAAGTAAAAGCAGCCGCGCCAAACGCAAGCATTATTCTCACGAGCACGATGGACATGTATTACAAAGGCGATCATGTGCAAAGCGGTGAAGCTTTTTCTGATATCATCCGCAAAGTAGCGAAGAATGAAAATTGCGGCTTCTTCGATTGGTATTGGGTGGCGGGAGGATGGGACGTACTGCCGGAATTCAAAAAAGACCAGCTTTGCAATCCTGATGGCGTGCATATGTCGCCACGCGGTTACAGGATGAAAGGAAGCTTAATGAGTGAGGCGATGGCGGGCACGATCGATTATATGAAGAAAAATCCGAAGATGGATTCTCTCATTCTTCAGCTCGATACGATCAGGATGGCGCAGCATATTATAAAGCTCCGGCAGGATTCCGACTCTGTTGCTGTGGGCCCCACAGTAAAAGTGATGCACAAGATCCGCAGGGGCGAAAGCCTTTCGGTGATCGCAAAAAAATATCATGTGACGGTAAATCAATTGCGGAAATGGAACCATATGCAATCGAATTTAATTCACACAGGAAAATATCTTGTTGTATACTGCGATCCGAAGTACAAGCCGAAACCAAAGCCCAAGCCGAAACCAAAACCGGCAACGACAGCACCAAAGTAAATTTTCGTTTTAATTATTTTATATTTAAGCATTATGAAGAATCGTAAATTAACTATTGTTCTGAGCCTGGGAATTGTTTTACTGCTATCCGCATGCGGATCTGATAAGCGTGACGAAGCCCGGATTGATTCTTTAAATTCATTATCTGTTCCGGTAGATACGACCTCGCAATTGCCGCCAAAAACGGATTCTGATTCTGTAAAAGTTATCACGCCAAAGCCGGAAACGGAAACCGGAAAAGAAGTGGCAGTGAATGAAGGAATTGTGTACTGCACGCTTCCGTATTGCGGCGGCGCGAAACCTTCAGAGGAAATAGTGGCGAATAAAAAGAAATCGATCCTGCTCACTTATTCCACCCTGAAGCTGAAAAGTAAAACGGCAGAATATGTGGTCACCACCAACGACAAAGGAATTTTCAGATCAGGAATTCCTGCCGGGCAATACGATGTTTACCTCACGAAAGAGACGAATAAGAAGATCTACGATGTGAGTCCTGAAAAATGCGCGAACTGTCTCACAAAACCGATGGCGAATGTTATCATTCAAAAAGGCATACAGGCTTCGTTTGTGATCCATTTCAATTGCGGGCCTGATGATAAATGGAGGCCTTGATTTTTTCAGAAAACCCTTCTATTGATTGATTACCCGATCACGCACCTTCACCGCAGGATTCCCCTGGTAAATTCCATACGCCTGCAAATCCGAAGTTGCAACTGATGAAACGGTAAGCAACGCATGGGAAAAACATTTTACTCCGGGACAAACAACGGCCTTCGCTCCTATCCACACACCTTCTTCAAGCACGATCTCTTTTGTTATAAGATCAAAAGTTGATTTTGTATAATCATGATTTCCTGTGAGAAGCATCGCGCCCTGCGAAAGACAGCAATCCGACGCGATAGTAACTTTGATAAGATTATCGATCCACACATTTTCTCCTATCCAAACATTATCACCGATCTCCAGGAACCACGGCGCTTTAATATTTACACCCGGACGAATGATCACATTTTTGCCCACGCGCGCGCCAAACATCCTGAGAATTACAACCTTGATTCCGCTCAAAGGAAACCGGGAGCAGAAAAAAGCGTTATTGAAGCAAAACCAAAATCCGCGTTTCACAAAGGAAGCGCCGGGATTATACCATGCATTATTAAATGACGAAAGACGGGTTTTCCCTTCAGGCATGGGCCAAAGTTAAGAAAACAGCCTTCAGTACGTATGTTCAATTAAATCTTCAGGTAAACCTCAATCCGTCCAAAATAATGTAAATTAATGACGAGTGATTTAATTGCAAGGCTGACACCGCTGATAATTTTCGTCGTGATAGAATAAAAAACCTCATCACTATTATTGGTTATTCATCGCAGATGTGAGTTTTTCAAGCTATTTTCGGGCATCCCACTTTAATACTCAACCTGAATTCCTTTCTGCTGAATGAAAATTCTGCAATCACTACTTTGTTATGTTTTTATGGATACGTTTCGAAATCCCATTCCTTACAGATGAGCCAACACAAAATTAATTGCGTCATTATTGATGATGAAATAAATAATCGCAAAGTGATCTCGAAATTGCTTGGGCTTTACGGAGAAAATATCAGCGTAGCAGGAACGGCAGGTTCCGTTGAAGCAGGTTACCGGGAAATTCTGCAGCATAAACCTGATCTTGTTTTTCTCGATATTGAAATGCAGGACGGAACAGGATTCGATTTGCTGAAACGCTTAGACAGAATAGATTTTAAGATCATTTTTATAACTGCACATCAACAATACGCGATTGATGCATTCCGGTTTTGTGCACTGGATTATTTACTCAAACCTGTTTCTCGTGCACATTTCATCACTGCGCTGGAGAAAGCGCGTCAATCCATTAACAAGGGAGAGCAGGAATTTCAATTGCAGACGCTGCTGGATAAAATAAGTGCTTCCGCATCACACAAAAAGAAGATTGTATTAAAAACAATGGATCGCGTTTATACTGTGAATACGAGCGAAATCGTGCGCATGGAAGCTGATGGAAGCTATACAAATGTTTATTTGGTTGATGGTAAAAAAATTCTCATTTCACGTTCGCTTAAAGAATTTGACGGGTATTTGAGCGATGAAGGGTTTATCCGCGTGCATCAATCGCACCTGGTGAATATGGATTTTTTATTCTGCTTCGAAAAACAGGAAAATCATCTTGTAATGAAAGATCATTCTATCGTTCCTGTCTCCTCACGAAAAAAAGAATATGTGCTTGGTTTGCTGAATGGCAACTAAAAATTATTCCAGGATTTAATTTAACCTATACTGCGAATGGCATTTCGTAGATAGGATTGAGTACGAATTTCGAATTTGGCCGAATAGTTACGAAACTATCATCAGTAACTATTTGTATGATTCGTAATTCGTACTCCTGTGCCAGTTTGCTATTGTTCATATCCGCAAATAAAAATCTTGTGCCAGCGAATATCAAACAGGACGAGGCGCTTATTAATCTGCCCGAAAGCGTCGGTTTGCTGAAAGTATCTTGCACCAAACATCCCTGATACTAACTCAAAAACATATATATTATGAAGACAAACAAACTAAAAATTACTGCGGCCATCGTTGCAGCAATTTGTTTCATGCATGCGGGAACATTAAAGGCGCAAATTTGTAACACGTACGATTTTACAAGCAATGCAGGATGGACAACGGTAAGCACAGGTGTAACGATTAACGCCGGGAGAATCGATTTCACCGGCGCTGCTGATGGTGCTCTGCCCCGTTATACCTACAGCACGCTTCCTTTCACGTTAAGCAACGCGGCATGGAGCTGTGATTTTGAATTCAGAATGACAGGCGGCAATGGCCCTTATCATTCCCTGCTTGCATTTACGGAATCGGGATCACCGGTCATAAGCACGCACTGCAAACGTGACATATCTGCCGGACCTGTTACTTACAGTAATTTGAATGCAATCGAAGTACATATTCTGGCACCCATCGGCAGCACAAATCCGCAAACGTGGCAAATCATTGGCGCATCAAAAAAAAGAATGGGTACTTATGGATATAATTCTTCTGCACAGCCGTGGCAAAACTCTGCTCCGATCCTACTTAGTTCGAGCGCGCTCAACACCACTTATTACGGCCGCCTGCAGCGACTCTCGCCAACGCTTGGAATGATTACTATTTATCCCACCGCGTCACGTGCTGCCTTCACTCAGATCGGCTGCTCGACTTTCCCTATTGACATTGCCATAAATAACCTTAATATGATGCAATCCGGGAACATTTGCGAAGGAGCATTGACCCGCAATTTTTTTGGATCTGTCGACAATGTTAAAGTGTGTAACCTTAATCCTACACTCACCGGCGATCAGACCACTTGTACCGTTTCGCTCGGCACTAACTTTTATTCCCTTAGTAACGGTAATAGTGGCGCAACTGCCAATTGTGGATTTCCTGGTGCTGAAAGTTATACCTGGAGCGCTCCTCCCGGATCAACGATGACCCCCGGTTCCTCTGGAACTTGTTTCACCACACCAGGTGGTAATGGTAATAAATGTGATATTTACGTGGGCAGCGATGGTTTCGTGAGTTGTACGGTAAATTATCCCTGCACTACAGTAGTATACAAATTATTAGTAGATGTTTTCTCATCACCAACAGCGGTTATTGCCACTACGAGCAGTCCTTATTGCGAAGGCGAACCGATCATTTTAAATGGCTCATCTTCATCGAATGAAACGAGTTACCAATGGGCAGCGGCCCAGTGCGATATAGTTGGAACTGTCTTTGGACCATGGGATTACGGCCTTATGGAAATTGGCACAGCTGGCTCATTTAATCTCGCTACCCTCGGTTCTCCGACATTATTAAATTGCCACAAATATTATAAAGTTCAATTGCGGGTATATAATGGTGGTTGCCATAATTCTGTCACAACTACGTTGATCGAAATTGTTTGTCCGCCGGATATGAGCGCAACAGCCAGCCCGTCTACAATCTGCCAGGGAGGTTCATCTACACTTACTGCGAGCGGAGCAACAACGTATGCATGGAGCCCATCCGCAGGCTTAAGCTGCCCTGCTTGTGCAGTTACAAATGCTGCACCTGCGTCCACACAAGTATATACGGTTACAGGTACCAACCCGCAGTGCCCGAGCGAGAGCACCACGATAACCGTAAACGTCAGTACAATCACTGCAGATGCCGGTCCTGATCATACCATTTGCTGTTGGATTGAGCTTGATACAATTCCGTTAGTCGTAACCGGCATTCCTGTGAGCTATTTATGGACGCCAACAACCAATCTTAACTGTATACACGCCGGCCTGCACACACCTGCAACTTGTCCCACTCCCGGACTGCGCGGTTGTGATACCATTACTTATACCGTAATAGTAACCGATGCAAATGGCTGCACAGCAACAGACCAGGTAACCATTTTCCCTATAATATGCCGTATGGCCGGTTCAGGGGAACCAATGACAGACAGCAGGGTGAGCATTTACCCGAACCCTGCAACACAGCAGGCAACAATAAATACTGGTAATATGGTGGCAGAAAACATTGTAATTATAGACGCACTTGGCCGCGAAATTTACAGCGTAAAACCATCAGCAACATCAACAGAAATTGATCTCAGCTCATTTCCTGCCGGAATCTATATGGTTAAGATCATGACAGCTCATGAAATCCAAACCATGCAGCTGGTGATTGAGAAATAACCGATCCTGAGTTTTATTAAAAGCGTCCCCTGCCAAAATCAGGGGACGCTTTTTGCATAATTCCGTTCAAATTTTCCTTGTAATGGCCTTACTATCACCACTTGCCTTGTCTTTCAACGCCCACACTTTGCGAAGTAGTTGCATCATCCCCTCTTTTTATGGTATATTTGTCAATCAGAGAAGTTTCTCTTGCTTATGGGTCTCGACCTTTTTTTAATTATCCTCCTTATTCTTCTGAATGCTTTTTTCGTCGCGGCCGAATTTGCGATGGTAAAAGTGCGCTCCTCCCAGATTGATCTCAAGGTCAACCAGGGAAGTTCGCGCGCGAAAGTTGCCCAGCACATTGTTAACCATATGGATCGCTATTTATCGGCGACACAGCTGGGAATAACTGTCGCCAGCCTTATCCTTGGTCGTATCGGTGAGCCTTATATCGCACTTGTCCTTGAAAAGATCCTGTTTAAAATGGACATTGTGCTGAGTGCGCACCTGCTTCACAATGTCTCTTTTGCAACCGGTATCGCATTTATCACGATCCTTCACATGGTGCTTGGTGAGCAGGTTCCGAAAACATTATCGATCCGTTATTCACTGGAAACTTCTTTGCTTGTTGCATTGCCTCTGCGCGCGTTCTATTACCTGTTCGCACCATTCATCTGGATCATCAACATTCTTACACGCTTTACATTGCGTTTATTCGGGATCAAGATCACTGCAGATCATGAAGATATTCACAGCGAAGAGGAATTGCGTTTGTTGCTGACGGAAAGTGAAGAAGGTGGCGCAATCAAACAATCGGAGCATGAGCTGATTCAGAATGTTTTTGAATTTGACGACCGGGCTGTAAAAAGTATTTATGTACCGCGCAATAAAATATCAGCGATCAATATTGAAATGCTGACCGACGAGATCCTCGACAAAATGATCGAAGAAGGTTATTCGCGGATGCCTGTTTACAAAGATTCGCTCGATAATATCATCGGAATTATCTACGCGAAAGATCTGCTCAAACTTTTGAAGATCGGCAAGATGACACATTCGGATATTGAGAGAATGATCCGCCCCGCGCATTTTATCCCGCAAAGCAAACGCATAAACGATCTGCTCCGCGAATTTCAAACGCTGCACATCCAGATGGCAATTGTCACCAACGAGCATGGTGGAATTGCAGGTCTTGTCACAATGGAAGATGTGATCGAAGAATTAGTCGGCGAAATCCAGGATGAATTTGACGAAGAAAAACCTGCGGTAGAGAAGAAATCCGATACTGAATTTATCGTCAACGCAATGGCAACCATCTCTGATGTAAATGACGTGTTGCCCATCGCTTTGCCGGAAAGTCCGTATTACGAAACTGTATCAGGTCTTCTGAATTATTTATTCGGCCGCATTCCCGCGGTGAATGAAAAGAAACAATTTGGCGGTTTTGAATTTTTTATTCTCAAACGTTTCAAGCACAGCGTTGAATCGGTGAAGATGACGATACTGGATGAAGGCCAGTTTAATGTAGAGGAAGAAAATTAAAGGGGTACGAAAAACGAAATGCTCCGAAAAGTTACGCAAGCATTTCAGTGGATCACATATTTCATACGCTTTTCCCATTTCGCCTTACTTCGTTTTTAGCACCTTTTCGTATTTCGTACCCTGCTAAATAAACAATTTCCTGTTATCGGCCAAAATCTTTTCATCAGAAGCATATTTTTCAGCTAAAGCTAACGCTGCTTCCGAATGTTTTTTGAAATCAATATCATTCATCTCCGCGACCAGCTCAATAGTCTTTGCAAATCCCTCCGGCGACTTTAACGGCAGATCCAAGCCCGCCTTTTCCTGCGCGAGATTATTACATGGCGTCTGATCGGAAA
>JALYQL010000062.1 GCA_030855855.1 Bacteroidota bacterium | reverse complement strand
GCGGATACAGAAGCGCGAATGTTACTGCAACAGGGTTTTCGCTCAACAATAAAAAAAACACCTGGAATTTTAGCGGCGATGGGGGTGTGAGCAATGTGCTGGAGCCGACTTATATAAAAGGAAAATTTGAATCGAGCATTGGTTATTATTACAGACTAAGCGTAAACAAGAACAGCGGAAAGCTGCAATACGGAATTAACCGGCAGGAGGTAAACCGGAATTGGGATTGCAATGATATGGGAATAAACCTGGAAGCGAATTATGCAAACAGCAGCGTTTACGTCGGCTATTATGTTTTTAATCCCTGGAAAATTTTTAATAATGCAGAAGTAAATATTTCCACTTATTATGCATCGAACATGGAAACGCATAAAAGGAATAACCTGGGTGTTAATGTATTTACCGCTGCCACATTCAAAAACTTCTGGTCCACTTATCTTGGGGGTGAATGGACACCCTATGATATACGTGATTTTTATGAGCCTCGTGAGGCAGGAAGGGTTTACCTGCGAACACGTTACAAAACATTTTTCGGCGGAATAAATTCAAACACGAATAAACCGGTTTGGATAGGTCTGGATTACTATGCAGGTGCGACAGCGCAGGTGAGCGCAACGATTCCGGTAAATCCATGGGGCGGCGGCGGCGTGAGCGTCAACTGGCGTGTGGGAAATCGCTTTTCATTTCGTGCCGCGACAGGATTCCGTGGCGATTTCGGGGATCGTGGCTGGGTAGGAAGGGAAACGGACGGGACAATCGTTTTCGGAAGAAGAACCCTGCGCGCATGGGAAAATGGAATTACTGCAAGCTTTGTTTTTACACCCCTGATGTCCGTTTCTCTCAACGCGAGACATTTCTGGCAGACAGGAACGTATGATTCGTATTATATACTCAATGAAGACGGCACTCTGACTGATTACGTAAACTGGGCCGGCGCGGGCAGTAAAGATTTCAGCTTTAACTCCATCAACGTTGACCTTGTTTATAATTGGAATTTCGCACCGGGAAGCTGGCTGAGCATTGCCTGGAAACAAAATATTCTGAGCGAAGAAGCAATTATTGATTACAGCTATAAGAATAATTTCAATCACACCATTCACGGACCGCAGCTCAACCAGGTTTCTGTACGTGTGCTGTATTTCTTAGATTACAGCTATGTGAAGCAACGGTTGGAAATGCATAAGTAGATCCCGGGGAAATGATGTGCAGATGTGGGGATGTGCAAATGTGCAGATTACCGATCAGTATGGTAAACTATTACTCCAATGATATAAGTAAGTATGGAAATGTAATCTGCACATCAGATTAACTGCACATCTGCACATTACTTTTTCAGCACCATCACATAATCTTTCATAAAATATCCATCGCCGATATTAAAATCTTTCGCTTCTTCAATCACAAATCCGAGGCGGAAATAAAAATTGATGGTTTTATAATTCATCCGGTTCACCTGCAGGCGCATGGTTTTCAATTCAGGATATTTCGAAAGCAGCTCTGCGAAAAATAATTTGCCCAGGCCTTTTCCCTGCTCAGCTGTATCGAGATAAAATTTATGCAGGAAAAAATCGTTCCCTTTGGCGCTTACTGAAATATAGCCGATAACCTTGTCATTGTTTTGCGCGAGAAAGAATTGCTGACCGTTTTTCTGCTGCTCAAGGAGACTATCTGCCGAATACATTTTCCTGAGCATATAATCCACCTGGTTTGCACCGATGATGGGGGTATAATGCACACGCCAGATTTTTTCTGCAAGCGTTGCAATCTGTAAAATATCGGCTGCGCTTGCCTGGCGGAGAGATGTAGACATAAGATCAGAGGTAAAAAATAGCGGCAAGTATAGAAAACACGATCAGTAAAATGTATTGCCAGAAATCAGGAAAATGACTGAGATACTTTTTATAAAAAAGCTTGAAATTTTCTTTCATAAGGGAGATTCCAATTCCAAATAATTTTCAAATTTAAATGGTAATCGGCTCCGAAAGGGATCGGATGATAATTATTATTTCTTGTTCTTGTACAACGCGCCATTCAGGTTCGCGTACCGCAGTGTTACTTCAAATCCACCATTATATTTTGAAGCAGCGGTGTATTTGGAAATATTCACATCGTAAGAAACGCCAATAAAAATATCCCCGAGATCATAATAAAGCTGCGGGATGATCGCGTCTTTCCAGCGATAATGCACCCCCGCACCTATTCCGGACTCGCTGAAAAAATTAGTGACTTTTGTGCCGTTCTTGATCCGGTAACGTACCAGCGAGCCGATCAAAAATTCACTGGCGCTGGATTGCTTCATGAAATATCCGGAAGGACGCAATGACCAACGGGTTCCTGCAAAATCAAATCGGCCATTGGAATGAAAAACAAAACGCATATCCTGGCGGATGCCTCCACCCTGGTGAAATTTCTGCTCCGGCTTGTTCAGGTGAAAAGCAGCAACCCCAACAGAAAATTCAGCTACATCCTTTCCCATAAGATTTCCCGCGACGCTTCTGAACTGGTAAACCGCCCCGCCTGAAAAATCAGCATAAGGAAAAGAAGTAAGCATGTTTCCTTCATTCGAACCCGCAGTCGGATCGTAGCTGCCGTTGATGTATTGATTTTCCCACTGCAGATCAGCAACAGTCGCCGAACGTTGTGCGAAACCGGCTTGCAGACCAACAGATAATTTATTGAAATCATTCAGCGGAACAATCCCTGTGGCAGATAAGGAAGCCTGGAAAGTTCCAAACTTTGAATCTCCAGCCTGGTCGCGATAAATAAATGCGCCAACTCCGATGTACGCGCGATTCTTAGCATACATCAGCGGCATATCGAACGCAGCAGCCGCGGTTGTATATGGATTTCCCATTGATGCCCACTGGCTGCGGTAATTCATCGTGACCCGGAAGAGGCCGTCAAACAAACCGGTGTTGGCCGGATTGATATGCATAGGCGTCTCGGTAATCTGAGAAAAGTGAATATCCTGCGCAGATAATGCGCGGCTGGCAAATACAAGTATTCCAAGTGAAAAACAGAAACGTTTCATCAGCATCTTATCTTCAGAGAAATTAACGCATCAAAGTAATATTGCCCGATTTGATCTCTGTCGTGCCGTCAGGATTAACTGCTTTCAGGTAATAAGCATACACGCCGGAAGGACAAGCCTCGCCGCCTTTGTTTCCGTCCCAGCCCCACGACATATCTTTTGTCTGGAATACCTGCTGGCCCCAACGGTTGAAGATCACAATTTCAGCATCTGATCCCGCGTTGATGCCGTGGATGAAAAGCATATCGTTCTGTCCATCACCATTAGGAGAAAAAGCGGTCGGGATAAAAACATCGGAAAGTATTTCCTGCGTTTTGTAAACCGCCACAATATTATCAGGACCTGTGATGTTGATACTGATGCTGTCATCTGTGGTAGAAGGCGTAGGAACACTTGTCATTTCCCAATGATCAAATGTGTAAGTGCTGGATGTCGGCGCAGTGCTCAACAGAATCGGAATTCCTCCGTAATAATTTCCACTCCATGGAAACTGATCGAGGAAAAGTGAATTGCATTGTACTGTTCCTGCTCCTACCGGCTGAACTGAAATGGTAATATTGTAAGGACCCGTGAGGTTGTAGCAATCTACCATTCCCTGCTCAAGCGCTGTACAACGTACCTGAATGTAATTGCGTAGCGTTGTTACATTAGCATTCCAACCGGCCACGCTTCCCCCCCATCTTGCGATCTGCGCAGGCATTTGCGGGGTAATTTCGTTGACCATAGTGTCGAGCAGCGCGATCATCGTGTCGCAGCTGAGCGATGTGTTCATGAGATCAGCAAAGCGGCTGATATAATACTGGTTGAATGTCGGGTTATCCATCAACGCGTTCACAACAGGAATATGGCCCTGCCCGCCCGGATCAGGAAGCCCTTCAGGTGCGCACGGATCAGCAGTAGGTCCTGTATTCGGAATATTAGTGTAATTAATGTAATGCCCGAATGTCGCGTCATTATCCCAGAGCGCGTATCGCCATCTTTCAGCGCCACCGGACTGATCCAATCCACGCCACCAGATGGTATTCCAGTTCAGCCAGTCAGAAGTCACACAAACAGAATTCAGGATAATATAATCTGCAAGACTTTTCCAGTTATACATCGTATCAACATGCGCCCAATTGGCAGGCAGCGCCATATTATTCGAAACAATAAAATTCTGCAACGTGTTCCAATCTGTCTGCGCCTGTGTTCCGCCGTATTCCGACCATGTGCCGCCCCATGTTTTCAGCATCTGGATATTCGGTTCATCCTGGTTGAAATAATGATCCGTGTAGTCGTTATCATCTACCTTTTCACGGATATCATAAACACCCCAATATTGTCCGTTCACATAAACTTCACAGAATTCAGAAGTACGTTCATCAAGATAAAGATTTGCATCCTGCGAAAGTGTGTGGCAATAAGCATCACGCACATGCGCGCCTTGTTCGAAAGGATAATTATCATTCGCCGCCGATTTCAGAATCACATCTTTGAATTCATCACGGGTTGTACGCGAAAATATTTTGTAGTTGATCGCGTAATCGTATCCTTCTTCATCGGCCGATTTGAAATCGATTCCACGCTGGTCATACGCCCATGAATCGTTTCCGTGCTTATTGGAAGTGCCTGTAACTTTGGATTGAATAACGCCTGCTTTATCATAATACTCAAAGCTTGTTTCCGGAGTCGCGCTCCAGCTTCCGTTCATAAGCGTCATCAGATTGTCGCCATAAATTGAAACTGTGGGTAACGCATGGACTGCCACGTTTATAAAAAACGTGCTGTTCATGATAAAGCTTGCAGGAATACTCGTAACACTGCTGTATGCGCGCGCGCGCGCAACCTGCGTCGATGTTATACTGATCGGGCCGGAATACGTTGTGGAAGATGAAGTCGGTTCGTTTCCGTTCGTGGTATAATGAATGGTAACGTTCGGATCAGGAGTTGAGATAGTGAGCGTTTGAGTTCCTGTGTAATATCCGGCGTTGAGGCTGAAACCCGGTGTGGTGGCGTAAGGTTGGTATGGGGTAACGCTCCCGTTTGAAGATCCGAAAGAAGAAGTAGTGAAAATGCTCCATGTGTTTGCTCCGTCTGTTGTTCTTCCCCATGAATGGCCATCCTGGTTGCGGCGGAGAACTACAGAGTCTACAATTCCGCTTGCGTTTGAAAGAATAATTTTTTCAGGCTTGCATTGTGTCAATGAAAAATTAGTGTGAAAAAATCCGCTTGAAACCACATTGCGTTTTGAGCAGATCACTTTTAAGTAGCCGCCTGCCGCAATCGATCCGGAAGGGAAAGGCCATTGCTGGGGGTTGCCTGCCTTGTCGGACATAAAAAACCCGACCAGACTTACTGCCGAGGCTCCCGGATTATACAATTCAACCCAATCATTGTATTCACCAAAATTATCGGTTACGCTGCTGATGTTTGCGCAGGAATATTCGTTAATAACGATTTGAGCTTTGACAGGAAGGACTGAGAGCAGTGGAAGAATAACAGCAATCAGAATCCGCGTAAATGTTTTGACCATTTTCCGGTTTCTTTATTTTAGTATTGTAAAGATATTATTTCCAATGTATTAAAACAAAAACGCCGGCAGGAATTATCCACCGGCATTTTTTGCTAAAAACAGTGCTGTTAATGTGTTGTCTTGAATTCTTCCGGCTGCTTTACAGGCGCAACGGGAGTGTATATTTCTCTGCCAAGAATCAGGTCAAGTTCTATAAGTGCGGAAATGGCCAATTGTGAATAACTCTGCGATGATTTTCCGAAGGCGCCTGCTTTTGTATGCCAGAGTTGATGAATAAGCCCGATTCCGCCTTCGCACGGATCAATAACGGTAAGCGCCTTGTCTACATTTCCTGCGCCGGCATGATAAACGTGCAGCACGAGCAAACGGAACCAAAGATCGCTTTCATTATAGGCAATTCCGCGCTTCTCGAGCATAGAACGTGTGTAAGGAATACATACGGTGCGCAGCAGCTTGGAAGCTCCCCAGGCCGATTTGTCAAAGTCTTTTCGTTCGTCAACACTTTTATTCACTTTCAGGCCCATCTGGATGGCCACGCTTTTCATGAGCTGGAAAGAACCGTTGGCACCGACATTTGATTTAAGTGTTTTACCCGGGCATTCGATAAGCAGTATGGCCTGCGCGTAGAACGGATCAACACCATTCTGCACGAAGATGGGAATCGCGCGATCGATTTGCGGGATAACGGCTTTGCAATCGTAGAAATCGTTTTTGCCTTTAGTGAAGAAAATGGAGGCACTGTCAGGCAATGCGTACTGTTTGCGTATGCTGTCGCGGTATTGCATCTGTACGCTTTCGCCGAGCTTATCCCACGTAGCAGAAGCAAAGCAGGCGTATATCGTGCGGTCGCTGGCCAGGCTTAAAAGCCCCGAATCGGGAGTCATGGTCATGATCCTTCTCCAGAACAGGATTTCGGGGCGTTTTTCAAGACCGGCTTCATAGATCTGGTTGGTGTTAACCATATTATGAAGTGCGGTATCGTTAAACGCAGTCACCCGAATTACATCGGGATGAACATCAGCAGCTACCTGGGCAGAAAGAATATTTCCGGACAACACAAGGGCAGCACAAATCAGGGGGACAGCACAGAATCTTTTCATAAATAGGGAGCTTATATTCCAAAGAAACGAAACTACCCCCTAAATATGTTACATAAAATCCGTTTTTTTTCAACCCGTGATCGTTTATTACTTTTTTTAACAAACTCCGGAATGAAAAATCATGCAACTGCTTCCCGCTCGAGCGACTGCGTTCTTTTTCGGTGAACTATAGTTAAAAAGTCATTTCCGATCTGAAGATATCCGTATTCGTAGCAGAAATAATAGGTAGTGCCTTTACGAGTGGTATAGGTGTGGGTAAAATATCCGAAATGAAATCCCATTTCAGCGATTTTTTCTTTGTGCAAAGTGCTTTTTCCATCAGGAGTAACGTCGGCGAGGATCCTCCTGTTGCGTCGCAGGATATTATTGACATTGCGCATAAAGTTATTGTCATCGCTGTTCAGCCGGTTGTTGTGGCTATTACGGCACTGGTCAGAACAGAATTTTTTATCAGCGCGGCCGTTCAACGACTCACCGCAATCAATACAGCATCGATCCATCATAAAGGGAGATTTAAAGTGAAGGGATTAATTTTCAGCAAAACTAAATTAAAAATTAAACTGACAATCTTTTTTTTACTTTTTATTACTCATTTATCCGTTTGTAATCGGCTTATATCTATTAAACAGTGAG
>JALYQL010000219.1 GCA_030855855.1 Bacteroidota bacterium | reverse complement strand
GTTTTACAGCCGGCTATGAATTCGAGCAAACCAATTCCTTATCCGTTCGTGAGAGAAGCGGATGTGATGTGGTCGAAACGCATCTGGCGCACAATTGATCTTCGCGAAAAATTAAACCAGCCTTATTTCTATCCTGAAACACCACATAACGGATTACGTAACTTGTTTGACGTGATTAAATGCGGGGTGATGAATGGCTGCATTTTGGCGTTTGATAATCCGGCAATGGATGACGAATTCAGATTTAAAATGTCGGCGGACCAGATTGAAAATTTACTTGTGCAGCTCGACACTATTGATGTGGAAGATCCGAATAATCCCGGAACATTTACACGGATGCCGCAGCGCACAGAAATTACCAGCAGTGATGTGCTTGCCTACTGGATCAAAGAGGATTGGTTTTTCGACAAGCAACGTTCGGTGATGGATGTGCGTATTCTCGGTATCTGTCCGCTGGCTACAAAAAAAGATCCGGGTACGAATGAAGTGGTGGGCTACCGGCCTTTGTTCTGGGTTTATTTTCCGCAGCTCCGTCCGTTTTTAGCGCGTCAGCGTGTTTTCCTTGGTCAGAATCATTCGGCGCCAACAACCTACGATCATCTTTTCTCTGAGCGGTATTTCAGCAGCTACATTCATAAGGAATCGAATGTGTACGACAGGACAATCAATTCTTATTATACAGGATTGGACGTGCTGCTGGAAGGTGAAAAGATCAAAGAGACGATCTCTAATTTTGAAAGTGACCTTTGGCATTTGTAAGGGGGTACGAAAAACGAAAGGGGAACGAAAAAGTACGAAAAACGAAAAGGGTACGAAAAACGAAAAGGGAACGAAAAAGTACGAAAAACGAAAAGGGTACGAAAAACGAAAGGGGTACGAAAAAGTACGAAAAACGAAAAGAGGGACGAAAAAGTACGAAAAAAGAAAAGAGGGACGAAAAAGTACGAAAAAAGAAAAGGGTACGAAAAACGGAATTGGGACGAACATGAAAATACTTTCGTAACTTTTTGGAGCATTTTCGTTTTTCGTACCCTCTAATCAATAGCTCTCTGCAAAAAATTATTCAGCGGTTGCATGGCTTTGCAGATTTCAATTACTTTCTTTTCGTAGTTTTTTCCTAAGAGGTCGGCGTCTTTCAGGTTGGCGACTACGATGAAGCTTTTCAGCTTGAGGAATTCTGCGGCTTTGTGATCTTTAGGGTAACCTTTGGGCGCGTTTACAAGACTGTCTTCAATGCTCAGCTTGCCGAATGTTTTTTTGAATGTTTTATCGTTGATGATCTTCAGAAAGTCGCTGAGGTTGTAGTCGATTTCCTGGCGGATCTTGTTGAGGTTTGGCGCCTCGGGCATCCACATTCCGCCGGCAACAAATGCTGCGCCGGGCTGTACATGTATGTAATAACCGGGCGAAACATCTTTTTTCCCACCGGGATTAATACTTGCGCCGAGGTTGTTTTTGTAAGGCTTCTTGTCTTTCGAAAAACGCACATCGCGGTAAATGCGGAAGACACATTTTTTTGCAGACAGGTCTGCCGGAATACGTTTGTCGAACTTACGGATGCCGTTGATTATTTCTTCTATATTATTTTCGACATCTTCTTTCGCCGCGATGTAGAGCTCTTTGTTTTTTTCAAACCATTCGCGGTTATTGTTCTTTTTGATCTTTGTAAGAAAAGCTAAAGTTGGTTTCTGAATCATGATAGTATTAAATTTTTTCAGGTGGCGTGGTTGCAGTTTCGAGCTCATCGGTAAGCCGCTGGACGAAACGGTATTTGGATAAAAATTCTTTCGCGATAATGCGGATGATTGTGTAAAGTGGAACCGCGACGATCATTCCGCCTATGCCGGCTACAGTTCCTGCGACGAGCACAACGAGAAAAATTTCGATCGGGTGGGCTTTGACGCGTTTTGAAAAAATGAACGGCTGCACAAGAAATCCATCTGTAAGATTCATGAGCACAAAAACGAGAATGATCTTTTCGATGAGCGGAAGCAATCCGGAATAAAAATCGAGCGTGAGGTTGGAAGAAACGCCGATCATGATGGCGAAAGCGCCGCCGATGAGCGGACCGACATACGGCACAATATTCATGACGCCGGCAAAAACCCCAATGATAAACGCGTTTTTTACTCCGAGAATTGAAAGTCCGATGCTGACAAACGCCGCCACAAAAACCACATCGATGAGTACGCCGGTGAAATATTTGCGCAGCATGAGCTGGCTTTCATGAAGAATGTTGCGTACGTTTTTCAGTCGTTGTACGGGAATAAGCAGCAGCAGCATTTCGAGAATGGCTGGTCCGTCTTTGATAAAAAAGAACGTAAAAAAGGAGATGGCGAAAAACGCGATCATCAGCGAGCCTAAGAAAGAGACGAGCCCGTTTGCAATAGAAGAAATGCGTGTGGCATCGAGCAGCTTTCCTGCTCCGTCCTGTACATAAGAATGAAGATTGCCGGCATGCGCTGTGTCGGACTGCATTTTTGATAAATCGTTAAATGCATTTTCCACCTGCGTAATGGGTTCGTGAAAAGCGGTGGTGAGCTGTGCTTCATCGACATTCGCTATGATTGTTGCCTGGTCGATGAAGAGGGGAATGAAAATGGCGATGAATGAATAAATTACAAGGTAAAGTCCGAATAAAATAACCAGCGCGCGGGCACTTCGAGGCAGTTTTCTTTTTCGGAAACGGATTTTCTGCAGGCCATTTTCTACCGGCCTGGTAACCATGGCGAGGATGGCGGAAATGAGCACGTAAATAAAAATAGTGCGGACCTGCCAGCATGCCCATGCTGCCACGCAAATAAGAACGATGCTGATAAAGATCAGGATGCCGGAGATGGTGTACGTGCGGACGTTTGCCATAGGGAGGAATAAAGTTAGGGGGTTTCGGGTTTCGGGTTACGGGTTTGTTGTTTTTTGTTACTTATTGATTGTTTGTTTGACATTGTTTATTCAGTTTGACATTGTTTGTTCCTTTTTCCATGAGAAATTTCTTTACTTGTGCATTGCTCATTGTTTGTTTGACATTGTTTATTCAGTTTGATATTGTTTGTTTCTTTTTCCATGAGAAATTCCTATAGTGGCAGAAATGTTTCCGCCGCGTCGGATCAAATAAACAATGCACAATGAACAAGGATAATTAAAGAACATCAAATTAAAATCGGATTTGATCTTGCAGGAATGTTCTTTTTTTTGGTTGCCAGGAAATTTAATGCTGCGAAGGAACGATTTTTAGCCCCGATGGAAGTGGAAAGCCCGCAGTGTGCGGCAGGAACCTCAAAGGTTGCGCGGCGTTGGTGCGTGGCAAACCTTTGAGGTTTAGCGGGTGGAAAAACGCGGACTTGTAACGGACAGCGGGACAGGTGGTTCTTAATTGTGCTGCTGAACCGCTCCTGTTAATGGAGATTAAGATCAAATGAATTCTCCGGGTTAACGACTCCAAACTCTTTACTAAAACCGTACCTTTGCAGCCGATTATGATTTCGGCAAATAATATTACAGTTACATTCGGCGGTTTTACGCTTTACGACGGGATTTCTTTCCTGATGGGCGATCGCGACCGGATTGGTCTTGCGGGCAGAAACGGCGCGGGCAAATCTACTCTTTTGAAAATTCTTGCAGGCCACCAGCGCCCTGACAGCGGCGATATTGCGCGGCCTAATGGATGTACGCTTGGCTACCTTGCGCAGGACATGGTGCACAATCTCGGCAAAACCGTTTTTGATGAAGCATCGACTGCTTTTGCGGAATTGAAAGACCTGGAGAAAAAAGTGGAAGAGCTTACTGCTGAACTTACGCGCCGCACGGATTATGAGACTGACAGCTACATGGATATTATTCACCAGCTGACGCATGCGAATGAGCGGTTGCAAGTGCTGGATGGTTTTTCGATGGAAGGGAAGATTGAAGTGACGTTGATGGGCCTTGGTTTTGAGCGCAAAGATTTTCACCGCCGCATGGATGAGTTCAGCGGTGGCTGGCGGATGCGCGTGGAGCTGGCGAAATTACTTTTGATGCAGCCGGATGTGCTGTTGCTGGATGAGCCGACGAACCATTTGGATATTGAATCGATTCAATGGCTGGAGGAATACCTGAAAACATACGACGGCTCGGTGATGATCGTTTCTCACGATAAAGCGTTTCTGGATAATCTTACCAATCGCACGCTTGAATTATCGGTTGGAAAATTATTTGATTACAAAGCGAATTATTCAAAATATTTAGCGCTGCGTAAAGAGCGCAGGGACCAGCAGGCTTCTGCGGCGAAAAACCAGCAGAAAGAAATTGAGCGCACAGAACAGCTGATTGACAAATTCCGTGCGAAGGCGAGCAAAGCAACTTTTGCGCAATCGCTGATCAAGAAGCTGGACCGGATGGATATTATTGAGGTGGATGAAGAAGATACGGGCGGAATTCGTTTTCGTTTCCCCCCGGCGCCGCGTTCAGGAAAAGTTGCTGTGGAAGCGCAGAGCGTTTCTAAATCGTACGGCGAAAAAAAGATCTTCAATAATGTTGATTTTATTATTGAGCGAGAAGAGAAGATCGCGTTTGTCGGAAAGAACGGTGAAGGAAAATCCACGATGATCAAGCTGATCACAAAAACAGAAAGCGCGACTTCAGGAAGTATCGCGCAGGGTTTTAGTGTGAACACCGGCTATTTTGCGCAGGATGATGCGGATACGCTCGACGGAAATAAAACTGTTTTTGAAACGATCGACGATCTTGCTATTGGTGATATGCGCAAGCAGGTGCGTGGTCTGCTCGGATCATTTTTATTCAGCGGCGATACGGTCGATAAAAAGGTGAAAGTGCTTTCGGGCGGAGAACGTACACGACTTGCATTGTGCCGTTTGCTTTTGCATCCGTACAATCTTCTTATTCTCGATGAGCCGACGAATCACCTTGACATGCGTTCGAAAGATGTATTGAAAAGCGCGCTTCTGAAATATGACGGAACTTTGATCGTTGTTTCCCATGATCGTGATTTTTTACAAGGGCTTACGAATAAAAGCTACGAGTTTCGTCATGGAAATGTAAAGCAGCACATTGGCGATATCAACGAATTCCTGAAATACCGGAAGATTGAAAATATTTCTGAGCTGGATAAAAAAGGCACGCTTGCAAAAGCAACAGGCACTGAAGTTGTAAAAGCAGCGCATGTGGCAAATGCCGATAACGAAGAAAGCCGCCGCAAGCAAAAAGAAGCAGCGCAATTAAAAAGCAAAATTTCCAAAGTAGAAGAAGAAATTTCGAAGCTGGAAAAAGAAATAAAAGTGATCGACGATCAGCTGCTGGATCCTGTGAAATACCAGGAAGCGATGAAAGACCAGACGTTTTTCGCAAACTACGAAGCAAAGAAGGCGAAGCTGGAAGAGAAGATGAAGGAGTGGGAAAGCCTGAATCCCTAAAGTTCTCGGCTTCGCTCGAACAAACGGGAACGGCTGTTTGAACAAATGGGAACGGCTGTTTGAACAAATGGGGTGGTATATTATCTTGTGACAAATTTGATTAAAAGAAAAGGTTCGGATCTTTCATCCGAACCTTTTCTTTTAATGCTTCTTTCCCGTTTGTTCGAGCGAAGCCGAGAACATACGGGAACCTATTGTTTCGTTCTTGTCATTGATTCCGGCACGGTAATAATAAACTCTCCCAGCTTTTTATTTTCATCGTCGAGCTTTTCAATGTTTTCTTGCGTGGCGGCGGAGATGACTACGATCTTTAGCTTGGGATTGCTTTTTAAAAGATACCATGCTATTCCTGAATGATTATTGCTGTGATAGGCGCCGTTGTAATGGAGGAAGAGCTGGCCGGGCTTCCAGTTTTGCAGGATGAAATAAGCCATCGTCGCGTCTTTTGAAGCTTGTGACATTGGAAGATTTTGTCCGCCGTGTCCGCCTCCGTTTTCAAAAATCTCTTTGTAGGCCTGCACGGTGCTGTCGTACGTGATAGGCAAGGGTGCTATGAATTTTTTTGCTTCGGGTGAAAGACTGTCGAGGGAACGCAGGCCACGTTTGTAAACAAGATTCGCATAGCGGCGTGGAATATTGGCAGCGATAAAAGCAAGGTGATTTGTTTTTGCGAAGTCGACCAAAGGTTTGTAGTCGGTTTCATAATTTCCCCAGAGCTTTGCTTCGGCTTTGAAAGTGCCTTCGCTCAGCTTGCCGGCGAGATATTCGTTCAGCGTTACCTGGTCGTCGGCTTCAAACATTTCCGCGCCTAAAACGAGCTTGTTATTTTTCGTGGTATACAGATCTTTTGTGAGTTCCAGCTCCAGCCAATGCACGATAGGGTTATCATGAAGCTCGCCGAAGAGAACGATATCCGCATCTTTCACCGCATTGAGCATTTCGGCATAGGAGGAAGTATTTCCTTCGCCGGTAAAAATTTCATAGGCTTTTTTTTCGCCTGCAAATCCGAACGAAATGAACGCGATGGCGGAACAGAAGAGAATTTTTTTCATGGCTGTAATTTACGGGCTAATATATCAGCGTGGCAATTTATAAATGTTAATAGTTCCGAAAGAGCCTTTCATCTCGCCCAGCTTTCCTGTTTCATTCAGTTCCTTCTCAAGCTTACGGGAATCTGAAATAAAATAATATTCTCCGTTCTTAATTCTTTCGCTCAACACCGCCTGATCTATTCTCTCATCGTAAAAATTCCATCCCGACCGGTCGAGATAATAAAACCAGATCTGTCCTGAAGGATCATTAGCAGTAATGACGTTAACATTCTCCGGAATTATATTCCTGATTTCGCTTGCATGAAGCAACAGATCTGGATTAAATCCGGGCTTGTGAATATCCCATCGGTTATCAATCCGTAAAAACGCTGTCAGCGGAAGTATGCATATCAGCAACGCAACAATTATTCCGGAACGTCGGTTTATATTTAATAAGCGTATTGCGCCGAATGTAATGATCATAAAAAGCAGCGGAAGAAATGGAAATAAGTAATAATCATGATTAGTCGCGATGAGATGAAGCTCAAAAATAAAGTAGGTAAACACGCAGGTACCTGTCGCCGCGAGATAAATGAAAAACGGATTGCTGTAAAATTTTTTGCGTGTAAGAAAAAATATTCCGGCAAGAAAGAAAGGGATCGCGGCATAATTAATGAGTAATTCAGGCAAGGTCGACGAAAAGTTTCCCCACAAATGGCGCAGCAGATCATTTATTGAATACGTTTCGGATTTAAATAAACCTTGCACTACAGGATTGGTTGTCCAGCCCGGAATGACAAGCACGTACCAGGTTAAAGGGGCAATAATAAATCCCCAGCCGTAAAACGATTTCAACATGGAGCGGAAGAATCCGTTTTTCCTTTCCATCCACCAGTAACAGGGGAAGATGGCAAAGTATAAAATGAAAGGAAGCTTTGTAAGCGCCCCGATTGCAAGACAAATTCCTGATAAGATAATTGTTGATTTTTTTTTATCTTTTATCCATTGCATTCCGAATGTGATTCCCCACGTCGCGCCACAAACCGCCATCATATCCGGGAGAGGATTCATGGTGTAATAATAAAACAGCGGTGAAAAGCTGAATGTCCAGGCCGCGATTGCAGGTGCGCGCGGATCGGTGAAAATGATTTTTGCCAGCTTCATTATTCCGAGCACCGTAAGCAATCCTAAAAGAAAAAGAAAAATCCGCGAGATCATTATGCTGTATCCGAAAATCCTGTCGAGTCCGCCAACGATCCATTGCATGAGTGGAAATTCCATTCGATGAATTCCGCCCGGATAATCGAGATAGTTTATCGTTGGATTGAGAATATTAAAATCGTCTTTCGCGAAATGCCGGATATTTAATTGCGTCTCCGTCTGCCGCCACACGTGCTGCCCCATCAGGTCAAGTGAGAAAATGCGCCAGTGAAGCGCCAGACTTACCAGGGCGGCAAGAATAAAAGCCGATTTTGGAGTAAAAAAAGCAAAATGAATTTGGCGGTTCAGCAAAAGCATCTAAATTTGCCCCAAGTTAAATGAAAACAACAACAAATATGCACCATCATCACTGCTTCCTCTCAACGGGTAAGTGCTGATGCGTGTTTATAATTGTAAACGCTACAGGCTTACCAATCGGTAGGCCTTTTTCTTTTTACTGACATTTATAACATTCCAATGACAAAGCTCAAAATAGCCATTCAAAAATCCGGACGTCTCAATGAAGACTCGATCCGTTTGCTTAAAGAATGCGGGATCGTGTTTAATACCGGCATCAACAAGCTGAAAGCGGAAGCTTTTAATTTTCCGATAGAAGTATTCTTTCTGCGTGATGATGATATTCCGGAATACGTAGCTGAAGGCGTCGCTGATATCGGGATCGTTGGGGAGAATGTGATGCTGGAGGCGAACAGCGATGTAAAAATTATTGAACGGCTTGGCTTCGGGAAATGCCGTTTGTCGATAGCGGTTCCGAAAGGAGATAAGTATAAATCCCTTGAAGACCTGCAGGGAAAAAGAATTGCAACGACTTACAAAAATGTGCTTCGGAAATTCCTGAAAAAGGAAAAGATCGAAGCGGAAATTCATGAGATCAGCGGTTCAGTGGAAATAGCACCGGGAATTGGTTTGGCTGATGCGATTTGCGATTTAGTCAGCTCCGGTTCCACACTTTTTATGAACGGATTAAAGGAAGTAGAAACCATTTTGCAATCAGAAGCAGTGTTGGTTTCGAATAAAAACCTGGATGAAAAGCAACTGGAGATCATTGACCGGTTATTATTCCGCATTCGCGCGGTGAGAAAAGCAAAGCAGCATAAATATATTTTGCTCAATGCTCCCAATGATCAGCTCGATAAGATTGTAAAATTAATTCCGGGAATAAAAAGTCCGACTATTTTACCTTTGGCGGACGAAGGCTGGAGCTCGATTCATTCCGTGCTGGAGGAAGATGAATTCTGGGAGATCATCGAGAAATTAAAAGCCGCAGGCGCGCAAGGGATTTTGGTTGTGCCTATTGAAAAGATGATCGTTTAAAAAAAATGTGCGATCCCGACAGCTATCGGGGACGGATTATGATCTACGGTTTATTTTAAATTTTTGAATGATGATTTATACTGAATTTGCGTCTGTTGAGGAAGTGGGTCTGTTGTTGAAACGGCCGGGCGCTGACGTTTCTGTGATCGAAGAGAAAGTGCTTGCTATTATGCGGGATGTGCGGGAGCGGGGATATATTTCAGTTCGGGAATACACATAAAAATTT
>JALYQL010000342.1 GCA_030855855.1 Bacteroidota bacterium | reverse complement strand
CAACGTACCGCAATAAATGCAGGTAAGCGAATTTTGTCCGGGACTGTATTGCAAAATTCCGCCGCAGTCTTTGCATTTTACTTTGCCTTGCTCTGCGACGTTATGTGTTGCTTCGTTGAAATCGTTGCTCATGGTTAAATGGTCATTAGTGTTTGGTCATTAGTCAAAAGTCATTGCTGATCATAACGTAAATAGTGATAGAGAAAAAAGCGATTAGTGAAAATATTTTTCCCACTAATCGCTAATAAACTAATGACTATTGACCAATGACCCACTGGTTATTTAGCCAATTGGTGGTGGCGGCGGTGGCATCGGTGGCGGCGTGCTGTTGAAGAACTGCGCGATCTCCGGAACTTGTCCTGCCGGAACCCATCCTGCCATTCCTGCTTTCCAGATCACAGTTTCTTTTGTTACTGTGCCGTTCTGGATCATTGCCCGGAAGGTGTTGTCGTCAAAAGGTCCTTGCTGCGCACCGTTCACTGCCATAAAATATTGTGAAACCGGCGGTGGTGGCGGTGGCGTATTTTGCTGGTTCTGCATTCCGGTCTGCGGATTGAACTGGTTCTGGTTGTACATGCCGCCCATTTGCTGGCCCATTCCCATTCCCATACCCATTCCCATTCCTGCACCCATCAGTCCGCCGCCGTTTGGATTTTGTGCGGCTTGTTCCATTGCATTTGCAGCCTGGAATTGTGAAAAAGCGCCGAGATTTCCGACGATTCCCATAGAAGAACGTTTGTCGAGCATTGCTTCCACTTCAGGAGGAAGAGAAATATTTTCAACGAGAAGTTTTGTCAGCTTGATTCCGTATTCATCAAATTCAGGAGCGATCTTTTTCAGGATTGTATCTGAAAATTCGTCATAATTTGAAGCCATGTCGAGCACAGGAATTTTCGCAGATGCAACAGCATCGGTGAAACGTGTCATCACAATATTGCGAAGGTTCTCTGTGATCTCTTCTGTGGTAACCTGGTCATCAGTACCAGCGATTTCTTTGAGGAACATTTTCGCGTCAACGATACGCAATGCATAAGATCCGAAAGCGCGGATACGAACCGGACCAAATTCCGCATCACGTATCATGATCGGATTTTTTGTGCCGTATTTTAAGTTTGTAAATTGTTTTGTATTGACGAAATAAACTTCCGCTTTGAACGGGCTGTCGAAACCGTATTTCCAACCTTTCAATGTGGAAAGAATAGGAACGTTGGCTGTTTTGAGCTCATACATTCCCGGAAGGAAAACATCCGCGAACTGGCCTTCATTTACCAACACCGCAACCTGCGATTCGCGCACTGTGAGCTTTGCGCCGTTCTTGATTTCATTCTGGTAGCGCGGAAAACGCCATACCATTGTATCATTCGAACTATCCGTCCACTCGATAATATCGATGAACTCATTCTTAAGTTTGTCAAACAATCCCATGTGGTAGTGTGTGTTTAGTGGGTGAGAAATGTGCCACGGTTTAGCCGCGACTTCCTTCAAATATAGGATGAATTTTGTAAAAGCAAGTGTTATAAAGCTGTAAAATTTACGCTTTGGTTATCAAACGAATAACCCCGTCAAAAGAACCAATAGAAACCTGAAATTAAATGTGCTTCTGAAGAATTACTTCTTGGGTGGATTTGCACTTGGGAACTGCTTGTTTTCCCTAATATAAATAGGCTTTACTATTATGACTTTTTGAGGGTCAATTTTAGGAAGCGGTTTTTTACTTGATTCGGACTTTTTCATGGTGTCTTTTGTGTTTAAAAGCACATACAAATTTAATCAATCATTTCTCATTTTCCGCATTTGGAAAGGCTGTCTTGTAAACGAAGCATTTCCTTATAATTTTCAATCTTAACAGCTGGGGCATCCGGGTGATTATTTGTGAAATAATAAGCAATACAAAATACATAAGGAATCAAAGCCAGCAATCCGAACCGGAAAGCGCTGTTGTATAAATAGCTTTTACGGTTATTCAGATTATTATTTGATTCTACAGCTTCTTCAAGCTCCATATTGTAGCTCGTTTTTACAAAAAGATCGAGTTCTTCGTCTTCTGTAATTCCTTCTTCTATATATTGGTCCCTAATCTCTTCAAAGAAATATTTTGGTTGATGAGAATAAGCAACATCTTTAGGCACAAGAAGAAATACCGCGTAAGCCACAGAAATAAAAGCCAGAATGAGATAAATAGCAACGATGATGACAAAAATAAATTTGTAAGGCACTCCATCGCAAAAAAGAAATTGAAACAGTTGTACAATGTATATTGACAAAATGGAGTAAATGATAGTCAGGTACGCTATCTTGGATTGTATCTGCTGGTACCTGTTGTTTTCGTAATCGAGTCTTTTTTCGTTTACTTCGATGCGCGACTCAAGACTATTGAAATCTAAATCCATTCAAAAAGGGTTATTTCGTCAAATGAATATTAATTGCAACTTCATTTCATGACAAATTATAAAGTAACTGTGAATTACAACACCATCATCATCGGCGGAGGCGCAGCAGGATTTTTTGCAGCAATCAACGCCGCGCGCATGTCTCCCGAAAAAACAGTTGCCATTCTCGAAAAATCAACAAAAGTGCTTTCGAAAGTGCGCGTTTCGGGTGGCGGAAGATGTAATGTAACGCACGCTTGTTTTGATGACCGTGAGCTGGTGAAATTTTATCCGAGAGGCGGGAAAGAATTGCGCGGGGCATTCAGCCGTTTCAGTGTGCGGCAGACAATCGGGTGGTTCCGGGAAAGGGGAGTGGAATTAAAAACGGAAAGCGATGGAAGAATGTTTCCCGTTTCCAATACCTCCGAAACGATTGTCGATTGCCTTTTTTCAGAAGCAAAAAAACATAAAGTTGAAATTCTCATGCAGCGCGAGCTTCGTGAAATTGAAGCTACTGCAGATGGATTTTTACTTTCCGTGAATGAAAATGAAAAAATCTCCTGCAACAGGCTGATCATCGCTGCGGGTGGAAATGCGAAACCTGCGGGTTATGATTTTATAATGAAAACGGGCCACACCATCATTCCGCCCGTTCCTTCACTCTTCACTTTTAATATGCCGGGAAATAAAGTCAGCGAGCTGATGGGCGTGAGCGTTGAACACGCAACAGTCAAGATCGAAGGAACTGCTATTAAAACAGAAGGTCCGCTGTTAATTACGCATTGGGGAATGAGCGGTCCTGCAGTTTTAAAAGCTTCGGCATGGGGCGCACGTGAACTGGCAGAAAGAAATTATCACTTCACTGCTGCCATCAACTGGTTGGGCGAAAAAAAAGAAGAAGATGTTTACAATGAGCTGATCCGCTCGAAAATAATTTACAACGCACAGATGATCGTGAGTTCAAATCCATTTCAGCTGGTGAAGCGGCTCTGGCAATTCCTCGTGATCAAAGCCGGAGCAGATACGGAGATGCGATGGGCGGATCTTTCTAATAAACTGGTGAGAAAGCTTGCCCAGGTGCTTGTGAATGACCGTTATGAAGTGAAAGGTAAAACAACTTTTAAGGAAGAGTTTGTCACTTGTGGCGGTATTAAGCTTTCGGAAATTGATTTCAAAACCATGGAAAGCCGGAAACAAAAAGGACTGTTTTTCGTAGGAGAAGTGTTGGATATTGATGGGGTAACGGGTGGATTTAATTTCCAGTCGGCATGGACTACGGCATGGATTGCAGCCTGCGGTACGGCAGAATGAGCTGCATTAAAAGAATTAAAGTAAATTTGGGTCACTCCAAAACGTTTATGAAAAAATATTTACTTCTCCTTATTTTTATTCTTACAGGATTCAGTTCCATAACGGCGCAGGCTGATCTCGGAAAAGGTTTTAAAAAAGACAAGGCAAGCGTTTTAACCCTGGCGAAGGCTGAAGAATATTATGAGAACCAGGCTTATCTTCAGGCATTGCCTTTCTACCGTTCGCTCGAGACGAAATACGGAACAAATTCTTACCTTCTGTATAAGATCGGTATCTGCCTGCTTTACAAAAGTGATGAAACCAATAAAGCGCTCGAATATCTTACGACTGTCAAAACTCAAAATCCGAAAGCCGCTAACATTGATCTTTACCTTGCGCGCGCGTATCACCTTAATGAACGTTATGACGAAGCGATCGGTGAGCTTGATCTTTTTGATCTCGGAAAAGATAATGATCCTGACCGGCAGGCTGAATCACTACGACTTCGCCAGTATTGTATCAACGCCAAAGAGCTTACGGCTAATCCGGTAAAAGCTGTTATCACCAATATCGGGGCGCCGGTAAATACCGAAAACTCAGAATATGTTCCGGTTATTTCAACCGATGATTCTGTGATGGTATTTACCTACCGTGGCGAAAGTTCCATTGGCGGATTACAATCTTATCCCGGCGTTCCTGATTCGTCGGGGTTTTATTTTGAGGATGTAGTGTTCACTTCGCGCGACGGTGCAAAATGGTTGATTCCTGAAGCGATGGATTCGACTATCAACGGCTGGGGACATGACGCGTGCATCGGAATTTCAAATGACGGCCAGACTTTGCTCATTTATAAAGACGAAGCCGGTAATGGTGATTTGTATGTAAGCACGATGCAGGGTTTTTACTGGTCGGCGCCGGTTCCTTTGAAAGGCGAGATCAACTCCTCAAGCTGGGAAGGCAGCGCCACTTTTTCCGCAGATATGCGAACGATTTATTTTGCAAGCGAGCGGGCGGGTGGTTATGGCGGAAGAGATATCTGGATCGCCACCATGTCGGCCGACAGCACATGGGGACGTGTTAAAAATCTCGGCCCAAAGATCAATACAGCGCTGAATGAAGACGCGCCATTTCTTCACCCGAATGGTGTGACGTTGCTTTTCAGCTCGGAAGGCCACAACAGCATTGGTGGCTACGATGTATTTAAAACCATTCTCACCCCGGTCGACAGCACATTTTCTGAAGCTTCCCCACCGGTGAATCTCGGTTACCCGATCAATACACCCGGCGACGATAAATATTTTGTGCTCGCCACCGATGGAAATCACGGATATTATTCTTCCGGTAAATCAGGCGGTTTTGGTCAGCAGGATATTTATGTGGTGGAATCGGATTTTGATCTGAACAATGTAAATGTTATGCTGTTTAACGGAACAGTCACATTGAACGACAAACCGACAGGCGCGAATATTATTGTGAAAGACGCCGGCGGAAAATTGCGCACGCTTGATTTGTATTCAAAATCATACACAGGTAAATACGCAGTTACATTGCCGCTCGGTCACAAATATATTGTAACCTATACTGTGGATGGCGCTCTGCCGCAAACAAGGGTCATTGATTCATTACAGTCGAATGAAATGGTCACCCGCAGCTTTGACATACAGTTTTACACTAAAAACTTTGCTGATTCTGCACGTACTGCTGATTCACTCGTCACAGTAAAACAAACTATCAGTGACAGCATCCGCAATCTTCATCCCACACCCGGCATTACGAATGGCGATTATAACGATGCGATGAAGTTTTATGGAAATGCAAAAGCGCCCGGACTTTTGTACCATGTGCAGGTTGCTGCTTATAATTTCCCGAAGAATTACAGCGCCACGCATTTGAAGAAATTCGGAAAGCTGGAGAAACAGCTTCTTGATGACAAGATTACGCGCTTTACGTTAGGGACATTTGAAACATTGGCGGCGGCAGAAGCTTACCGACAAGAAATTATTGCAGCCGGACAAACCGATGCTTTTGTAACAGCCGAACGTAACGGAAAACGTTACCTGGTTAAGGAATTGTTCGACCTCCGGTTTTTTCAGCCGTAGTTTTTGGCAATTTTATTACGCTATATATCAATTACTTACTGATTTATTTTATACTAATGTATTTACATTAGATGTATATACATATACTTGTATCCACATGAAACTCGAAGAAGAAATCAAACAGAAATCGTTTAACAGCGCCTACCATCGCATGACGCTGAATATTCTTTTCACAGCCTCATGGCTCAATACGCAAACGATAAGGATTTTAAAGCCATTCGGAATTACGCCGCAGCAATACAATGTGCTCCGTATACTGCGCGGTCAAAATCAGAAACCGGCTTCGGTTGGGTTGATACAGGAACGTATGCTGGATAAAAGTTCTAATGCGTCGCGACTGATCGATAAACTGGTAGAAAAAAAACTCATCGAGCGAAAAACATGTCCTGAAGATCGCCGGCAGGTGGATATTAAGATCAACCAGAAAGGATTGGATCTTCTGGAAGAATTGGAACCGCATATTAGCCAGATGGATAATGTATTTAAAAATCTGACCGAAGAAGAAGCGAGGATCGCCGGTGATCTGATTGATAAGCTGAGGGGATGAAGAAGGCAGTGGGCAGTAGTCAGTAGTCAGTGGGC
>JALYQL010000321.1 GCA_030855855.1 Bacteroidota bacterium | reverse complement strand
ATGGAGAAAATTGTAAACCATGTGATGAATTTAACCACCATTTTTTTACTGAATGGAATGAAGAAGAATGGAATCGTTTCTACAATTTTATGATTAAATGCTCACAGCTTTATCTCAATGAAGGATTGGTAGATTATCCACGTATAAATATCACCGAGAAAAAACTCATTTGTCAAACCTCATCAGAATTTGTCAAATTTCTTGATGAAATAGTGATTGAGGATATTTCTAAACCAGAAAAAAGGGCTCTTTTTGAGCAATACATAGGGAGGACATCTGATAATATAACACCAAAGTCCTTCACTCAATGGGTTAGGACTTACTGCAAACTACGTTCTATTGAACTTAAAGAGTCTGAAAGTAATGGAAAAGGTTATTATCAGTTTAAAAGAAACAATAATTGATCCAGTGGAGAAGTGGTTATTGTTTATACTGTTACTGATATATCAAGATCAATCAAACAACTACAGTAAGAATGATTACCACTTAACCACTTTTTGAAAAAGGGATAGGAAACTATCCCTTTTTTATTTCATTTAAAATCTTTGAAAAATTCACTTACTGAAATTCCAAAGTACTTACAAATGGCTTGAAGAGTTGTCATTGAAAAATCTCTTTGCGCTGTTTCTATTCTTGCAATGTGAATCCCTGTGTCATTGAGGAAATCTTCCTCAGTGATGCCTTTCTCTTGCCTTAATTGCTTAATCCTAAGGGCTACGCGCTTTAAAAATTGATTATCAGGGGGCTTTGCCATTGGTAGGGCGAAAGTGCCTTTTGAGCACAGAATATTAATTACCGTACGGTAAGTCTTCTATAAATAACTTAACTTTGAAATCCACGTCAACATAACCCAACAATGAATAAACTACTTCTAATTATCTGCATTTATATTTTACCACTGACTTTGAGTTCCCAAACTCAATATTCCTACGGCTTTGGTGATGGATATAAGAATGGATATTGCTATGGTGATCCAGCTTGTATTGCACCAATTGCACCAATTGCGCCTATTCCTCTCATTGGAGAAAGTTCTACCAGTTATCAGGATGGTTACAACAGAGGTTTTAAAACAGGACAAGACAATAAGAGATCGAGCACTGTAAACAATCAACCCAATTCACAACCAACTTATCAACCTCAAATATATCGGCCACAAAGCGCTTATGTAGCACCGGATTATTCAGCAATGCAAGATTATCTTGAAAGAATACAAGCCCAACAAGACGCTAATAATGCATACGTTGACACATTAATCAATTGGATTTACCGTTATAAATCCATGTCAACAGAGAAACAATTTTTAGATTCAATGAATAGCAATTACAATAAACTTCAAAAATTTGTTGGACAAGATATTTATGATAAAAGAAACGAAATTAGGGCTGTGGATTTAAAAATAAAGGCGGATGTTGATGCTTACAACACAAGATTAAAAATTGCGAATGACCCTAATAATTTAATGCAAGAAGGAAAAACCTTATACAATCAGAAAAATTATTCAGAAGCAATTAAGCGTTTTGATAAGGTGATATTATCAACGCCAAATTATACTCAAGCTTATTATTTTCGGGGATCATCATATTTTGCCTTGCAAAACTATCAAACCGCTATAGTTGATTTTGATAAATTAATTCAATTGTCCCCTAGTGTTCCATACGGCTATGATCAAAGAGGATGGTGTAAATATTACGTTCAAGATTATTATGGTGCGCTTGCTGATTTTAATAAGCAAATCGAATTGGACTCAAATTCATCTACGGCGTATTATAATAGAGGATCAGCTAAAAGTGAACTAGGTGATGAAAATGGTGCTATTTCAGATTATTCAAAAGCTATTAAGTTAAGTCCGAACTTCTCTATGGCATATAATAATCGGGGATGGGCTAAGTACGAATTAAATAAATACAATGAAGCTTTGAAAGATTTAAACAAAGCAATAGAATTAGACTCAACCAATTGGGTTGCTTACGATTCAAGACAACAAACCAAATTTGCATTAAATGATTTGAATGGTTGTCTTAAAGATTGCAATTCGGCTATTCAAATAAATCCAAAATGTGGAAATTCTTTTTTCTATCGAGGACGAGTATTCTATAAAATGGGGCAAAAAGAGAAAGCTTGTTCTGATTGGAGTAAGGCAGGTGAATTAGGACATAAAGAAGCTTACGATTTTATTAAGAAATATTGCAATAGCTAATCTTTCCCCTCCTAAATCCCTCTTGGAAGAACTCATTCCTCCTGTACGACAAAGGCTGTATAAAAGGCTGCTTCGTGCTCCTTTGAATGAATCCCCTCACACTTCTCTCCCCCTATTCATTCAACCGCACTCAGCGCGTGTTTAGGTGGAGCATCCCCTTGTCAGCCATGTTTTTTCCTTGCTTCACACAAATCCCACAGCACGAAAAAACTGGCAGCAGTCGGTTTTCCCTTGCTAAAAGCTGCATCAAGGTCAAGCCCTTCGGGTGCATTCATTTTTTTCTTCCCTCAATCCTACGCTAAAAAATGACCTGCAACCTTGCTCCACCTTTTGCCTTTACACAACCTCCTTCTGCTGATGGCTTACAAGACTCCACAAAAACCCACCGCACTTTCTGCTCCACTTAACTGGAAAGAAAATTATCTTTTCCAAAAAAATTATAGTTTGATTTTTAATTAGAATCACACTGTTATCTCAGACCTCCCCTGAGAAATACCCCCATCAAACTCTGAGAGGGAAACATTCCCCCGTCACAAATATTCTAACCAACTAATTTTAAAATCATGGTACAGGTAATCGGATGGCAGAAACGCCAAAAAGAAAATGGAGAATCTTTCAATGTATTGAATCTTCAAGGAGGAATTGAAATGATTAAATCTTCCAAAACAGGAAAATTTTATGCAACAGCAAAGAAGACAAATCTTGTTTGCACATTTAATGAAGTAATGTGTGCTTCAATGGTAGGACAAAAGCTTCCGGGAACAATTGATAAAATGAATTGTGATCCTTATGAGTACACAATTCCAAATTCAACCGAGAAAATTAAGCTTACACATACTTACTTCTATAATCCGGAAGCAGTTGGAGTAGAAGATCATGTATTTGGAGAATAGTTTTTGAAAAGAGTATTCACAAAAAGACAGATTTTATCGAAAGGTGGAGTCTGTCTTTTTTTTAAACCAACCTATGGAAACAATTCTATTTGAAACCCAATTAAAAAACTTTCATGGAACAGAGCAATACCACAAACATTCACTTGCCAATGGATTTATTATTGTTCTCACAGATGGTGCATCCTATTTAAGAGAAGAAGCACCTTGTTACTGGCTATTTGATTTTATTGCTGCCTATCAAACGCATAAAGATTTAAGAGGCCAAAGATTTCAGGTCTGGAAACTTGAAAAGAAAAACAGCTCTTGGGAATTTTCCTGTGAAGATGGAAATGAGAATCAACTCTATTCAAGAAAAATAGAATTCAGCGATTTTCCATTGGATGCAGTAACAATCTGGTTTGTTGATGGAGTAGCAATGTTGCCATCAGAATATTAGCCACAATGAATAAGAAGCAGTTTAAAGAGCTTTCCGGGTTAAGGAGTGATTGTGTCATGGTGATTGGAAAGAATGGATTAAAACGCATCTTTTGCCCATTTAGGGTAATGTGTGTGGAGTCTATTCATCTTTGGTTTCAAGGGGATGTATTATTTGTGACCGCAGTTAAACTTTCCAAGGAATTAAAGTTGGTTTACAAAATCGGGGATTTCTATTATATCCACAATTTTTTTGTGATCCTCTGATCTTCCAGACCACCTCCTTAACCCTCCTTTTTATCGTTTTTAAAGGAGAAAACGATCTAATTCAATTTACATACAATAGCTAAATCTACTATGCAAAGAATTTCAGAAATCAGTGTAACCTATAATCCCCGCAAAAAGAGAGCTGAACTTCCGCACATAAAAAAATCCGAGGATGTTGCAGCTTGTTTCAGGGAAGTGTGGAGCAATAAAATGGAATATGTGGAGGAAATGTATTTAATGCTTTTAAATCGTTCAAACAAAGTCCTGGGATTTACCAAAGTCAGCATGGGAGGAGTAAATGCCACTATAGTTGATCCTAAAATCATCTTTCAGGTAGCATTAAAATCTCATGCTTCTGGAATAATATTGGCGCATAATCATCCTTCAGGTGGTTTAAAGCCAAGTGAGCAGGATATAAGGCTGACAAAGAAAATTAAGGAAGGGGCAGTTATTCTTGATATTTCTCTGTTGGATCACCTTATTCTTTCTAAGGAAAGCTATTATAGCTTTGCTGATGAAGGATTAGTATAAAACTTCAGCATTATTTCCCGAACTTAGTTACATGTTTGATTCACTTATATTAATCTATAAAGCTGATCTGAAAAACGGGGAAAATTCTTGTTCTATTCGGATTGAGGAATATTGGGCTGATCTTAAAAACAAAAGTTCTTGGTTTAAATCAGAAAATTCAAATTTTCCCAAACATGATGGTAGGCCAGAAGATTTTAAAACTAAAATGAGGTTGGATAATGATTGCCAAAGACATATTCCTAAGGAAAGAAGAGGTGATCTCTTAAATTGGATTGAAGAAAGGATACAAGAAGCTTTTGGTCCGAATTGTGAAATTGAGATTACCTATAAACGACCAAATCACTTTAAATAACTAACCAAGCTTTCACTTGCAAAATACTTGCAAATGGCAAAAATCAGATGGAAAATCACTGGAAAATGGGTCAAAAAAACAGACCAAAAATAAATTCCAAAAACTTAAGATTATTATTGGTAAATTTGCCCCGCTACTGAACATTATCAATGCGGATGTGTTGTAACTGGTAGCCAAGCCAGACTTAGGATCTGGTGTCGCAAGACGTGTGGGTTCGAGTCCCCCCATCCGCACAAGAATGAAAGGAAAGATCAACTTGAAAGAGTTGGTCTTTTTTTTGTTTTATGAAATCAGGATCTGGTGCTCATGGCAGCATTCAGGATGTGGTTCGCGCCGCCCTATCCACTCCCGGAAAAATCACCTACCCTAATAACTTTTTTAGATAAGCCTAAATTTACTACCTTTACATACCAAAATATGTATTTAAAGGTCCTGAAATCATGAAAAAATACAAAGTGCTCCTCGCCATCACCGCCATTATTCTCACAATGGCAGCCTGCCAGAAAATGCTTCCCCCCGCTCCTGCCAACGACGAAATTCTGGACGGGCCGGTAGAAGGACTTACCTATGCGCAGAACTCGCAATTTCTTGCGGGTGACATCGCTTTCAACGACCAGGTTTTTACAAGAGAGAACGGACTCGGCCCCTATTTCGTTGCAACTTCATGTGGCACTTGTCATGCAGGCGATGGTCGCGGTCACCCGTTCAGCACACTTACACGTTTCGGACAAAGTGATACAACCGGCAACCAATACATGCTTTTCGGCGGACCTCAATTGCAGAACCGCGCGATACCGGGTTATCTGCCGGAAGTGATTCCATCGGGCGCGCCTCATTCCAGGTTCACGCCGCCTGCAAATACCGGTTTAGGATTTTTAGGCGCTCTCAACGACGCTCAGATCTTCGCGAATGCAGATCCGCTTGATGCGAATGGCGATGGAATTTCCGGCGTTCCGAATTATATTACTCCACCTTTTTATTTTATGCCGCAATCTTATCATCAATCATTCGGCGGAAAATATATTGGGCGCTTCGGTAAAAAAGCTGCTGCTATCGATCTTTTGCATCAGACCGTGAATGCATACAACCAGGACATGGGCATCACTTCCGTTTATTCTCCGGATGAACCGGGATGTAATGGAGTGCTGAGTCCGTATGCGGATGATGTTCCGGATCCTGAAATTCAAAGCAACAGCGTTTTGAATGTTGTTTTTTACCTGCGCACATTAAAGGCCCCTGTTCAGCGTACTCCGAACGATGCGGATGTAATTGCAGGAAAACAAGTGTTCATGAACCTCGGCTGCGGCGGTTGTCACACGCCACAATGGACAACCAGCCAAAGTGATGTCGCCGCACTTTCAAACAAAACATTTTATCCTTACACCGATCTGTTGCTACACGATATGGGTTCTGCTTTAGACGATGGTTACACAGAAGGAAATGCGACAACTTCAGAATGGAAAACACCGCCACTCTGGGGATTGGGGCTTTCAAAATACTCACAGGGCGGCAGTTATTATTTAATGCATGATGGACGAGCTACAAGCATTGAAGCAGCTATTCTATTACACGGTGGTGAAGCTGCAAACAGCGCCAATCAATACAATTTATCAAACGCGGTTGAAAAACAACAGCTGTTGAAGTTTTTAGAAAGTTTGTAAGTCTTTCCATCTGCATCGGCGAGGAGTAAAATTCCGCGCCTATGCAGATGGAATAAAACAATCTCATGGAACGAAAAGAATTTTTAAAGATCTGCGGCGGAACATGCCTGGGCCTCATCGGTCTTTCAGCGGCTTTGCAAAGTTGCAACACTTCCTATTATGCGCAGGGAACAGTAACAAATAATAAAATACAGATCAGCAAAAAAGATTTTATTAACGTTCATAAAGAAAAAACAAGCATCCGCAAATATGTGCTGGTGAAGCCGGCGAATTTTGATTTTCCAATCGTGGTGTATCGCAGGAATGAGACAACTTTCACCGCATTATTGCTTCGCTGCACACATCAATCGAATGAATTAAATGTCAACGGAGATATTCTAACATGCACGGCACATGGAAGTGAATTCAGCAATACCGGCGAAGTAATCCAGGGGCCCGCGGAACAAAAGCTGGTTTCATATCCTGTGTCTACAGACGAGAACAACATTTACATTCAACTTTCATAAGATGAAAAAACACTTACTCCCTTTCCTGTTTCTTATATATTGCGCTACATTGACCGCACAAACAGATTCTTCCTTCATCAAAAGACTTCCACGGGATACCAGCAAATTGCAGCTGAACATGGACGCCGTTTACAACCGGCCGTTTTTGCAAATGGGAAAAGTTCCGGTGTCAGTCGGCGGATATCTCGAAGCGAACAGCAGCTATTTTCAAACGGATGGTGTAACGGATGGATTATCATTTCAGATCCCACGCCTGACGATCTTTTTATCATCGACAATAAAAAAGAGGATTAAATTTCTGACAGAAATCGAATTTGAAGAAGGTGGGAAAGAGATCGGGATTGAATTTGCGTCAATGGATATAGAGCTGCATCCGTTGCTGAATTTGCGTGGCGGAGTGATCATGAATCCTATAGGCGCGTTCAACCAGAATCATGACGGACCCAAATGGGAATTCATAAGTCGCCCGATCTCCGCGACAACAATTATTCCTGCCACATGGAGCAATGTTGGTTTTGGCATTTACGGAAAATACGCTGTCAATAATTTTGTGTGGGCATATGAAGCATACGCGACAAATGGCTTTGACGATCGTATTATCAACAATACGGAAAACAGAACATGGCTTCCCGCGAGTAAATTAAATCCGGAACGTTTTGAAGAAAGCTTTAATGGTGTTCCTCTTGTTACAGCAAAAACAGCTTTCCGTCACCGCAGGATCGGCGAGATCGGTTTTTCGTGGATGGGTGGCGTGTACAATAAATTTCAGGATGATGGACTTGAGCTGGATGAGAGACGGCGTGTTGATCTGTTTGCAATTGATGTGAACACCACCCTTCCAAAATTAAAAACTTATATCACCGGTGAATGGGTTTGGGCGATCATTAATGTGCCTCCGGGATATTCGCAGCAATTCGGAAATAAGCAGCAGGGAGGATTCCTGGATATTGTGCAGCCCATCATTAAACGAAAAATGCTTGGATGGGAAAACAGCACGCTGAACATCGCGCTCAGAACAGAGTATACCGATTATAATGTTGGAACGTTCAACGAAACCGGCGGAACTATTTACGACCATGTTTTTGCAATTGTTCCGGGCATTAGCTTCCGTCCTTCGCAGCAAACAGTGATCCGTGCGAATTACCGTTACCACTGGCAGCGTGATTTGTTGGGTAATCCGGCGGCGCGAACAGCAGGATTTCAGTTTGGGTTCTCCACCTATTTTTGATTCCCGGCTTCGCTTCCTGGTGACGGCCGGATAATAATACGTTTAGTCCTTTTTTGTTTAAGAAAAGTATTGTACTTTGAACAGCAGGAAGAGCTGCGCAGGATTTTATCGTATATACAGCTACGATTTTTATAGTTTATATTTTGAATTGCGGAATATGATAACCAATTTACCTATACCGATTCATGAAAAAGAGCGCCTGGATGCGCTGGACAGCTACGAAATTCTCGACACTTTAGCGGAAGGTGAATTCAACGATATTGCGCAGCTGGCTTCCATTATCTGCAAATCGCCTATCGCATTGATCAGCCTTATCGATGAAAAAAGACAATGGTTCAAAGCGCGCATTGGCCTCGAACCAATAGAAACCTCAAGAGAAATTTCTTTTTGCCAATATGCGATAATGGAAAAGAAAATTTTTTATGTACGCGATGCGCAGCAGGACGAACGTTTTGTTTCTAACCCGCTGGTTACGGGTGATCCGAATATTCGTTTTTATGCAGGGGCACCTTTAACCACTGCGGATGGATATAATCTCGGAACGTTATGCGTGATTGATTCGGTGCCGCGGAATTTAAAAGAAGAAGAATCGCTTGCGCTCACCATACTCGCCAAGCAGGTGATTGCTCAATTGGAGTTGCGTAAGCAGAAAAAGGAGGTGCAGAATGAAATGCATAAATCCGATTACACTAAAAAACTGCTGCAATCGCTCATCGACAAGACGACTTCGATTGTCATGCTGAAGGATATTAAAGGAAAAATACTTATGGTGAACGAGCAGTATTTATCGATGATCCGCCAGCCGGAAGAGCGGGTGGTGAATCATACCCATTACGATCTTTTTCCGAAAGAGCTAGCGGATCGTTTCCGCATGCAGGAAGATAATGTGATCGAATCAAAAGAAGGAGTTGTACTGCAGCACCATGTTCCGCTGCATGATGGCGAGCATACTTTTATCACCAATTTATTTCCACTTTTCGATGGTGCCCGGAATGTAACGCTTGTAGCAAGCGTCTCCACCGATATCACCGAGCAGAAAGAGCTGGAAAGGCAGCTGATCATTGCCAAAGAGCTTGCAGAAGAAGCATCGCTGCTCAAAGGCCGTTTCCTTGCGAACATGAGCCACGAGATCAGGACGCCGATGAACGCGATCGTAGGTTTCACGGAATTGCTTGTCAAAACAAAGCTGGACAAAAAGCAAAAAGATTATGTGCACACGATCCGCTCATCGGGAAAAAACCTGATGGTGATCATCAACGATGTCCTGGATTATTCCAAGATCGAAGCTGGCATGATGACGATCGAAAAAACAACGATGAGCATACGCGGTATTTTTGATACGCTTGCAGTGATGTTCAGCGAAACGGCTAAAGGAAAAAAGCTAAAGATCACTTTTGCCGCGCATAAAAATATTCCGGAGATCGTACTTGGCGATCCGACACGGCTTACACAGATCATCACCAACCTGGCAGGGAACGCGATCAAGTTCACCGATAAAGGAACCATTAACGTTCATGCAAGGGTCAGCAAAAAAAATAAAACGAATGCGCTGATCGAATTCAGCGTAACCGATACAGGGATCGGCATACCGGCCGACAAGCTTACTTCCATCTTCGATCGCTTCAACCAGGCGAGCAATGATACGACGAGAAAATATGGCGGAACAGGTCTCGGGTTGAGCATCGTAAAAAGCATTGCCGAACTGCAGGGTGGAACGGTAAACGTAAAAAGCAAGCCGGGAAACGGTTCTGTTTTTACAGTTGTAATTCCTTTTGGGCTTGCCGGTGCGACGGAAAAAATACCTGGTGCAAAGAAAACAAAACAACCGAAGAGCGTGGTGGCCGGTATTAGCATTCTGCTGGTGGAAGACAACGTGATCAATCAAAAGCTTGCGAAAATCATTCTCGCCGACATGGGAATAAAAACAGAAACTGCGGGCAATGGTAAAGAAGCCATCGGAAAAATAAAAATAAAAAAATACGATCTTGTGCTCATGGACATGCAGATGCCGGTGCTGGGTGGCTATGAAGCAGCAGGCGTGATCAGGAAAAAATTAAAGAGTGAAGTTCCGATCATTGCGATGACGGCCAATGCGCTGGATGGCGAGCGGGAAAAATGTCTTGCTGCGGGCATGAATGAATACATTTCAAAACCGATTGATAGCAACGGACTGTATGAAAAGATCAGCCTGCTGCTTCATTCGGATGAAACAAAAAACAGGACCGGTAAAAAAAGTAAAGCTCCGGCTCCGGCAAAAAAATCAAAGCTGCTCAACCTTGAGCATTTCATTGAGCTGGTGAACGGAGACAAAGCATCGATGAGCGAGCTACTTGAGCTGTTTATAAATGATACGCCGCAAGATGTGGCATCGCTGGAAAATTCCATTCGTAAAAAAAACATCTCCGGCGCGCGCAGGATGGCGCATAAGCTCAAATCTTCGCTCCTGCCTTTCGGACTGGGAAATACGGTTACCCCCTTCCTGAATGAAATTGAATTAATAACAAGCCCGGAAAAACTTCCGGAAATAAAAAAGCTGTTCTCGGAATTCCTCCCGCTGTATAAAGCCGCGCTGAAAGAAGCAAAAGCCGAGCATAAAAAAATACAACTAACTTAAAAAACGCACTATATGTTTGATCGTAAAAGGAAAGACCCGGGATTGATTTTCATTGTAGAGGACAATTCAATCTATGCTAAAACGCTTGAGATTTTTTTACGTAACAAATTTCCCGGTGCAAAAATCAAGGTATTTCCTGTCGGAGAAGTTTGTCTTGACAACATGCATCACAACCCGGATGTGATCATTATGGATTACCAGCTTAATACCAAATACTTTGATGCCGCCGACGGGCTCGAAATGATCAAAAAAATAAAAGCGGTAAACGCGGATGTGAATATTATTGTGCTGAGCGCGCAGGAAAATATCAATGTGACCGTAGACGTAATGAAAGAGACACAAAACCATTACGTGCCCAAGGATGAAAAGTCTTTTGATAAAGTTGAAGTCATAATCCGCGAAGGAACAAAAAAATAAATCAGCAAATTCCGGTCATAATGGATTTTTGATTGAAATCATTCCCTCTGACTATCAGCACATCATAGCTTTTAAAAAGGAAGATTTTTGAGGGCCTGAATATTAATCGTAATATTACGATTAATATTAAAATCGAAAAACTATGACACTATCTGAGTTTAAAACCGGGCTCAATACAGTTGACCAGCTCAACTTCATACTACCAAATGGAAAAACGGTACCGAACCACTTTCATGTAACGGAAGTCGGCCAGGTAACCAAACATTTTATCGATTGCGGCGGGCGTGTGCGTGATGAAAGAGTAGTCAATTTTCAATTATGGGAAGCCGGTGATTTTGATCATCGCTTAGCTCCTGAAAAATTAATCGGGATCATTGCGCTTTCAGAAAAAGTGCTGAACGTGCAGGACGGAGAAATAGAAGTCGAATACCAGAGTGATACGATCGGCAAATACGGCGTTGATTTCGATGGCAAAAATTTCCTACTGACATCGAAACATACTGCTTGCCTGGCAAGCGATAATTGCGGCACTGGAGTAAAAACAAAGTTGACACTTGCGGAATTGCAGCCAACAGAAAAATCGTGCTGTGCTCCCGGTGGCGGATGCTGCTAAAGCAGGCCAGGGCTTTTCAAATGCGATCTTCGTTATATTTACGGAATGAGCCTTAAAAAGAAAATCCTTTACAGTATAATCG